>CAZQUR010000068.1:0-15966 GCA_964596535.1 uncultured Desulfobacteraceae bacterium
GATTCAATAATTTCAATATGTTATTTACCTTTTCTTCAATTTCTGTTTTATCTTTTTTTTTCAACTCCAAGGATTTTCGATAATACTTTAATGCTTCTTTGGGGTCATTCATACGCTGATAAATATCACCGAGATGTTCCAGAATGACGGGGTCCCCGGGAACAAGGGAAACAGCTTTCAGGAGCCATTTCAAGGCCTCTTCAAATTTTCCCTTTTTGAAATACACCCACCCCAGGCTGTCCGTAATGTACCCGTCGTCGGGTTTGTGCTTTAAGGCTTCCCGGATGAGATTTTCCGCCTCGTCCAGGTTGCGTCCCAGTTCCGCATAGGTGTACCCCAGATAATTCAGGGCATTGGCGTTTTTCGGATCGATGCGGATCACCGCTTTCATGGCCGCAATGGAGGCGTCTTTGCGGTCGGACTTGTCATAGACGACACCGAGACGAAAAAGAATCTTGGCGTTGTCGGGATCCTTTTCCAGACCCTGTTTTAAAACCGCTTCGGCCTGATCAAAGGCTTCCATTTCCTCGTAAAAGGAGCCCAGGTAAAGGTAAAATTCCGCATTTTCCGGCATCTTTTTGATGACGTCTTTCAGAAACGCCACCGCATCGGATGTCTTTCCGGTCTCCTCGAGCAAAAAGGCGGTGTGAATCACGGCATTGGAATAGAATTTGGAGTCGGGCCGGACCTGTCGCATGTAACGGATGGCCTCGGCCTTGTTCTCCTTTCCGTCCTGGGCGATCCCCATCAGGTAGTGGAGGTCCGAGGCGTCCGGCGCCCCCTGGAGCATCCCGGCCAGGATGACGACGGCGGCATCGTAGTTTTTCTCATCCAGATAAAGATTGAAAAGCTGCCGGATGATTTCCGGGTCCTTCCGGCTTTTTTCGCCCAACGCCTTCAGGTATCCTTCGGCTGCCTTGAGATCTCCGAGTTGATGATACAAAAGGCCCAGTCCGAGCCTGGAGCGGATGCTGTCCGGATTTCTCTTGAGAATCTCCCGGTAGAGGCCGACGGCCTCATGGGGCTTTTTTTCTTTTTGATAAAGATCGATGAGGGCATACCGGGCTTCCAACAGCTCCGGTGCCAATTCCAGGGCCCGCAAAAAAGCCTTCTTCCCCGCCGCCAACTCCCCTTCTTCCACCAGCGTCTTGCCCAGGAAAAAGTGCCCCACATAGTAATCCGGAAACGCGTCCACCAGTCTTTCGTAAATCCGCCGGGCGTTTTCAAAATCCTTTTTTTCCGCATAGGCATTTCCCAAGATCAGATAGACATTCACCCGGGTGGAATCGAGTTGAAGGGCCCGTTCAAAGGCCTCCGCCGCTGCTGCGTGATTTTTTTGCTCCTGCTCCAGTTTTCCCAGAAGTACCAGCGCTTCCGCATGGGTCGGATCTTGTGCGGTCACGCTTCGCATGACCTCCAGGGCCTGTCGGGATTCCCCTTGTTCGGCCAGAAGCAGGGCCGACTCCATCTTCAAGAAGATGGAGCGCGGATCGTGCAATATGGCCTTGCCGAGGAGTTGCCGGGCTTTTTCAACGTTTCCGCTTTCCAGCGCCCGCCGGGCCGCTAAATAATAAAAATACGCATTCACGGGCCACGCCGCGCCGCTTTTGGAAACGGTTTCCACGGAAGCGGCTTGGCCGGCCGGTCCACTCGATTTCGGGGCGGCGCAGGCCATGAAAACAAGCAGGGGCAAAAGAAAAAGCACCCTTTTCACCAGACGAATTTTCATGAAAACACGGATCCTTTCAAAGACGTCGACAAGATCGTAAAAAGGCTTTTGCAAGCGCCGTTCAAGCCTTTTTACGATTCCATCAAATACTGAAAACGCGTGGATGCTAAAGACACCGGGAGGACCTCTGTAAGGAACGCATCCACCCCGGATCCGGCGAATTATCCGGTGGAGGCGGAAAATGTATCAAAGTCGGATATCTCTTCCTTAAAAAACTCCCGCATCCGTTTGACGATGTTTTTTTCGACCTGGCGTACGCGTTCTCTCGAGATCCCGTATCTTTCCCCGATTTCTTGAAGGGTCACCGGCGACTCCGAGAAGATCCGCAGTTCGAATATCTCCAGCTCTCGTGGGGTCAGCTGCTCTTTAAAGGCGTCGATCTTTTCACGGAGTATGGAATCCATCTCTTTTTTGGACATCTGGACTTCAATGGAGTCGTTTTCGGTACTGACGAAATCCATCCGTTCCGTGTCCGAATCATCCTTGATGGGGGCGTCCAGGGACAGGTCCCATCCGTCCAGGCGCTGATCCATCTCCACGACTTCTTTTTCCGTCACTCCCAGGCGCTGGGAAAGGAGTTTGGGTTTGGGATCGAACCCCTGATCGATGAGGCGTTGCTTTTCTTTTTTCAGTTTGAAAAACAGTTTCCGTTGTCCCTGGGTGGTGCCGATCTTGACCAGACGCCAGTTATCCATGATGAATTTCAGAATATAGGCTTTGATCCAAAATGACGCATAGTAGCTGAACTTGACGTTTTTATACGGATCGAATTTTCGAGCCGCCTGCATGAGACCGATGTTGCCTTCCTGGATCAAATCCAGAAGGTTTTGCATCCAGATCCTCTGGAATTCCAGGGCGATCTTCACCACCAGCCGGAGGTTGGAAGTCACCAGGATATATGCCGCTTTCCGGTCCCCTTTTTCCTGGATCCGCTTGGCCAACTGGACTTCTTCTTCCCGGGTCAAGAGCCGGTACTGACTGATCTCCATGAGATAGCGCTGGAGAGGATCGTACCGGACAAGGGCTTTTTCCCCCGTCTCTTTTGCCGGCAAACGGTTATCGATGACCGGCGCCGGCTTCTCCGCCTTCTTTTTCGGCTTCCTGGAGGGGCCCCCGGCCGGGGTCGTTTTTGATTTCGTTTTCGTGGACATCCAAAGTGTCTCGTGTTATAAAGCGTTTCCAGCAGTGCGCCTGTAGCTCAGCTGGATAGAGCAACGGACTTCTAATCCGTAGGTCGCAGGTTCGAGTCCTGCCAGGCGTACCAAAAATCCGGATTTCCCGCCTATTTCACTCAGAAAAGACATTTTATCCCATTTCGGGGTTTAAGATCAACCCCAATTGAACGGTCCGGCGAAAAACGTCCTCACCAGCAAGGGAAAGGACCGGGATGCGTAGTATGGGTAGAAATGGGGGTCGTTGAACCGGCATCCGGCGTCCAGGGGTGCCGGATGCCGCCGTACCATCTGAAAGGCCTCGGCGTGTTCTCTTTGGTCGTCGCTCCTCCTTTGGTCCTTACCTCGATCCCGACCCCGATTTCGATTTCGATTTCGATTTCGATTTCGTTACCGATTTTATGGGAGGGGCGGGACCCGTCAATGCGCTTTGTTCCGTAGGGTTTCGTTTTTTTTCATGGAAATGATCACCAGCATCCGTTCGGACCGGACGCCGGGGAGGACATACGGGAATACCTGAACCGACATTCCGAAGAAAGCCGAAGGGGCCTTTTCCTCCCTGAGGGTCCGGATTTCTTCGGTAACGGGGCCGCTTTTCCAGGCGATCATCCGTCCCCCGTCATTCAGAAAGGGCCGGGCCGTAAGAATAAATTCCTTCAATGAAGAAAGGGCCCGGCTCACCACCACGTCAAAAGAGCCGGTGTATCCGGGCCGTTGCATCAGGGAGTCCGCCCGCACATGAAGCGCCTCGGCGGGGTTCAGATTCAGGGCGCGTATGGCGTGTTTCAGGAACGTGACTTTTTTTCGAGAAGCGTCAATGAGGACCAGCTCCATCTCGGGTCGCAGCACCTTCAATGGAATCCCCGGAAATCCGCCTCCGGAACCGATATCGAGAAGCCGGCATCGGAAAGGGATCCGGAAAAGACCGGCCAAAGAATCCAGATAGTGGTGGGCCGCCACCTTCAGGGGATCCGTAATGGCGGTCAGGTTGATCCGCCGGTTGAAGCGCATCAACTCCACGGCGTGGACGATGAGCTGGTCCGCTTCCCGGACCCCGATGGAAAATCCCATTTCCCGGGCCCCCTCCAGAAGGTGTCTTTTCCACGCATCCGATCCGATGTGCATTTTATTTCATTTGCCTTTATTGTTCATCCCGGTTTCTTATGATATAAAAACGGATACGTGTTGAAAAGGTCTTTGAACAGGCCGTAAAGATCCGCAACTCTCTTTTTTTTCCGGGAGGGGCAAATGCATGCCAAACACCGGATTCGATTCAAATCCTTTGAAGAGCTGACACGGTTCTTAAACGAATCCCCACGAAAGCAATCCTTCCCATCGGAAACGCATCTTCGTCTGGATTGCAAAAAGGCCGCACAACCCTTTCCCGCCGAAGTCGATGAATCCCGGATATTCCGAGACGCCATGCGGGATGTTCTCCCCCTGGCCCGGCGGGAGCGTTCCCCGGCGACGCCGCCCCCGGATCCCCCGCCGGCTGCACGCCGAACGCCGGCGGCGGATGCATCGGAAACAAAACGGCTCGACGCCCTTGTCCAATCCGGAGCGGGCTTTCTGGTCTCCCAAACATCGGAATACATGGAGGGCACCGGGTATCGGGTCCCTCCGGAAATCGCCGGCCGCCTGCACCGGGGGGATTTCTCCATCCAGTCCCACATCGATCTTCACGGACTCGGGGTGGAAGCCGCAAAGGAGAACCTCGACCGTTTCCTGAAAGAAGCGATCCGCACCGGAAAGTGCCAGGTATTGGTGGTCCACGGCCGGGGCCTGTCCTCCCCTGCCGAACCGGTGCTCAAGACCCGGATCTGCGAGTGGCTGACCACCGGACCCTGGCGCAAGTGGGTCATCGCTTTTGCCAGCGCCCGCCTCTGCGACGGCGGGGCCGGTGCCACTTACGTGCTCCTCCGCCGCCGACCGTTCACCCGGAGGGATAAAAAAAAGCCCAAGCCTCTCAACGGGGGCAACCCTTTTCTCCCTTTCGCGGCGATGGAAAAGGACATGCCCCCCGAAGCAACTTGAAACAACATCCATAACCTTCCGGCCGGAACGCTTTCCGGGCAGTTGCGCCCATCAGGGCCGGGGGGCTTTGAAGCGCATCCATCCGGCCAATTTTTGTTGACAGTCCAGTTCGGTCTTTAGTAAGGATAAGCCATAATATAGCTATGATGTAATCACCTCATTTTTCGAATTCGATCTCACGGCGACACATCGGCAAAAAGTATTTAAAAGCGTTTTGCTCACCCAATGAAAGGAGGCAGGTGTATGAAAAAAAGGATCCTTTTGATCGGACTGTTGATTTTCGGCATGGGGTGCATGGGGATCTCCTTTTCTCCCGTGCCGGCGGAGGCCAAGGTCATCAAATTGACCTACAGCAACTTTTTTCCGCCCACCCATATCCAGAGCAAGCTTGCCGAAGCATGGTGCCGGGAAGTGGAAAAGCGCACCGGGGGTCAAGTCAAGGTGGAATACTACCCGGGTCAGACCCTGACCAAGGCCAACCAGTGCTACGACGGCGTCGTCCAGGGGCTTTCGGATATCGGTTTTTCCGTCTTTGCCTATACCCGGGGCCGCTTTCCGGTCATGGCCGCCGTGGACCTCCCCCTGGGCTATGCCAGCGGGAAGGCCGCCACGCAGGTCATCATGCAGGTTTACGAACATTTCAAGCCCAAGGAACTCAACGACACGAAAGTCATGTACCTTCACGCCCACGGCCCCGGCCTGGTGCATTCCAAGAAGCCCATCCGCAAGATGGAGGATATGAAGGGGCTGAAATTCCGGGCCCACGGGACCAGCGCATTGGTGGTCCAAGCCCTGGGCGGCACCCCGGTGCCCAAACCCATGCCGGAAACCTATGAAATGCTCCAGAAGGGCGTGGTGGACGGTGCGGTCTATCCCCTCGAAGCCAACAAGGGATGGAAACTGGGAGAAGTGACGGGATACTGCACCGCCGCCTTCAGCGCCGCGTATACCACGTCCTTTTTCGTGGTCATGAACAAGGATAAGTGGAACGCCCTCCCCCAGGAAGTGCAAAAGGTCATCGAGGAAATCAACGCGGAATGGGTGACAAAGCACGGGGAAGCCTGGGATGTCAGCGACATGGAGGGGATTCAGTTCTTCCTGAACCAGGGGGGACAACTCATCGGCATGGACGCCAATGAGCAGGCCCGCTGGAAAAAGGCCGTGGAACCCATCCTGGAGGACTACATCAAAGACACCAGCGCCAAGGGGATCAATGCCAAGGAAGTGGTGGATTTTACCGCCAAAGCCCTGGCGGAAGTCCAGTAACGGGTCGACAAGCGCATAAGGGGGGCGCCGCCCCCCTTATGTTTTGGAGAAACACGGCATCGTGAAAAGTCTTTTCCGGAAAACCATGGCGCGTCTCCGCCTCGTATGCAAAGTCGGCGGCGCCTTTTGCCTGGGGGGGATGACGCTGCTGACCTGTGTGGACGTGGTAGGGCGCAAACTGGGACACCCCATCTTCGGGTCCGTGGAACTGGTGGGTTTCATGGCCACCCTTGCCGCCGCCCTGGCCCTTCCCTATACCCACCATGTCCAGGGGCACATCGGCGTGGAGATCGTGGTCAAGAATTTTTCCGAAAGGACCCAGAAGACATTCGACCTTTTCACCAATATTTTGGCCTTGGTGTTCTTCTCCCTGGTCACCTGGCGGATGTTCGTCTATGCCGGGACCATCCGGGCATCGGGAGAGGTCTCCATCTCTTTGAAATTCCCGGAACATTTGATCATCTTGGCCGTCGCCGTATCCTTTCTCGTCTTTGTCCTGACCATTTTCGAAGAAATCGTTTCCATATCCAGACAACTCAAGGAGAAATCGTGAGCCCCACCCTCATCGGCGTCCTCGGGATCCTTTTCATGCTGGCGATTTTCATGACGCGGATGCCCGTAGCCTACGTCATGGCCCTGGTCGGCTTCCTGGGATTCAGCCTGATGATCTCCCTCAAAGGCGGCCTGGGGCTTTTGTCCCGGAGCATCTACGAAACCTTTGCCTCCTATGGCCTGACCACCATCCCCCTGTTTATCCTCATGGGCCAACTTGCCTTCAACTGCGGGATCGGCCGGCGCCTCTACGACACCGCCTACAAATTTTTGGGGGCCATCCGGGGCGGGCTGGCCATGGCCACGGTGACGGCCTGCACGGCCTTCGGCGCCGTCTGCGGTTCGAGCCCGGCAACGGCGGCCACCCTGGCCACGGTGGGTCTTCCGGAGATGCGTCGTTACGGATACGCCGATGAACTCTCTTCGGGGTCGGTGGCCTCCGGCGGTGGTCTCGGGATGATCATGCCCCCCAGCGTGGTGCTCATCGTTTACGGAATACTCACGGAACAATCCATCGGGGCGCTTTTCGTGGCCGGCATCCTCCCCGCCATCGTCATCACCGCTCTTTTCATCCTGTGCATCCTGGTCTGGTGCCGGTTCCAGCCGGAACAAGGCGCCCCCGGCGAACGATTCTCCTGGCGCGAGCGCATCCGGTCCCTGACGAACATGGGGGACACCCTCCTGGTCTTCCTCCTGGTTATGGGAGGGCTTTTCTACGGCCTTTTCACGCCGACGGAGGCCGCCGCCGTGGGCGCCTTCGGCGTTTTCGCCGTGGCCGCTGTGCGGCGGCGCATCACCTGGGAAGGCATCGTCAAGTCCTTATACGAAACCCTTCGAACCTCCTGCATGGTCATGTTCCTCATCGCGGGAGCGGTGATCTTCGGAAAATTTTTGGCCGTGACCCGGATTCCCTTCAACCTCGCCTCGTGGATCGGGGGACTGGACCTGCCGCCCTACCTGATCCTTTCGGCCATCATCGCCGTTTATTTCGTCGGGGGATGCGTGATGGACGCCCTGGCCCTGGTCATGCTGACCATCCCCATCTTTTATCCCGTCATCATGGACCTCGGCTACGATCCCGTCTGGTTCGGGGTCATCATCGTGCTCGTTACCCAGATGGGCGTGATCACGCCGCCGGTGGGCATCAACGTGTACGTGGTGTACGGCGTCTCCCAGAGCGCCGTGGGGGGGATCCCCCTGGAAAGAATCTTCAAAGGCATCCTGCCCTTTTTGCTCGCGATCATCGTGGGTACCGCGTTGATGGTGATCTTCCCCCAGATCATCTTATACCTTCCCAACAAGATGTACTGAGAAAAGGCGCCCCATGGATCCCGGCCAACCCTACTGGAATCCTCATCTCGAACAACTTTCCCGGCACCGCCTGGCGTCGCTTCAGCTGGAGAAGTTCAAAAAGATTTTCACCTGGGCCTATGAACGCTCCCGGTTCCACCGCCGTCTTTACGACGCCGCAGGAATCACTCCCGAAGACGTCCGAACGACGGCGGATATCCGGCGCGTCCCCAAGGTGGAAAAATCCATGATGCGCGATATCCAGAGAAAGGATCCATTCCCTTACGGAGACGCCCTGTGCGTTCCCCTCGAAGCGGTCACCGAATTCCGGCAGACCAGCGGCACCACGGGACAGCCCGTCTACCAGCCCGATACATGGCAGGACTGGGAATGGTGGGCGGAGAGCTGGTCCTACATCCTCTGGGCCCAGGGCTACCGCCCCCGGGACCGGGTCTTCATCCCTTTTGGCTACAACGTGTTCGTGGCCTTCTGGGCCGGGCACTACGCCGCGGAAAAAATCGGCTGCGAGGTGGTTCCGGGAGGGGTTTTGGACACCCCGGCCCGGATTCTGAAGATCCGGGAACTCAAAGCCACGGCCATGATGGCAACCCCCACATACGTCCTGGGCATGGCGGAAACGGCCCGAACGAAACTGGGCATCGACCCTTCGCAGTTGACCATCGAAAAGATCACCTGCGCCGGGGAACCGGGTGCCGGGATCCCCAGCACCAAGAAGCGCATGGAAACGGCATGGGGCGCCAGGGTCTTCGACCATGCCGGCGCCACCGAAATCGGGGCATGGTCCTATGAATGCGCGGCACAGCCCGGCGGCCTGCATGTCAACGAGGCCTTTTTCCTCGTGGAGATCGAAGACATGGAAACCGGAGAAATCATCGAGACACCGGGACGAAGGGGAAAAATGATCATCACGGCCCTGGACCGTCTGGCCCAGCCGTGCATCCGGTTCGACTCCAAGGATATCATCGAGTGGGACGCCGCCCCCTGCCCCTGCGGCCGCACCTTCCGCCTGATCAACGGCGGTGTTTCGGGAAGGGCCGACGACATCACCAAAGTAAAAGGCGTCCTTTTGGCACCGGCGGCCATCGAGGAAGTGGTCCGGGGCATCGACGGCCTGGGGGACGAATTCGAGGTGGTGGTGGACCGGCTGGGGGAAACGGACCGGATCAAACTCAAGGTGGAGATCCTCCCGGAAGTTCAAGACCGGCAAAAGGAAATCGAAGCCGCTTTAAAGGATCAGCTGCGCCTCAAAACAAACCTGGCCTACCGCATTGAATTTTACGACCTTGGAAGCCTTCCGCGTTACGATGTGAAAGCCAGGCGGTTCAAGGACCTGCGAAAAAAGAAAGGATAGGGTGTGACACAGCCTGGGACCCAAAAAGAAGTATCCGGACGCGTCGCTCCGGACATCCGTACCCTGATCCCCCATGTCCGGGCGATCCGGGACGCGGCACAACACTTACACCGGCTCGGGGATGCGTTCCCAGCGGTATCCAAAAACGCCGCCCGAATCCTGGCGAGTATCAAAATGATCGAGCTCAACATTTCCGGAACCGTAGACGATCCGCCATCTGTCGAAAAATCAAAAAGCAAAATTTGACGGAATCGTAAAAACCCGGAATCTCCCTCTCCCTTGAGGGAGAGGGTTGGGGTGAGGGTGAAAATAGGATGTATTTTCTATGGCTTTTATCCCCCTCCCCTTAATCCCCTCCCGCCAGGGGAGGGGAAAAAGGGCTTTTTACGAAGCCATCAATAAAAAGGAAATTTTTCCCAGAACGACGGATCCTTTTTCTTCCACTCCGGACCGAATTTTTTGTCGCAAAAGGCGGCCATCCGATCAAACCACTTTCCCCACGGGCTTTTCCCTTCTTTTTGGGCGATCAGGATGTCTTCGAGGAAAGCGACGATGTCGATCATCTTCTCCTTGGGAATAAAATACGCCGCCCCTTTTTCATAGGACCGGATGATGCTGTCGGGACTCAGGGCGTGGGCCGTAAGCATGACCGCCGTCACGTGCCGTGCCCGGGCAATCTCCAACAGCCGATAACCGTCCACCCCCATGATGTCCAGAACGGCCAGATCGAACGGTTGGGTTTCAAGCATTGCTTTGGCCGATTCAAAATCGGACGCCTTTTCCACCCGGCACATGGAAAGGAGCTCGGCCAGGGTATCGAGGATATCCGGCTCGTCGTCGACCACGAGAATCCGTTTCCCTTTTAAGATGCCTGAATCGTTCATCCTTTTTCCTTTCTTTTGATGGTACGGCGCTGCATTTTCCTTGACAAACCGCGTTTCGGTTCATAACTTAGCCAGCTTTTCATTAAAATCAACCGTAACCTTTGACCGGAATGCTTCCCGCAAGCCCCGCCTTTTAAAACGGGGGCGAGGGAAGCTTTTAAAAAAATGGATATGAAAATCGACAATCAACACGTCAGAAACATCGGTATCAGCGCCCATATCGACGCCGGGAAGACCACGCTCACGGAGCGCGTTTTGTTCTATACCCAGCGCATTCACGCCATCCACGACGTGAAAGGAAAAGACGGGGTGGGCGCCACCATGGACTTCATGGAACTGGAAAAGGAGCGGGGGATCACCATCGCCTCGGCCGCCACCTATTGCCGGTGGAAAGCACACGATATCAATATCATCGACACCCCCGGCCACGTGGATTTCACCATCGAAGTGGAGCGTTCCCTGCGGATTTTGGACGGCGCGATCATGGTCCTGTGTTCGGTGGGGGGTGTGCAATCCCAGTCCATCACCGTCAACCACCAGATGAACCGCTACCGGATCCCCTGCATCGCCTTCATCAACAAGTGCGACCGGGTCGGCGCCAACCCCGCCCGGGTGGCCCGCCAGATCAAAGAGAAGCTCGGGCATCACGCCGTGCCCCTCCAGCTTCCCATCGGCCTGGAAGCCGGCTTTTCGGGTGTGGTGGACCTGATTTCCATGAACGCCCTGTATTTCGACGGGGACAAGGGAGAGCGCGTCCGCGTCGAACCGATCCCCGAATCCCTCCGGGAGGAAGCCGGGAAAAGCCGGGAAACCCTCATCGACAGCGTTTCCCTGTTTTCCGATGAACTCATGGAGGCCGCCCTGGAAGATCGCGTCACCGAGCCCATGCTGGTGGCCGCAGTACGGAAAGCCACCCTTACCCGGAATATCATGCCGGTTCTTTTGGGTTCGGCGTATAAAAACAAAGGGGTCCAGCCCCTTTTGGACGCCGTCACCCGGTTCCTCCCCTCCCCGGTCGACGCGATCAACACGGCGGTGGATGTGAAGCGGGAAAACGCCGTCGTCGAATTGAAAAGCGATACAAGCGCCCCCCTCGTGGCATTGGCCTTCAAGCTGGAAGACGGTCCTTATGGACAACTGACATACATTCGCGTATACCAGGGAACCCTTTCCAAGGGGGATACGGTGCAAAACGTGCGCACCGAAAAAACTCTCAAGATCGGGCGCGTGGTGCGCATGCACGCGGACCGGATGGAAGACATCGAGGCCATCCCCGCCGGGTATATCGGCGCCCTGTTCGGGGTCGACTGCTACTCGGGGGATACCTTCGTGAAGCCGGGTCTCGGGATTTCCATGACCTCCATGCATGTCCCGGAACCCGTGATCTCCCTGGCGCTTTTTCCCCAGGAGAACAAGAGCCAGATGAACATCGCCAAGGCCCTGGAACGCTTCACCAAGGAAGATCCCACCTTCAAAACCCACGTGGACGAAGAAACCGGGGAAACCATTATTTCGGGAATGGGGGAACTCCACCTGGAAATCTACGTGGAGCGGATGCGGCGGGAATACCAGACGAAAGTCACCACCGGCATGCCTCGGGTGGCCTACCGGGAAGCCATTACCCAACGGGCGGACTTCGATTACACCCACAAAAAGCAAACGGGCGGATCCGGCCAGTACGGACGTGTGGTGGGGTACATGGAACCGGCCCCGGGAGAAGACTTCGTTTTCGAAAGCCGGGTGGTGGGCGGCGCCATCCCGAAACCCTTTTTGACCGCTTGTGACAAAGGATTCCGCAACTGCCTGAAAAAAGGGCCTTTCATGGAGTATCCGGTGATCGGGATCAAGGTCGTGGTCCAGGACGGGAACACCCATCCCGTGGATTCTTCGGATGTGGCCTTCCAGGCCGCGGCCCGGGGGGCCTTCATGCAGGCCTTCCATAAAGCCCGGCCCATGCTCATGGAACCCGTCATGAAGGTCGTGGTGGAGACCCCCACGGAGTTTCAAGGAGGCGTCATGGGATCCCTGAACCAGCGCCGGGGGATCATCGAGGGCGCCCAGGACGAAGGGCTTTTCAGCGTCATCGAATCCCGGGTGCCGTTATCCGAGATGTTCGGCTATTCCACGGTGCTCAGATCCCTGACCCAGGGGAAAGCTCAGTTCACCATGGAGTTTTCCAGTTATCAACCGGTCCCGGCCGCCGTCGCCGAAACCCTCGCCAGGAAAAAGACCGACCCGAAAGGAAAGTCGCAATGAAAACGCCCAACGCATTGCCGCCGGAGGTGCATCCATGAATACGCCGTTGCCCGAATTCGCCAACCCCTTGACGCCTCTCGGCTATGAGGAGACGGCACTCCTCAGGCCCCGGGCCTTCAGCGCCGTCTGCGCGCGCCCCGGAGTGGGAAAAACCGCCTTTTTGGTGCAAATGGCCTTGTGGGCCATGTCGAAAGGAAAAAACGTTCTCCATGTGAGCCTGGGGGATCCCATTAAAAAGGTGGACCTGTGGTATCAGGATCTTTTTTCCCATATCGCCCGCCGGTCGACGTTTTCGGATACGGCCGCGGCATGGTCGGCCTTTCTTCCCCGCCGCTTCATCATGACGTTCCGAGTGGAGGGGTTCAGCGTCCCCAAACTCGAAGAGCGACTTGCGGACCTGATGGAACAACAAATCTTTACCCCCCATGTCATCGTCATCGACGGAATCGAATCCGACAGGGCATTGCATTCCCTCACGGTGGAATTGCAAAACCTGGCACGGAAGTTTTTGCTCCCGGTCTGGATTTCCGTCCGGATCCAGGAATACCCCTCCACCCGGGAAGGACATCCCCCTTCCACGCCCTTGCCCGAATCGAATGCATCCTTTGAATCCATCGTCTGTATGGAAGGGGCCCCGGACCGCATCCATGTCCGCGGCATTAAAGGCGGCACCCCGCAGGCCTTGGGCACGCCCCTTTCCCTGGATCCCGCCACCCTCCTTTTGATCACCGAAAAGGCATCCTGAGGGATGAACGCGCTACGGACGGAACACCCCCTTTAACCCGCTTATTGACTTGAACAGAAAAGTCGGTTAAAGACAGATCGATTCGTATGGGCACGGATCCGGATACGCGTCTTTTATCCCGCCTTTTGAAATGCTGCCGGCCGTGGACGCATGCGTCCGCGCGCGGGAAGGGGCGGCATATAACGGGAAAAATGATTTACAGGGGGCCGCAGGATGCATTGTGTGCTGTTAAATGCGGATTACACCTTCTTGAACATGGTCCATTGGAAACGGGCCATGTGCCTCATCGCCAAGGGGAAGGTGCAGGTACTCCGGGAGTCGGAAAAGACGATTCACGGCGCGGAGGGCCTGGTGATGCGCATTCCCGCGGTGATGCGGCTCATCAAGCTCATCCGCACCCTTTACAAAAACCGGGTCCCCTTCAGCAAGAAGAACGTCCTGATCCGGGACGGATTCCGGTGCGCCTACTGCGGGGCGCAAAAAACACCGCTGACCATCGATCATATCATCCCGAGGGCCCGGGGCGGAACCACCTGTTTTGAAAACTGCGTGGCATCCTGCCGATCCTGCAACACGCGGAAAGGGTCGCGTATTCCCAGCGAAGTGAATATGTTCCTGAAGACCAAGGCGTACCAGCCCACCATCGCCGAATTTCTGCGCATGAAGATCCGGAACCTGGGTCTCTACGATGTGTTGAAGGAGCTGGGGATTTACTAGGGGATGGTATCTTTTATCAGGGCCTCATAGGCGGACTGGATCTGTTTGAATCGTTTTGCGGCCAGTGCCTTGAACTCCTCCCCTAGGTGATCCACCTTGTCGGGATGATATTTGTTTGCCAGTTCCCGGTACGCTTTTTTGATTTCCTCCGAAGACGCCCCCGGCCTGACGCCGAGCACGGTATACGGATCGGCGGCAGGACTCCCGGATTCCCCGCGGGTCCCGGCGGTGCTTTGTCCCGCCGGCCGGGTTTTATACTGTTGTTTGTAAAGATAACGCCACAGCAATCCAAGCATGGCGATATCATCGAGCCATCCCCATCCCGCCAGCAGATCCGGAACTATGTCATAGGGAGACAACACATACAACAGGGCCAGCAGGAGTAAAAGCAGCTTCATGCACCCGCCCGCTGCCTTCCCGGTTTAAAAAACCGTCCTTTCCGGGTAATCCTTGTGCCGGATGCGTTTTCCATGCTATGAATCCCCACCCTTTGCCGGTGGAAAAGCGACGCCCATGAAAAAAAAAGACAAGAAGCACACGGCCTTGTCGGTGCCGGAGCGGGCCTGGATCCTCTATGATGTCGCCAATTCCTCATTTATCCTGATCCTTGTCACCACGGTGATGCCCATTTTTTTTAAAGACGTGGCCGCCGAAGGGATCCCCCCCGCCATATCCACCGCCCACTGGGGCTTTGCCGTATCCTTTTCCTCCCTTGTATTGGCCGTCATGGCACCCGTCTTGGGGGTGCTGGCCGATTACCGGTACATGAAAAAGCGCTTCTTCAACGCCTTTCTGGGAGCAGGCATATGCTTCACCCTCCTGTTGATGACGGTTCGGGAAGGGGAATGGCGCATGTGCTTATTCCTCTTTGTCTTGGCCAAGATCGCCTATTCGGGCGCCAATCTCTTTTATGACGCCTTCCTGGTGGATGTGACGTCCAAGGGCCGCATGGACCGGATCTCTTCCGCCGGCTTTGCCTGGGGATACATCGGGGGGACGGTCCCCTTTCTGATGGTCATCGGCATCCTTTTCGTGACGATCCCCCCCGGCGGATCGGCGGCGGTTTCCACTTTTTCCGCAAAATCCGCCTTTTTGATCACGGCGCTCTGGTGGGGTCTGTTCTCCCTTCCCATGGTAAAACGGGTTCACCAGATCCACCATCTTCCCCCCTCGGCGTCCCCCGTCCGGGAAGGCTTCGCCCGGCTTTTCACCACGCTGAAAAACATCCGAGAACACAAAAACGCATTTTTATTTCTGGCGGCGTATTTTTTTTACATCGACGGTGTGGATACCATCATTACCATGGCCGCCGCCTACGGCCGCGATATCGGGCTGGGGGTGGCCACGCTGATCCTGGCGATCCTCATGATCCAGGTGGTGGCATTTCCCTTCGCCCTTCTTTACGGGCACCTTGCATCCCGTTTCTCCGCCAAGCGCCTCCTGTTCGTGGGGATCTTCGTGTACATGATCATTACCTTCTTGAGTTTTTTCCTTCCGGTGCTTCCCACGACCGGCGCGAAAACCGCCATGTTCTGGGTGCTGGCCTTCATGGTGGCAAGCTCCCAGGGGGGTATCCAGGCCCTAAGCCGCTCTTTTTTCGGAAAACTGATCCCGGCCCGCCGATCCGCCGAATTTTTCGGATTCTACAACGTCTTCGGTAAGTTCGCAACCATCGGGGGCCCCTTTCTCATGGGTTTGGTGAGCCGGCTCACCGGGCATTCCCGGTACGGGGCATTGAGTCTCCTGGTGCTGTTCGCAATCGGCGCGGTGATTTTAGCCAGGGTGGAGTCCGCCGCCCCGGGAGAAAATCCCGCATAACCGGACCGGAGGGATCCGTTTTCGAGGTTTTACGCGTTTATCGATTTTTATGAACTCGTAAAAAGCCGAAATTGGAATGGCAAAGTAAAAAGTTCCAGATGCAAGGCGCGCAAATTCTGAGGAATGAGGCG
>CAZQUR010000069.1:0-15887 GCA_964596535.1 uncultured Desulfobacteraceae bacterium
GAGGATTAAAATTTGAGCCTGACGCAGAAATTGGGCAAAAAGGGGCGTTTTGCAACGGTCTCACCATGTATTGAAGAAACGATTCAAGGGCATGCTCCTGAAATTGGAAAACAACAAAACGCTGTGTGAAATATCTTTTCAGGAAAAAGTCAGAATTTTTTCCCATGACTATCTGAGGTGTTGTCTCTATCTCGAAGAACTCTCGCCGGACGCCCCCATCTTTACAAAGAAACTGTATACCACGTTGATTTCAACCTCCCAGTTGCTGGAGGATTTTCTGGACTTCCATGGTGCCAAAAACAGCAGCAACTGGTATTTTTACCGGGAACTTTCCGCCGCCGTCCGGCACCTGAGCCTTGCCGGCTACTCCCAGCAGCATATTTCGAACCGTCTTTTGTTTTACGATCTTCCGGACACGGAAGATTTTGACCGGGAACGGCAGGCGACCCATCAATTCATTAAAGAGTCCCTTCTCAAGCTGACACCCGTCATCCTCCAGGAAGCCCGGCGTTTGGAGATCCTTTTGCCGGAAGGCGGCTTCGATGCGTCGGCGTTTCCGGGGGTGGCCACGAGCGAAATGCTCGATTTCGATATCGACGATCTCGACAAAGATCAGCAAAAAGAAAACATCGTCAAAATCGCCAGTGAATTTCTCCAGGTTGCCGGCGCCGTGGATCAGCTGGGGGTGTATAAGCATTACAGCACCGAGGAAATCCGGTGGATCGTGCCCTCCAGGGTCAACGAGGTGGAAATCCGAAGATTCGAGATGTTGGTGCACAACCTGCAATCCTCCTTCGACACGTATGTCATCCACGGGGGATATCGATTCGGGAACCGAAAACTCAAACAGCTCCGGGGGTATTTTTCTCTGGTCTTTCACCTGCTCCAAACCACGGGCCGACTCTTGCATTTTTACGAGCGTCATTTAATCGATGCGGGGTATAAACACGTTTACAAACAGGTCCGGGAACGGATGGTGAACCTGGTGGATCCGGACATGCTTTTGGATCGGATCGTCAATTGCTGCCTGTTTTTTATCTGCCATTTCCTGACCGGCGGGAAAGCGCTGGCCCGGGAGATCCTCAATGAGAACATCGAGCGGAGCGCCGTCACCGTGGGTATTCCGATGAACCTGGGGTTTCACGCCCGTCCCAGCCTCCTGGTGGCCAAGATCGTCCAGCATTACGGCGGTCACGTGGAACTGTGCGTGGGAGAGGATCGTTTTGATGCCAGCAGTGTCCTGGACATCCAGTGGGCCGGCGGGAAAATCCAGAAGGAGCAGATCACGAAAGTCCGGTTTGAAGGAGACACCCGGGCCCTGAAGGATATCGAGATTTTGGCCGGTGTAAACTACGGCGAGGACACCATGGGAAAAGGTGTCCCCCTCCCCAAGGAACTCCATTATCTGGTTTGATTCAACATTGTCCCTACTTGGAACGCATCCTTACAAACGTCGAAACCCTTGCATGTGTTGATGGAAACCATCGGGATCATCGTGGCGGCCGGGAAGGGGATCCGCATGGGCGCGGATATCCGCAAGCAGTACATGCGATTGGAAGGGCTTCCCCTCCTGTGCCATGCCGTGCGCGCATTTGATGCATGCCCGGGGATCCAGCGGATGCTTCTCGTTATCCCGGAAGAAGACGCCGCATACTGTCGCGAGGAGATCCTCCCCTGTATCCCCCTGAAACACCCCGTGACACTGGTTCACGGCGGCGCGAAACGCCAGGAATCCGTTTACAACGCCCTGTTGACCGCCGGCGAGTCGGTGACCCTGGTGGCGATTCATGACGCTGTGCGCCCCCTGGTCCGTCCCCGGCATATCCGAAAGACCCTTGACTGTGCCGCATCAACGGGTGCGGCGGTTTTGGCGGTTCCCGCCACCGACACGTTGAAACGGATCGACGATCATTTCCGTGTCCGGGAGACCATCGACCGAAAAGAGGTCTGGATCGCCCAGACCCCACAATCCTTTCGATACCCCATCATTCGAGACGCCCATGAAAAAGCCAGACAAACCGGATATACGGCCACGGACGACGCGGAGTTGGTGGAACAGGCCGGATACCCGGTGACATTGGTTCACGGAAGCCGGTTCAATATCAAGGTCACCCTTCCGGAAGACCTTATCATGGCAAAGGGACTTTTCTCATTGATGGAACCGGAGGATTTCCCGCGCTCTCGAAATATTGCCTGATCGGAGGAATCCATGGAAAAAAACAATGGGGAAAAACCCGACAACGCCCTTCGCGACGATGCCGCCCTGGTGCGACAGCTCCAGACGATATTTAAAGACATCTCCAACGAGATTCCGGTGGTCCTCTTTACGGAAAAGGGTAAAGACGATGTCTTCTGCCAGGTCATCCGGGAAGCGGTCCGGGCCTTCCGGTCATTGACGGACAAGATCCGCTTTCGGGAATACACCCTGGATCACGACTCGGCGAAACAATGGAATGTGGACAGCGCCCCCACGCTCCTCATCGATCCGGAACGGTATCGCATCCGATGGCTCGGGGCCCCCATGGGGGAAGAAGGCCGCACCTTTCTGGAAACCCTGATCCTCGTGGGGATGGGAAAGAGCCATTTGAGCGAACAGTCCCTGAAAATGGTGCACCGGATCGAAGAGGAACGCCGCATCAAAGTCTTTGTGAGCGCCACGTGTCCCTATTGTCCCCAGCAGGCCGTGAATGCGGTCAAGGCCGCCATCGAACGGCCGGACCGGATCTTTCTGGAAATCATCGACATCCAAGTCCGGCCGGATCTGGCGGATGCCTACGATGCCCACAGCGTCCCCATGGCCTTTGCAAACGATGTGCTCATCGGGCACGGGGCGCAAACCGAGGAGGTCTTCATTTCATCCCTGGAAAAGCTGGAGCCGCAGACCCTTTTTATCCCGGAAATCGATGCCGCTTTTGTGGAAGCGGACCTCGTCATCGTGGGCGGCGGTCCTGCCGGCCTCACCGCGGGTATCTATGCGGACCGGAGCGGCCTGAAGTCGGTGGTGATCGAGCGCGGCGCCTTGGGGGGACAGGTGGCCACGACCCCCGTTGTGGAAAATTATCCCGGATTCACCCAGGTGGGAGGAAAAACCCTGGTGGACATCCTGGTCAGCCACGCCCTCCAATACGTTCGTATCTTTCCGGGGGAAGCGGTGCTGGATATTCAACCCGGGACGCCCATCCAAGTGAACACCGGCCGCCGCCGATTCAGTGCGCGGGCCGTCCTTTTGGCCACCGGCGCCGTGCATAAGAAGCTCGGTGTGCCGGGGGAGGAACGCCTCTCGGGAAGGGGGGTCAGTTACTGCAGCACCTGTGACGGTCCCCTGTTCAAAGGGAAGGCGGCCGTCATGGTGGGGGGCGGGAACTCGGCGGTCACCGAAGCCCTGCATTTGCACCATATGGGAGTATCCGTAACCCTGGTCCACCGGCGCGACACGTTGCGGGCCCAGGCATTTTTGGCCGGACAACTCAAGGAAAACCGGATCCCGGTCCTGTGGAACACGGAAATTCAGGAAATCCTGGGGGATAGGCGGGTGGAGGCGGTCCGCCTCATCAACAACAAGACGAAAAAGACCCAGAATTTTCCCGTCAACGGCGTTTTCATCGCCATCGGATACACTCCCTCCGTTGAACTGGCGAAAAAAATCGGGGTGGCTCTCACCCGGGACGGATATATCCGGCGGGATGAACGGCACCGAACCAACATTCCCGGTATCTATTCGGCCGGGGATGTGGAGGGGGGGTATAAGCAGATCGTGACCGCCGCCGGTCAAGGCGCCGAAGCGGCCATGGCCATTTTCGAAGACCTCATCAATCCCTATTGGCAACGGCGGAACCGGCGGACGGGATCACAGTGAAACACTCGGCGTTTTCAAAAATCAAAAGATCGTAAAAAAACAGGTTTTAAAAATCGGTTCCAAAACCGAGGGCCTGCAGTTTATTGCAGGCCCTCGGTGGTTTCAAAACGCTAGAGTTGTCGCGTTAGAAGAGACCGGAGACTTTTCCGGTATTGATATCCACGTCCACCCGCCGGAATGCCGGATTCGAACTGGTCCCGGGCATCAGGCTGATGGTCCCGGCACAGGGACACAGGAATTTGGCCCCGGAGTAAATGAGGACGTCCCGGATGGGAAGACGCCACCCCTTGGGAACCCCTTTCAGGGCGGGATCATGGGACAGGCTCAAGTGGGTTTTGACCATCATGGTGGTGTAGTCGTCGTAACTGGGATCGCTTTCCAGCATCTTGGCCTTGGCTTCGGCGTCCGGCGTCCAGTCCACGCCGTCGGCGCCGTAGACTTCCTTGGCGATGGTGGACACCCGGTCCCGGAGTTTCATCTCGATGGGATAGAGAAAATCGAACTCGGATTTTTCGTTGCAGGCATCGATGACGGCGTCGGCGAATTCCAGGGCGCCATCCCCGCCTTTCAGCCAGTGGTTGGACTCGGCGCACCGGGCACCGGCCGCTTCCGCCGCTTTCTTGACGATGGCCACTTCCGCGTCGGTGTCGGTGTAAAAGCGGTTTACGCAGACCACCGGGTTCATGCCCGACTTGCGGATCACGTTGATCATGTGGACCATGTTTTCGCACCCATTTTCCACCAGTTCCAGGTTCTCCTTCGTATACGTTTCCGGGAGGGCGATACCCGCCACCACCTTGGGGCCGCCGCCGTGCATCTTGAGAGCGCGGATGGTGGTGGTGAGTACCGACACGTGGGGCTTGAGCCCGCTGTTACGGCACTTGACATTCCAGAACTTCTCGAACCCGATGTCGGCCGCAAAACCCGATTCCGTCACGTGATAGTCGAAAAGCTTCAAACCAATGCGGTCGGCGATGATGGAGCTCTGGCCCACGGCGATGTTGGCGAAGGGTCCGGCATGCACGAAGCAGGGGTTGTATTCGGCGGTGCACATGAGGGTCGGGTTGATGGTATTCCGCATCCATGCGGTCATGGCGTTGCCCACTTCAAGGTCTCCGGTGGTCACGGGTTTCCCGCTTTTGTCAAAGGCGACGGTGATGTTGTTGAGCCGCTCTTTCAGGTCGGCGAGATCCCGGACAATGGACAGGATGGCCATGCACTCGGAGCTGACGGCGATGCCGAACCGGGATTGCATCATGAAACCATCCATCCGGCCGCCGATGCCGATGATGATGTTCCGCAGGGCCTGGGAGCAGTAGTCGATGATCCACCCCATCTCCACCCGGGTGGGATCAATATTGAAGCGCCGCATTCCGGTGAGCCGCTGGAGCTGCTCGTCGTTGTAGTTTCGCTCGTGCTGCATGCGGGACGTGAGCGCCACCATGGCCAGGTTATGGGCGTTCATGATGTCGTTGATATCGCCGGTGAGTCCCAGGGAGAATTCGGTCATGGGGATCAGAAGGGAGTTCCCGCCGCCGGCGGCGGTCCCTTTGACGTTCATGGTGGGTCCTCCCGAAGGCTGGCGGAGCGCACCGCCCACGTTGACGCCGCGCTTCCCCAGGCCTTCCATCAAGCCGCAGGAGGTGGTGCTCTTTCCTTCTCCCAGCGGCGTCGGCGTGATTGCGGTCACCTCGATATATTTGCCGTCCGGTTTGTCCTTGAGCCGATCGATCACCTTCAGAAAATCAATCTTGGCCAGCCTTCCCACAGGAAGCATTTCCTCTTTCTGAAGGCCGAGTTTCTCCTGCCATTCTTCCGGGGTCGGCATGTTCTGTTCCGCAGCTTCGGAAATCTGCCAATCCGCCATCTTCGTCGCATCGTACGCCATGTTTCACTCCTCCTTTTTTGTCTCATTTTGGAAATAGAATCGCATCGTCGCCCGACGACGCGTAAACGCCCGCAGGGAAGGGAACCACCTAAAGGATTTATTATTATCATTTCAAAACCCCTTTTGCAAGGGATAAATCGCATTTTGCGCCCTCCTGTGGTTCGCTACATAGGGGCACCGGTTTGGAGTCGATAAAGACGATGGTAAAACCCCCTTTTTTCCATGAGGATGTCATGGGAGCCCGTTTCCACCACCCGGCCGTGGTGCAGGATGAGGATTCGGTGGGCTTGACGTGCCGTGGAAAGCCGGTGTGCGATCAGGATACACGTCTTTTTCGCCGTCAGGGTTGCCATTGCCTGTTGAATGCGTGATTCGGTCTGGGAATCGATGTACGACGTGGCTTCGTCCATGAGGATCAAATCCGGATCCCGGGCGAGGGCCCGGGCAATGGAAACGAGCTGGCGTTCCCCGCTGGAAAGGGATTTTCCCCCCTCGGAAACGCGGGTTTGGATCCCGTCCGGAAGGCGCCGGATCAACGGCATACATCCGGATTGTTCCAGGATACGCCGTTTTTCCTCTTTATTGTATCCCGTGTTTCCTTGAAAAATGTTTTCTTCCAGCGTCCCGGAAAAAAGAAAGGGATCCTGGGTCACCAGGGCCATCCTTTTGCGCAACCGATAGGGATCCCATCGGGTCGAGTCGATTCCGTTGATGGAGATCTTTCCGGATACCGGATCGTAAAACCGGGGAATCAGGTGAATCAGGGTGGTCTTCCCGGACCCGGTGGGGCCGACGACGGCGAGCGTTTCCCGGTCGGACACGGTAAAGGAAACCCGGTCCAGGACCGGTTCCCCTTTCACATAAAAAAACGAAACATTTTCAAATGCGATGGTGTGGATGCGGTCCTCAGGCGGCGCTCCCGGAGGAGGATGCGCCACGGATTTTTCCATGGATTCTTTGGTATCCAGGATCATGAAAATCCGCTCGGCCGAGGCCATGGCGTTTTGCATGACATTGTATTTTTCCGCCAAATCCCGGATCGGGTTGAAAAACATCCGAATGTAAGACAGAAACGCCACCAGGGAGCCGAGACTGATGCGCCCGGAAACCGTTGCACCGCCCCCGTAGTAAATGATCACGGCGATGGCCACCGCGCCCAACAGCTCGATGACGGGCATGAAAAGGGCGAAGATGCGGATCTGGCGCATGCCGGCCAGGTAGTTTTCATGATTCAGAATTTGAAATCGTTTGAAATTTTCGGCTTCGTGCCGGAAGAGCTGGATTACACGGATACCGGCGATGGTTTCGGCGATATGGGTGTTCATTTCAGCGATCTTGATGCGCAGGGTTCGAAACACATCCCGGGCCAGATCGGCGAACCGGAAAGAGGCGAAAATGACAAAAGGGAGGATAACAAAAGAGATCAGGGCGAGTTCCCAGTCGATCACCAAAAGGACGCCCGCGATCCCGAAAAGCAAAAAGAGGTCCTTGAAGACCACGACGATGACCGACGTCAACAGCTCGTGCATGTTTTGCACGTCGTTCGTCACCCGGGTTGTAAGCCTTCCCACGGGATTCTTTGTAAAAAAGGGCATGGCCTGGTCTTGAATATGGGTGAAAAGGGCCACGCGAAGGTCGTGCATGATGTTTTGTCCGGTATATTCCAGCACCATGACCTGGAAGAAATTAAACGCGAAACTGGCCGCGACCAGGCCCAGAAGAACGCCTGCGGCGATCCCCACGCCCGACAAGTCCTTCCGCCGCAATGTTTTGAGATCTTCCGGGCGCAGCTTCCGAAGTTGGTCGTAAGGAATTGTCGCCGTATCCGCGTCCATGACGAAATACGCCGAGTACCGCTCCACGAGACGTCGATTCACCGGGTCCGACAAATCGACCGCATAAAGACGTGAGGCGGGTCCCGGCGAAGCGGGCGATTGTGTGCCGGTATCCTTTTGGGGCGGCACGATGTACCGGTCGATGGCCACCTTGGTCACGTACGGGATGGAAAGGTCGAGAAGGGTGAGCATGAAGACCAACACGACGGTTAAAGCGAACCCCCAGCGATACGGACGGGCAAAGGGGTATATCTTCCCGATCATCTTCAGGTTGTCGGGTTTTCCGAGCCGATCTTCCTCGAAGTAGCCGAAATCACCGTGCATCGAATTCTTCCTCGATGGACTGGAGTTGATGGGTCCGGCGGTAATAGTCGCTGGTGGAAAGAAGCTGGTCATGAGTTCCGGAATCGACGATACGGCCCTGATCCATGACAATGATCCGATCCGCGGGACGTACCGCGGAAATGCGATGGGAAACGAGGATCAGGGTTTTTTCCCGGGTCACGGAATAAAGCTCCCGGATGATCCGGTGGGCCGTGACCGTATCCACTTGACTGATGGGGTCATCCAGGATCAGGATGGGGGCATCCGAAAGGAGGGTTCGGGCCAGTGCCACCCGCTGCTTTTGTCCCCCCGACAATACGATGCCCTTTTCTCCGGCCAGGGTCTTCACTCCGTCGGGGAATTCCTGGATCGTATCGTCCAGGGCCGCCCGATGTAAGACATCCCGGAGATGGTTTTCGGTGACGCCGGGTCTTTTCAGGGTGATATTGAATTCAATGGTGTCGGCGAAAAGGAATGCCTCCTGGGGCATGAAGGTTATAAATGCCCGAAGACGGTCCAATTCCATATGACGGATGTCGATGCCGCCCAAGATGATGGTTCCGCCAGAGACGTCGTACAGGCGGGGTATCAGGCTGACCAGGGTCGATTTTCCGGCGCCCGGCGGCCCCACAATCCCCAACGTGCTTTCCTGTGGAATCTTCAGATGGATCTCCGCCACCGCCGGCGAGGGAGTTTCCGCATCCATTGGGGAAACATAAGAAAAGGCAACGTCTTTGAAACACAGGCCCCATCCGTTGGGGGTCTTTGTTTTCCCGGGTTCGACAGGGGGGACGTCCGGAAGCGTGGTCATGATTTTTTCAATGCGGTCCAGCGACGCGCCCCCGCGTTGAATGAGATTGGTGACCCATCCCAGGGCCATCATGGGCCATGTCAAGAGCCCCAGATAACTGATGAACGCCACGAAATCGCCGGGGGTGATGGTGAATCGGATGGTCTGGCGGCCCCCCAGATACAGCACAAGAACCAGGCTCAAATTGGCGAAAAAGAGCATCATGGGGAAAAAGGTCTGAATCAGGCGTGCCAAGGCCAGGTTGACGCGGACGTAACGCCGGGACACGCCGGCCACACCCTCGATGCTTTTGGATTCGAGGATGTATGCCTTGATGATACGGATTCCGGCAAACCGCTCCCGAACCGTTTCCGTCATTTCGGAAAAGACCCCCTGGACCTCCTGGTAGAGCCGGTGCATCCGCTTACTGAAAAATTTGGTGGAAAAGACGATCAGCGGCATGGGGATGAGAACAAAAAGCGTCAGCTTCACGTGGATATACGCCATGAACCCCACGGCGGCAGTCCCCAGGACAACGGCGTCCGTCAGGGCCACCAAGCCCATTCCCGCCGCCATCCGCACGTTTTGAATGTCGTTGGTGGCATGGGCCATGAGGTCGCCGGCAGCGGTTTTATCGAAATATGAGGGGGGAAGGCTTTGAATATGGGCGAACAGGCGATTTCGCAGCCCTTCTTCCACGCTGCGGGAGAGCCCCATCAGCCGCATGCGCCATCCATAGCGGAGAAGGCCCATGGCCAGGGCAATCCCGACAATGAGCCCGGCGTATCGCAGCAAATCCTGATCAGATGCACGAAACGCCGTGAGATCATCCACTGCCAGTTTCAAAATCCGTGGGATGAAAAGCTGGAGGATATCCACGGCGATCAGGCAAAGGAGTCCCGTCGCAATGTCGAAACGGTTTGCCTGAAAATACGGTTTGATGAGGTCAAATTTTTGCATGGGTGTGTCGTACCGACCCACGGTAATGCACCGTAAACGGGTGGGATGCCGGGAGCTATAACAGAATCGATCCGGGGAGACAACCGCCGCCGGGATTTTTCGCGCGTTGACTTTGTTTCCGCCGGTTGTTAGGGTATCTCCATGAAAATCGGTACCGTCGTCGAGTTCATCGACCGTCAAAAAATGACTTGTGCCGTGGTCATGGAGCTCAAAGGCGACCGGCTCCACGTGATCACCGAGGGGAATCGAGAAATCAACCTCTCACTCAAGCGCCTCTCCCATCTCAGCGACATGGTATTGGACACGTCCATAGGTCGGGATCGACTGGTGGCCCGCCTCAAAGAAATCGCCGCCCGAAGAGAGACCCTCATGACCCGCGTGGACATCCGGGAGCTGTGGGAGATCTTGAATACCGAACCAAACTGGATCGATCTTCCCACCATGACCGGGCTGTGTTTCCCGGACGTTCCCGACAAAGACCACGAATCCGCCGTGGTGCGTGCCTTTTTTAATCAACGATTGTATTTCAAGTTCGATACCGGGCGTTTTTTCCCGTATCCTGAGGAAAAGGTTGAGGAGTTGACGGCCCGGACCGAAGAGGAAAACCGCCGCCGGGAGATCATCGAGCAGGGAAGGCGATGGGTGAAACGGGTCATGGAAAGCCCCCATCCGCGGCTCGAAGACGCGGATTTACCGTTGGTGGAAATGCTAAAGGCCCATTACCTGTATGAAAAGGACAGCCCCTCGTATGCGCTGAGCCGCGCCGTATTGGCGGATACCGGTATCGACACCCCGGACAAGATTTTCCGGCTCCTGGTTAAAGTGGGAGCCTGGACCCCGGATGAAAACATCGATCTGATCCGCCTGGAGATTCCGACCGGCTTTCCTTCAGAAGCAATCGATTCGGCTAAGCGGCTGATCCAAGAAATACCCTTGTTTCATCCCGGTCTTCCGGCCGAAAACCGGAGAGATCTGACCCATTTGCCGGTGATCACCATCGACGGCCAGGCCACGTTGGATTTTGACGATGCCCTGAGCGTCGAAGATCTTGGGAATCGGCTCAGGGTGGGAATCCATATCACGGACGTGGGAGAGGTGATTCAAAAGGATACGCCCTTGGATCGGGAATCCCGTTCGCGGGGGAGTTCCATTTACATGCCGGACCAGCGGATCCCCATGATTCCCCCGGAATTATCCGAAGATCTGTGCAGCCTGCGTTCCGGAGAAATCCGTCCGGCCTTGAGCATCATGGTGGAATTGGATCCTTACGGCGACGTCCTGGCTTGGGAGATTGTCCCCAGCAACATTCGGGTGAAGGATCAGTTGACCTACCAGGATGCCAATTTTTCGGCGGAAAAAGACCCCGCACTCCAGGGTCTGGTGCACGTGGCCCGGCAGTATCGCCGCAAGCGCCTGGCGCAGGGCGCGCTGCATATTTCCCTTCCGGAGATTCACATCCACCTGGATGAATCGGGGAGCGTTTCCTTAAACCGGATCAACCGGGAAAGCCCCAGCCGGCTTGCCGTGGCGGAAATCATGATCATGGCGAACGCGCTCATGGCCGCATTTCTCAAGGAAAAAGGCGTCCCCGCCGTCTTCCGGTCCCAGCCCCGACCCAAAGAGCGGCTTTATGAAGGAGAGGAGGGAACCCTCTTCCAGAACTGGATGCAACGGAAACTGCTGAGCCGCTTCGTTTTGAGTCCCGAGGCCGAACCCCACAGCGGTCTCGGTCTGGACGCCTATGTCACCGGAACCTCCCCCATCCGGAAGTACTTCGACCTGGTTACCCAGAGACAGATCCGCTCGGCGTTCGGTCTCGAAGCTTCATATTCACGGGAAGAGGTGGAAGGGATCATCGCGGAACTGGAACCGGTGATGGCCCGCGTCATCGCCGTACAGGTCCGGAGAAGCCGCTACTGGCTCCTGAAGTTTCTGGAAAAACGGATCGGCCAGAAAGAAGAGGCCATCGTTCTGGGAAGAACCCGGAACGGTTACCCGGCGTTGATCCCGGAATATATGATGGAATGCCGGGTCTCGGTTCCGGCCGGCTATGAACTGAAACCCGAGGATGTGATCCGGATCACCATTCAGCACGTGGATGCGCGAAACGATGCCTTCAATGTCTTCATGAGCTGACAACGTCCGAATCGGACAGGCCTTTCCCTGCAGCCGATACGGCGTCATAGACGTCTCTCAACGGAACCCCGCGTTCTTTAGCGGTTTTTCGGCAGGTCTCGTACTCGGGGACAATCCGCCATTTTCCATTTGGTTCCCGGACCCGCTTGGCGGGAAGGGGACCGTAGATCGTTTTGACGGTCACCGGCTCGCGGGGCAACGTCCATCGCGGGACCTCCGAGAAGCGGACGCCGAGGGTGGTGCTTTCACTGAGGAGGCATCGAAGCACCGCCTCCCGCTCCTTTTCCTTGCACAGCACCTGAATCAAGGTCCCCGGCCGGTTCTTCTTCATGAAGACCGGAATCCAGTACACGTCCAAGGCCCCCGATTCGAAGAGGCGTTCCATGAGATGCCCGAAAATCTCGGGATTCATGTCGTCGACGGCGCATTCGGCCACGACGATGTGTTCCGCGGTTTTCTCCAGCGGCGGAGAAGGCCTTCCCACCACCACCCGGAGGAGGTTCGGAATTTCCTTGAGATCCCGTGTTCCGGCACCATAGCCGATCTTTTCCACGACCATCTCCGGCATCCGGGTGAAGCCTTCGGAAAGCGTGGCAATGACCGCCGCCCCGGTGGGGGTCGTCAGTTCATGGGGGATTTCTGTCTGGTGGACCGGCACCCCCTTCAGAATTTCCAATGTGGCAGGTGCCGGGACGGGAAGGCGTCCATGGGCGCAATCGATCCAGCCCGTTCCCAAAGGGATCCGGGAAGCGAAGATCTTCCGGAGTCCAAGGTAGTCCAGGCCCAGACACGACCCCACCACGTCCACCAGGGCATCCACGGCACCGAGTTCATGGAAATGCACCTGATCTTTTGGACAGCCGTGAAGGATGGATTCGGCCCCGGCGATCCGATCGAATATTTTCATGCTCGACCCTTGGATATCCGGAGGCATGGGGCTCTCATGGAGCATGCGGCGGATGTCCGCAAAGGCTCGAACCGGCACATCCTTTTGTATCTTCACGGTCAACTTCGTACCGCGGATCCCTTGGCGGTACACCGAACGGACGTCCAGCGTGAAACCGTTAAGGGGAAGGCGTCTCAACTGGGTGTCGAGCCATTCCACGGGAACACCCAGATCAATGAGCGCCCCCAGGATCATGTCCCCGCTCAATCCGGAGAAACAGTCGAAATAGGTGAACACGGCATCTCTCCTTTACAGGCTGCCGGAGGGCGTTTCGGCATGAAGGACAAGAATTTTCACCATCAGTTCGGACATCCGAACCATGTCGTCCATGCGGATCCACTCGGAGACGGTGTGCATGTCGCGCATGCCGGTTCCCAGCACACCGGCCGTGATCCCTTTTTCATAAAAGATATTGGCGTCGGAGCCTCCGCCGGAGGCTTTGCAGACCATTTTCCGGCCCAGGGTATCGGCGGCCCGCCGGGCCAGAAGAATCACCGGATGGTCTTCCGGGATGTCTGTTTTGGAAAAGGAGCGCTCCACACGGGCCTCCAGGCGGGGAAGGCCCTCTCCGGCGCCGGGTCCGCTATACCCGTCCACTTCCCGTTTGAAGGCCTCCGTGATGGCCGCGGTCACCTTCTCCAGTTTGGCCCCATCGTGGCTTCGGCTTTCCCCGATGAGGGTGACCCGGTTCGGAACGATATTGGTGGCGAATCCGCCCTGAATCACCCCGATATTGCAGGTGGTTTCCCGATCAATGCGTCCCAGTTGCAAAGCGGCCACGGCCCGGCAGGCCACCTGAATGGCGTTGATCCCTTTTTCGGGTGCGGCGCCGGCGTGGGCTTCCTTCCCGAAGACATCGAAGGTCATGCGGTTGGCGGCGGGCGCCCGGGTGATGATTCCTTCGGTGTCCGTGGCGTCGAGGACATATCCCCACTTGGCCGAAAGGCGGCGTGTATCCAATTGCTTGGCGCCGGCCAGGGCGTCTTCCTCGCACACGGTGAAAACCAGTTCCAGCGGGCCGGAAGGCAGATTCCGTTCCTGAACCACCCGGAGGGATTCGAGGAGGATGGCGATGGCGCTCTTATCGTCGGCCCCCAATATCGTCTTCCCGTCGCTTTTGAAGACACCGTCTTCAAATATGGGATGAATCTGTTCACCCGGCGGCACGGTGTCCATATGGGCGCTCAACAGGAGGGGTCCGACGGGCCGGTTCCCCGGCAGCGCAGCCAGGAGATTCCCCGTATCGCTTCCTGTGGCTTTTCCCGCATCATCCACCCATGTCTTTGCCCCCAAATCCTCCAGCAGTCCCTGAAGCAACCGGGAGAAGGCCCCTTCGGACTTACTGACGCTCCCGGTTTTCACCAACGTTAAAAAGGTGTTCTTTAAACGATCCGTGTTGATCATCATGGAGTCCTTTCATGGCCCGGGGGGTTGGTTTCCCGGCTTGACAGATATGAAGCAAGCATAGTATGTATTCTTCATATGCGGAAGTGCGCAGCTCACTGGTGGGGCTCCCGGACTTCAAATCCGGTGTGAGGCGTTAAAACCGTCTCGGGTGGGTTCGATTCCCATGCACTTCCGCCAAGCATTTTCAAGGATTAGCTCTCCTGAAACCCCGTAAATCAAGCCTTTTAAGCAATCCAGTCTTAAAAAAGCGTCAACCATAGCGGTTTAAAGCCTGTTTTTATTCAACCGTGTCATTTTTTGCACCCCTTTGGGTAACATTTTGGGTAACATTTGCAAACCGGTCGTCAAACCATTTCGTGTACTTTTCCATCGCCGCGGTCAAGGCTTCATCCACGGGCACCACATAATGCACATCCATCCCTTTCAGGGTGTGCCCAAGGATGGCATTTCGGTAAACGTCAATGACCCCGGCTTGGACCAGGTTCGTTTTGAAAGTCCGCCGGAGGTCGTGAAAGGTGATCCCGCCTCCGGTTTCCCGGCCGTAAGGTATCCCGGCCCTTTCGCAAACCTCGGGGAAGTTCTTTTTCAAGCTGCTTTTTCCGTTCATGGGTTGCCCCTGGTACGTTATTACAAAGTCGTGGTGGATGGCATGGGGGAGGGCATCCAGGGCTTTTTTCACATGGTGATTTATCGGTATGCTTTTCGCCTTGTGTTCTTTTACCGCCCCGGCCGGAAGCCGTATCATTCCCGCTTGTCGGTCGATATGGGACCATTTCAAACCCTTGATCTCTCCTAACCGCATTCCGGTGTGCATGGCAAGGATTAAAACGCCCCGGTAGTGGGATGGCGCTTTTGAAAGCAACTTTTGAAACTGGTCCAGGCTTACCAACTGGCTTCTGGCATTGGCCCCCAGGATCAAGAGTTTCCGGGTCCGCCGGAAAGCCTTTAAAACCCTTCCGTCGATCATGTCGTTGTCAAAGGCTTTGGAAACCATCGCTTGCGCTGTTTTGATCTCCATGTCAACGGTAGCATCGGCCCGGCCGTCCGTTTTCCGCTTTTCCTGGTAGCCTTCAATATCGGTCTGCTTGATTTCATTGACGCGCCGATCTCCGAAAACCTGTTTGAACGCTTTCAACGCTTGTCCAACCCGGTCATAGGATGCAAGCCTTTTGACGGATTTCAAATCAAGATACCATTCGGAAAGCTCGGAAAACGTGATCTTGCTTTCCGGGAGCATGTCGAATATCCGGCCTTCCTTTTTTTGGGCTTTCCGCTTTCCATCGGCGGCCCGGGCATCATTTATCGATGTTCCGACCAGTTCTTTTCTTTGTTTTCCATTGGGCAAGCGATATTGAATCCAATACCGGACCCGACCGGATCGCTTCGCCTTGCCCAGGTCCTCGCCACAAGTACATACTTGAATCTTAAGGGATCGCAACCCCCGGCATATTGGGCATTGTGCTAAAATCGCCATGATTGACTCCCCGGTTTTTTTATTAATCGTGTTTTATTTTTTCCTTGACAAAATGAAATAAAATTATATGATATTAACGAATCATCCCCAGAGGGCCTCTAAAAAGGCTCGCTGGCCCCCGTTGGGTTGCGACTCAGCGGGTTTTTTTTTGCCCACCTCTAAACATCCGGGTGACAAATTTCGTGAAACGAGTAACTTTCATCGTTGATGGTTTCAATCTCTATCATTCTGTCAGAGAGTCTGAATACGTTCTTAAAAAATCTACCAAATG
>CAZQUR010000070.1:0-15726 GCA_964596535.1 uncultured Desulfobacteraceae bacterium
AATTTCCCCTGCCAGGCGTCCCGGGTTTCAAGGGTTTTTCGAATCATGGCCAGGGTCCCGGCCTTGTCCCGGCACCAGTCGGGGGCCACCAGTTCATCCACATGGGGATCCCCCGTCAGCCGCTGGATCACCACATCGGCCGGAAGACGTTCCAGGAAATCGCACACCCGGTCCGCGTATGCCTTCCGGTCCAACGGCACGTATTCTTTTTTTCGGAAAAGCGTTTCCAGCCGGGTCCCTTTCACCACGTACAACAGATGAATCTTGACGCCGTCCACACCGCAGGCGGAAAGGGCTTCGGCGGTGGCCGTCATATGGGAGCGGTCCTCGCCGGGAAGCCCCAGGATGACATGGGCGCAAACGGAGATCCCCCGTTTTCGGGTCCGGGCGACGGCGTCTTTGAAGCAGGCGAAATCGTGTCCCCGGTTGATGCGGGAGAGGGTGGCGTCGTGTGCGGATTGCAGGCCGTATTCGACCCAAACGAGATGGGTCTTTTGATATCCCGCCAGCAGGTCCAGGACCCCATCCGGGACGCAGTCCGGCCGGGTCCCCACGGAAATCCCCACCACATCCTTCGGCGCAAGGGCCGCATCATAGGCGGCTTTCAACCGGTCAAGGGGCGCGTAGGTGTTGGTGAAGGCCTGGAAATAGGCAATGAACTTTTTGGCGCCGTAGCGCCGGGAAAGCCTTGCTTTCCCCTCTTCCACCTGCTCGTAGAGACTTATACCCCGGGCATGCGCGCCGGTTCCGGACCCCCTTTGATTGCAATAGATACACCCCGCAGCCGACAGGGTCCCGTCCCGATTGGGGCAGGAAAACCCCGCATCCAGGGTGATTTTCTGCACCCGGCATCCGAACCGGTCCTTCAGGTAGGTGTTGAAATCCCGATAGCGCTGTTCCATTCGAGGGTCCTTTGAACCGGATCACGGGTTCCCGTTCTTGATTTGCAGGCCAAGCGAGTATAATATATCCGAATTTCAAAGGACAAGAAACCGGAAAACCCCCACGGATATCCATGGACCACTATGACGTCATCGTTGTCGGCGCCGGACATGCCGGCTGCGAGGCCGCCCTGGCCGCGGCCCGGATGGGGTGTTCCACCCTTTTGATGGCCATCGATCTGGATAAAGTGGCCGCCATGCCCTGCAGCCCTTCCATCGGCGGGACGGCCAAAGGACAATTGGTGAAAGAAATCGATGCTCTGGGGGGCGAAATGGCCAAGATCACGGACCGGACCGCCATCCAGTACCGCACCCTCAATACCAAGAAGGGCCCCGCCGTCCATTCCACGCGCACCCAAAACGACAAGAACCGGTACCATGTGGCCATGAAAGCGGTGGTGGAGACCCAGCCCGGTTTGCACCTCCGGCAGGCCATGGTGGATGCGCTCCGGGTGGAAAATCAGCGGGTCTGCGGCGTCCGGGATCACACGGCATTTGAATATGCGGCCGGGGCGGTTATATTGGCCACCGGCACCTTTCTCGGCGGCCTGGTCCACATCGGATTCCGTGCATTCCAAGCCGGCCGCGCCGGGGAATTCGCCTCCTACGCCCTTCCGGAGCATCTGAGAAGTCTCGGATTCACCATGGGAAGAATGAAAACCGGAACCCCGCCCCGGCTGAAACGCGCAAGCATCGACTTTTCCCGATTCATCCGGCATGACCCGGACCCCGCACCGGTACCGTTTTCCGTTTTCAGCGACACGGTGCCCCTCTCCCAGTTACCCAGCTACATCGGCCGCACCAATTCCGAAAGCCACCGGATCGTGCGCGATAATCTCGAGCGCAGCGCCCTTTACGGGGGACGGATCCACGGCGTTTCGGCACGGTATTGTCCCTCCCTGGAAGACAAAGTGGTCCGTTTTTCCGAAAAGGATCAGCATCAGGTCATCCTGGAGCCCGAAGGGCTCGACACCGATGAAATTTACGCCAGCGGCCTGGGAAACAGCCTCCCCCTGGAGATTCAAGTCCGGCTGGTCCGATCCGTTGCCGGGCTGGAAAACGCCGAAATCGTCCGGCCCGCCTACGCCATCGAATACGACTATGTCAATCCCAACCAGCTCAGGCCGACCCTGGAGACCAAGCCCGTGGCGGGTCTTTTCCTGGCGGGACAGATCAACGGCACCTCGGGTTACGAGGAAGCGGCCGCCCAGGGGCTCTGGGCCGGCATCAACGCCGCATTGAAAGTCCAAAATCGCCCCCCTTTTATCCTGGACCGCTCACAGGCGTATATGGGGGTTCTCGTGGACGATCTCATCACCCGGGGAACCCTGGAGCCGTACCGCATGTTCACTTCACGGGCCGAATACCGCCTGATGCTCCGGGAAGACAATGCGGACCTCCGCCTGATGGAAATCGGCGCCGGCCTCGGCCTTATCCCGGATACGGCGGTCCGGGAAATCCGGGAAAGAAAACGACACATCGAAGAAGAGATCCGGCGCATCAAGGGCATCGTTGTCAAGCCGTCGGTCGCCGTGAACGAATATATGAAAAAGCAACAGTCACCCCCTTTGACCGACGGCGTTCGGTTGGACCAGTTGCTGAAACGGTCGGAATTGGACTACGGATTGGTTTCGCGTTTTGCCCCATCCTCGCAGGCGCTGTCTGAAAAGGCGGCAAAACAAGTGGAGATTCAAATCAAATACGAAGGGTACATCCAGCGCCAGATCAGAGAAATCGAAAAGTTCAAGACCCTGGAAACCCAGCCCATCCCCGAAGATTTCGATTTCACCCGGGTGCACGGCCTGTCCAATGAACTCAAGCAAAAGCTTTCCGCCGTCATGCCGGTCTCCCTCGGGCAGGCATCACGGGTGGACGGCATGACGCCGTCGGCCCTTTCGGTGTTGATGATCGCCCTCAAGGCCGGGAAATATCGCAATGACGCCTCCCGGCGCCGTAACGAAAAAGCGCATTCACCTTGACAGCAGACCGCTTTTCTCTTAATTTTAAGGCGTTCAATGCGATATCCCCTTTGATCATGAAGAACTTGAAACCCAATGAAAGCCGCCATGTCCGAAAGCGATTATTATAAAATCCTCGGGGTTTCCAAAAACGCCTCCAAGGACGAGATCAAAAAAGCCTACCGAAAGCTGGCCATGAAGTATCACCCCGATCATGCCAAGGGGGACGGCGCCGCCGAGGAAAGATTCAAAAAAATCAGCGAAGCCTATGCCGTGCTGGGGGACGATGAAAAACGCCGCCAGTACGACACCTTCGGATCCAACGGATTTCAGCAGCGATTCTCCCGGGAAGACATTTTCAGAGGCTTCGATTTCAGTGAAATTTTAAAGGAGTTCGGACTGGGAGGCGCCTCCTTTGCCCGGGGAAAAGGGGGCGGTGTCCGGTTTTCTTTCGGTCCGGGGTCTTCGCCCTTCGGTTTTCACGGGCCGTCGCCGGAAAGACCGGTCAAGGGGCAGGATCTCGTTTACGAAATCCCCCTCACCCTCGAAGACGTTTCCAAGGGAACCACCAAGAAGGTCTCGTTTCACCATGGCGGCCAGGCCCGGAACCTCACCGTCAAAATCCCCAAAGGGTTGATCCACGGCAAAAAACTCCGCCTGGCCGGGAAAGGGAATCCAAGCCCCTACGGCGGTCCTCCCGGGGATCTGTACATCCAGTCCAAGGTTGTGGAGGATCCCGTCTTTGCCGCGCAAGGCTGTGATCTGTTTTTAAACCGGGAAATCAAAATCAGTGAAGCCCTTTTGGGAACCACGCTTTCGATTCCCACCCTTGAAGACAAGACGTTGAACCTGACCGTTCCCCCGGGAACCCGGCACAAAACCCGGATGAGACTGGCCGGCCATGGGCTTCCCCGTATGAAAGGCGACGGCCGGGGTGACCTTTACGTCAACATCCTTGTGCATACCCCGAAAACGCTTACCGCCCGGCAGAAAAAGCTGGCCGAAGAACTGGCCGAAGCCGGATTGTAATCCGACCCCCGCATCCGGAAAGCCGATGCAACATTGGGTAAAAAGACCTGTTCCATGCCTGAATTGATCCCTTTTTTAGCCAAAGACCGGATCAAGGCCCTGGTTTCGGGCGTGGCGGCGCAAATCTCCGGCGACTATAAAAACCGGGAATTGATCCTCATCGCGGTGCTCAAGGGGGCCTTTGTCTTCCTGGCAGACCTGATGCGGGCGCTGACCATTCCCGCACGCCTCGATTTCATCCAGGTGTCAAGCTACGGCACCGGGACCTGTTCTTCGGAAAAACCGGTTTTGAAAAAAGGCCCGGATATCGATATCCGGGGAAAAGATGTGCTCGTCGTCGAAGACATCATGGATACGGGCTTGACAATGGCCTTTCTCATCGATTACTTAAACTGTTTGGAACCCAAAACCGTCAAGACCTGCGTTTTTCTCGATAAAACACAACGGCGCAAGGTTCATATCCGCCCGGACTACGCGTGCTATACGGTGGAAAGCGGTTTCCTGGTCGGATACGGCTTGGATTACGACGAAAGCTACCGCACCCTGCCGGAGATCTACCGTTTAACCTTCTAAAGCGGGAGAGGCGTCATGATCGTCACGTGCGAAAACTGCGATACCCGGTTCACCCTGGATGAAACCGTTTTGGAAAAAAGCGGTTCCAAGGTGCAATGTTCCCACTGCGACCATGTCTTTACGGTCTTTCCTCCGAGCGGGGAACCCGCCGGTGAAGAGGAAATCGATGCGCTCCTTCGTGATCTGGCAGTGGAGGAAGAAGATACGGCGCCCACCCCTCCCCTCGAACCCGAAACACAGGCTCCGGAAGGTGAAACCCCTTTCGATATCGATACCCTTGATCTGTCGGAAATCTCGGATCTGCCGGGATCCGGGGCGGCTCCTCCGGATGACGCGGGAATCGATCGCGATGCCGGTACGGAAGCCGAACCGAAGATGGAAGGGGCCCCCGAAGAAGACGAATTGGAATTCGTCCTGGGAGACGATTTTGAAATTGAAAAAGAGACGACCGCCCAGAGTCCCGAAGATCCCGGAAAGGTGGAATTCGACTTAAGCGACCTTGAAGAGATTCTCAGGCCTGAAAAACCGGACGAAGCCGATAAAAAATCCAAAGAACCTGCTGAAAGCGTCCTTAAAGAAGAACCCCCCAAAGAACCCCCCATCGAGTTTGACATCGAGATCCTGGAAGACACCCTTCCGGAGACCGCTCAAGAAGAAACGCCCGTTGAAGAAACGGCCGAAGAAGGCGTCGCGCCCGAAACGGATGAAGAAGTGGATGTCATCGACGAGCTGGATCTCACCGAGTTCAAGGAAGAAGCGCCGGCGGTATACGCCGATTTGGAAAAAGAAACCGGAACCCCCGTCATTGAAAAAAACCTCTTCCCGGAGACCGCCGAAGCCCCCTTAAGATTGGAGACCGGGACGCCTGCCGCCGAAGAAACGGAAGATAAGGCGGTGCCCCGACCCGCCGTTCGGGACCGCATGGGAGAAGAACCGCGGGCGTTCGAACCGGAACCCGCCGACGCCTATACCGGAGAAGTGCCGCCGGAAGCCTTTTCGGTCTCCGGAAGACCGAACCGGGTGTGGAAATCTTTACTCGTACTCCTGATTCTGGCGCTTTTGGGAGGCGCCGGGTACGGCGCCTATTTCCTCGTCTACAAAACGGAGTTTTCCATTCCCTATTTGACGGATCTTTTGAAGACCGAATCCGCGGATCCGGGGAATTTGAAGGTGCGCCTCCTGGACGTGGATGGCCATTTCGTCCCGGGTTCGTCCCCGCAGGAAAAACGCTTCGTGATATGGGGAAAGGTCCAGAACAACTACGATCACTCCCGAAAAAACATTCAGATCACCGGCAACATTTTGAAAAAAAAGGAAATTTTTGCAACCAAAACGGTTTACTGCGGCAATCTGATCCCTGAAACCGATCTTGTGAAGATGGATATGGATGCCATCGACGCCCGCCTTTCCGCTCCACCCGCCGAACGTGCCGCACACGCGCACCTCCCATCCGGCAAAACCGGACCCTTCATGATCGTCTTCGGAGATCTGCCTCCGGACGTGGAAGAATACAGTATTGTGGTGGAGGGATCCCAAGAGATAAAATAACGGTTTCGGCTTGACATCACCCAGAACCCTTTGATAAAAAGCGCGTTACTTCTCGTGGCGATGTAGCTCAGGTGGTCAGAGCATGCGGCTCATATCCGCAGTGTCCGGGGTTCAACTCCCTGCATCGCCACCATAAATCAACACACCTTTTTTATTCGATTTTCACCACGGCTTCGATTTCGGCCATCGCCCGTTGGATTCTTTCTTCTTGTTTTCGTTTCCGCTGAGCCGCCTCTTCGATTTTCTTGATCATCAGGGTACTTTCGCAGGGCTTGCGCAAATATTCAAAAGCGCCTCTTTCCATCCCTTCCACAGCCATCTTCAGTGTCGCTTTGCCCGACAGCATGATTACTTCGGTGAGCGGTTTGACGGCTTTAATTTTTTTTAATGTTTCAAAGCCGTCCATTTCCGGCATGATCAGGTCCAGAATGACAACATCAATACCGGTTTTTCCCACGATTTCAATGGCTTTCATCCCGCTCGCACATACCCGTGTTTCGTAATTGCGAATCTGAAGCCTTTCCGCAAGGGTCTCGGCGAATTCAATCTCGTCGTCGACAATCAGTATGGCTGTCTTCATTTGTATTTCCTCCACGCTGTCCAGGGATTGACAGTGTCAAATTACATCGGCTCGTCATCATGACATTCCGAAAAGACCACGTTCATATTTTTTCCTTGGATATCCGCACTCCAATGGATTTTAAAAAACGGCAGGAAATCGGGAGGATAAACGGATGACAAGGATTCTGGTGGTATCTGCACAAGCCCGGGAAGCGGGCTGAACCGAACGGATTTTTCGGATCCGTTTTTTTGGGGTGTGACGTCGAGGTACTGTCCCTTCTCCGCAGCTTCCAATGCAAATTCGAGGAAAAAAAATAAGATATGCAGCAAAAGGAAAGGGGAGGTGCGCATCTGCAGCGGTCCCGGCGATAGATTTTCTCTTAACGTGACTTTTCTCATGGAGGCAAATCGTTCGGTCAGCACAAGAAGAATGTGAAGGATCTCATTCAAATCAACGGTTTTCACAAAATCGTCAACGCTGTGGGAAAACTCTCCCATGCAATTCAATAAGCGGTCTCCGCGCTTGATCTGGTCCGCGATTCTTCCGGCCAGGACCTTCAACTTCTTGGGGTCCACAGGTTTGTTCAATGCCAGGGCGGAATAATCCATCAACAGCCCGGCGTTTTCGTTGATGGTCGCAAAAATGTTTCGGACATCATGGTTCACGGAAGCCATGATTTTTCCGAAAAACTGGAGGGCGCCCTCCTCTCGGAAGGGACCGGTTGCCTTCATTCAGAACCCCTTATCGTTGAATTCAACTGTTTAATTTTATCTATAAGAATATCTATTTCTATCGGTTTCATGAGATAGATCAAATCACCGTCCTCCTCCGTGACGGACAAATAGTCAATCTCCGATCCGTAGCCTGTTAAAAAAATAAATTTCATGTGGGGATATTTTTTCATCAATCGGTCTCTCAACTCGAGCCCGTTGATTTTCGGCATTTTGATATCCAAAACAGCGATGTCGAATCGCTCCGTTTCCGCTTTTTGCAATGCCGCCTTTCCGTTGGTAGTCCATTCCGCTTCGACACCCCGTAAATTCAGCCGTTCTGCCAAGGCTGAAACGAGTTCTTCTTCGTCATCCACAAGTAGCACGCGCATCTTTCAATTCCTCTTTCGTTGGCGGTTCAACCGGCAGGGTGATGATAAAGCAGGTCCCTTTACCCACTTCACTTTCCACGTTGACGGTACCGCCGATTTCGTTGATCAGTTTGTAAGTAATGGAAAGTCCCAGGCCCGTACCGCCCTGCCCCGTTTTTGTCGAAAAAAACGGTTCGAAAATGCGGTCCAGATAATCCGCGGGAATTCCACATCCATCGTCCTGGATTCGAATCTCCACCCGGTTTTCTCTCAAGGTGCTCAATTGGATCCGTAAGAGGCCTCCGTCGTTCATCGAGGCGAATGCATTGTGGATGATATTCAAAAAAATCTGCTCCAGCTTCCCTCGATCGCTTCGGATAATCGGCACATAGGGTTGGCTCTGAACCTGGATCTCAATGGAACGCAGTTCCGCGTCTTTTTCCACAAAGCTCAGAATTTCGTGAAATGTTTTTGCAAGATGAACCGGTTCGATAGAAGCCTCCAGATTTCTGGCGAAAGTCAACAGCTGTTTGGTAATCTTCCCCGCTCTTTTCACGGATCTGAGGACGGAATCGATCATACCGATGAGCTTTTCATCTTCCGAATATTTTTTTTTAATAACGAACGTATCCTTGATGAGTCCGGCTTTTTCGTTGATGATCGCCAAGGGATTGTTGATCTCATGCGCCACGCTGGCCGCCATGCGCCCGATGGAAGCCAGTTTGTTGGTGTACTCGATTTTGTGGAGTGTATCGAGTCGCTTTTCATCAGCGATATAGATGCGGTTCACCATGTATGTCACCATTCCGGCGATCGCCGACAGGATAAAGGAAGCGCTGAACAGCAAGAAAATGATGAGCTTCCAGCGCGCCTTGTACCATTCACTGAGAAGTTCGTTTTTCTTCTTGACAATCATCAAGATAAATGGCGTTTCATCAATAAAGCGGTACCCGAAGACCAATGGTTCGTCCACCCCGTTCTGGATTTCCGTTACCTGGGTTCTTTCAGAATACTGCGGCAGGGGGAGATTGATTGTCTCCAAAATTTTGCCGTGGTATTTGGATGGTGTCTGCAGTCTTCCTTCATGGTTGATAATGAATGCATCGCCCTTTCCCCCGAGTTCCAAATTCGTCAGAAGATGTTCGAAGGGCTCAATGGACAAGGAAGAACGCACAACATAAAACGATCCGTCACCCAGGTCTTTTCTGACGGCAATCACCAGATGGGGTATATGTCGATAACCGAGGAAGACATCACTGATATATACATACTCCTGTTTGACGTGCTGAAACCAGGGCTGCTGGCTGTAATCTTTGCCTTCAAGGTTGTACGGGCCCACATACATCGTTTGTTTGCCGTTTGCGACGATTAATCCCAGATCCACGAATCCGCCCTCGAAACTCTGCTGGAGCGCTTCGAATATCCCTCTGAACTGGTCGAAATCGCGCAGTTCCTGGTTATGTGTGGAATGCGCAATAATGAAATCGAGCGCCGCTTTTCGTTCCAGTAAAAAAAAGGAAACGGCACGCTGCGTGTTGGAGACGGTTCGGGCGGTTTTGAGCTTCCATTCCAATTCAATCGCTTTTTGCGTAAATGTGTAATTGACAAGGGTAATGAATGTCAACGGCCCCAGCGCGACCAGGCTCATGATCACAATGGAGAGCTTCCATATCCGCTTGTAATCGAAGCGATAGTGAGCGGCGCTGGACATAGGTGATGCGGGCGGGGCATCCCAGAAGGAAGGTTTGTATTGTTTCACGTTGATCATGGTCTTTACGCCGTCTCCATGCGCCTGTGAGCTTCTGACTCCAAACGTCAGGATTTATTTGTATCGAATCGTCTTCGGCGAATCTTTTCACGGGCAGCTCTTATGGATTGACTCAACTCCTGGATGTCGACCGGTTTCTTCAAGTACGCAAACGCCCCAATCTGCATACATGTTTTCCTGTCTGTTTCAGAGCCGCGGCCCGTCAGAATGATCACTTCAATTTCAGGCTGTTCCCGTTTGACTCTCCGCAAAACCTCAATGCCGTCGATACCGGGCATTCTGAGATCCAGAATCATGACATCGGTCTCCTCCTCCGCCTGCATCCGCGTGAGAGCGGCTTCCCCGTCATAGGCGATGATCGACTCCAGATCCCGCATCTTTAGTCTATCCGACAGTGCCTGAGCGAAGGCCGCTTCATCATCGACCAAAAGGATTTTGGACGCGCGCGTCGATTCCCGGGGGCGACTGTTTTCTTCCCCGCCGTTTCCCGCGGCAACTTCAATTTTGACCTCGCCGACACCGGACACGTTTCCTGCGATGGCTTTGAGTTCCTCCTCCAGCCGGCCAAGCATGACGATATGTTTGTTGAGGGTCAGGGTCACGATGCCCGATGTAACGTCGATCCCCGCGATGTGTCCCTCCTGCAGTAAAGTCGTTTCGACCCGGGCGGCAGTTAAAAAATCTTTTGTATACTGACTGGAAAGGGGGTTTGACTGGTATTTTTCATGTTGGATGCATTCTGCCACCCTATCCGCAATTTCCTCCGACGGTGTTTTATCGCTTGAAAAACACTCATCAAAAATCGTTGGATCCCATGGGTTGTCCACGGGAAGAACCATCCGGATCCACGCGGCCTGGTCTTCGTCGGTTTGTTGAATATATTTTGCAATTTCTTCTTTTGGCGGTGCGTTTCGTTTTCTAGCCGTTTCGATCCGGGAATTAAACTCTGAGAGCAGGCAAATACGGAGCATATGTCCGATTCGTTTTGGGATGAGAAAACCGCTGAGTCCAAAAACGAGGAGCCTGTCCTCCTGGACGCGTTCGGCGGTCGCCAACCGCAAACAGGCTATGGACCGCTCCTGCTCATGTGTAAATTGATTGAAGGTGAAGATATTTGAAAAAAACACTTTTTCAATCTGCCGTTTGGGCATTTTGAAGCGCTCACAGGCGTGATTCAGGATTTCGTCATCCGTTACCAGCTGATAGCCTGTGCGTCGCAGTATTTCTTGAGCCACCTTTTTTCCGTTGGAAAAGGCTTGGTTGAAAAGTGTGACTATCGGCATCTGATCTTGTCCCATCCCGCTTTGAATCGGGTTCCGAATTCCCCGTCGTTTTCCCTGATATCTTCTGAACGTCAATTGTTCTTTTCGGAAGCTTTTTTCCCTTTTTCTTCGATTTCCTTTTTGCGCGTGTAGGCGCGCTTGAGACTCGCCATAAGTTTCTCCAATGCGACGGGTTTGTGCAAGTATTCAAACGCACCCAGCTCGTACGCCCTTCTTTCATCATCATCCGAGCCGTGTCCGGTCAGTATGATCACCTGGATTTGTGGATAGGTCTTTTTTACTATTTCCAGTACTTCAAGACCATGCATTCCAGGCATTTTCAAATCAAGCACAATCACATCCGGAGACTTCTCCGCAATTTTTTTCAGCGCCTGTTCCCCGCTCAGAGCCACTTCCGGTCCAATGTTTCGCATTTCAATTCTTTCGGAAAGACTTCTGACGAATTCTTCTTCGTCGTCAACTAAAAGAACCTTGAAATCTTGCATGTTGCATCTCCTTTAGCATATGAGTGATAAGCCGGGATATACCGGATCATTTTTTCAACCCCCGATTCAGAAGTGAATACAATAAGGCATCCGGGTGAATTGCCGATCAAGAGTAATAGGGCGCCTCAACATCGCAAACCACGTCTTTTACTTCGGGTATATTGTTGACGATATCCATAATGTTTTTCATTAGATTTTCTTGAATCTTTTCTTGAACCTGCTTCTGGAGTTCCGGAGTTGTGGCAGCGGTTCTTTTGATTTTCTCCCCGGACACCCGGATGAACACTTTTCCGTGTCTTACGCTGACTTCACTTTCACAGATGTCGTGAAGCGAAGCTTTGACATGGCTGGTAATCGCCAAGTCCTGAATTTGTTTCAGGTCTTCCGCTTCCATCCGGAAGGTTTCTCGCATTGCCGCCGTGCATATGACCGCACAAGCATCGTCGATGGTCATCGTTTCCATGTTGAGGATCATGTCGTAAAGTTCCGGATCGTGTATATCGACTTTGTACAGATAACGCGTCCAAAGCTCTCTTTGCTTGTCCTCTTTTTTGAGAAAGGAGAGCGCCTTTTCTCTCGACACCTTTTCTTTTTCCTCCATCAGCAGCGCACGGGTTTCTACTTCTGCGATTACGCGCACTTTAAGCACTTTCCGGATCTCAGGAATCAGCAGATGTCCTGCATGGCCGCAATATACAAGATTATCTTCCGCGGCCCGTTCCAAAAGTGCTGCCCGAATCGAGAGAAGGTATTTATCTCTCCCATGCGTCATCCTTTCAAGTATGGAGGGTGCATCATGGATGGAATGGAGCAGCTCTTTTTCCGAAACCTTTAAATGCTTAGAAGCTTCCAACAATATTTCCCTGCTCATACAGGTGTAATGCATAGCATCGGCCACTTTCTCCGCTATTCTTTTCCCATGGCTGAAGGAGCCACGGGAGATCGTGATGATCGCCATTCCGCCGGTACCTCCTTATACCCGAATATGTGTTCTCATAAAAGCGTTACTCATTGAATCCCATAGAAAAAATAGAGAACGGTCAATTCCACGGCCAGAAATATCAGCGTCATGATTGCGCCGGCCTTTGCATAATCCACCGTCCGATACCCGCCCGGCCGCATCACAAGCGCGTTGACTTGATGGGTGGGCAAAACAAATGTATTGGATGCGGACAGACCCACGACGAGAGCGGCCATCCGTGGATCCCCGCCGGCGATTACCGCCATGTTCATACACAACGGAACAAGCAGTACCGTAGCACCCGCATTCGAGACCACGAGGGTGAAAAAGGAGGTCATCAGACCCACCACTGCAAGAAGCACAATGGGCGAAGGCTTCCCTATAAACCCCAGAATGCTTTTGGCGATAAACGCGGCGGTACCGGTTTTTTCAAACGCAATTCCTAACGGTATCAGGCCTGCAAGAAGAAAAACCGTCATCCAGTCCACCGAGCGGTACGCTTCATCCACCGACAGCACGCCTGTAATGATCATCCCCAGTGCGCCGGACATCAGCGCCACCGAAAGCTGCATTTTAAAGAAAATGATCTGAAACAGCGCGATCCCAAGCCATGTAACGGCCAAATAGGCTTTTTGCGGCCGCATGATTTCGCCTTCCAAGGAAGACACAAAGGACAATGCTCTTGGCGGGGGTTGATTGGCCAAAATATGAAACCGCTCCCAGGGTCCTTGGAGGAGTATCGTGTCTCCCAGTTGAAGCCGTATGTGAGTCAATCCCCCGTAATACGCTCTGTTTCCTTTGATTAAACAAATGGAATTGACCCCGTAGAGTTCTTTAAAATTCATTTCGCTCATCGTTTTTCCGATGAGTTCCGATCGCGGAGGAACGATTGTTTCGGCCATCCCCGCGTTTGTTCTTGCCAACGATTCCGAAAAGACCTCCAGACCGCTTTTTAATTCCCAGCCGTAATTTTTAACCAGCCTTTGGATGTTTTTTTCCCGTCCAACGACGGCGATGTCGTCCCCTCCGGATATTGTGTTAGAACTGCGCGGTACGAAATTCTTCTCTTTTTTTTGTGCCTGGCTGATGGCTACAACCGTCGCTAGATATTTGGTTCGAACTGCCAGTTCCTCCAGAGTTCGCCCATCTCCAAAAGAGTCTGGAATATGAATCTCGTAAACATTTTCCAGCACGCGATATACTTCCATGAGGTGTGCGGTAACGTCTTTTTCCACTTTTCCTTCGCCGGAAGGCAGCACGAATTTGCCGAAGATCATAAAATACAATATGGCGCTTGATAACAGGCATATGCCGATCGGGGTCTGGGTAAACAGGCCGAAGGGTTTGAGTTTTTCCCCTCCGAGCACCATCAGATCGTTCAGTAATATGGTGGGGCTCCCACCCACCAGAGTAAGGGTTCCGCCGGTAATCGCGCAAAATCCCATGGGCATGAGGATCCTTGAAATGGGAATGCCCAATCTCTTGCTGATTCTCTGGGTCGCCGGCATGAACAGGGCGGCGGCACCGATATTTTGCATCATGCTGGAGATGATCCCCACCGTCGCGGAGATCATCATGGTGATCATTTTTTCGCTTTTCCCGGCAATGCGAATAATCGGGCTGGCGACCTGATTCATGACCCCCGTCTTGTCGAGCCCCGCCCCTATGATGATGACCGCGATGATTGAGCACACGGCGTTACTGCTCAACCCCACGAAGGCTTCCTTGGGAGATATGATGCCGATGAGAGGCAAAAGCACCATCATCATGATCCCTACGACATCCACCCTGACCCACTCGAAAACGAAAAGAACAATTACGAATACCAGAACCACCATCGTCATGATCATCTCTGGAGTCATAGCCGCTCATCCTTTCCCGTAAAATCCAAAGCCCCGCCCTTTTTCCCGAAAATCGAGGGCTTACTACTTCTTGTTTTGATTTCTGAAAAAATAGCACAGTACGAATACGGCAAGGATCAGACCCAGGCCGAAATAAAAATTCGTCGTCATCGTATCCCTCCATTTCCCTTTCTGAAGTAAGACCGGAAAGATGCCCGACTCACTGCGGTTTTACATCTTCCCAATCAAGCATTTTCAGCGAAGCATTCCGTTCCGTTGAATCCTAGATCATGGAATAGACGAAAATCTTGGGTCGGGACGACGTTTCCTTCGAATCCGGATTCGTTGCACCATTGTCTTCTTCCTCAGAAACGACAAATTCAAACTCGCCGATTTCTTTTTTCAGCTCGGCGAGCACTTCATAGGATTCACTGAACTTGATCACGTGAAAAAACCGAATATTGCGTTTTTCGGCTTCCTCCTTGAAAGGCTGGACGTTTTTTTCCGAAAGTAGTTTGAAATCGTTGCATATCTGTTCCCTTGAAGAGGAAATATTAAAGGTATCGCAGGACAAGGGGGCCGCATTCAACGCAACGATCTCATAGGACATGCGTTCTGCCATTCCGATGGCAAAATCGATAATGTCCTTCGAAAAAACGCTTTCTTTCCCCACGACAACAAGCTTTCTGGGTTCCTCTTCCGCCTCTTTTATAGAAGGTGGTTCCAGCTTCTCGTGTTGTTCTTCCATCTCATCCGATTCAACATCCAGGTTTGTTGATGACGTTCCCTTCAAACCCCGAACCTTGTCTTTTAATTTTCCGATGATTTTTGACACGTTAGTGATCCTCCAGTTTTGTTTTGACATCTCTATTTCATGAACTTGTCCCGATATCCAAAGAAAAACCGCGTCTTAACGTCCATTTTTTCTTTCCTTCATCAGCAGCGAATCTGGTCTTGTTTTTTCGGCTTCGAGCCTCTCAATATTTTCTTGATTGAGTGGATCAGGTCTTCATAAAGGGCACCGGCATCGTAAAGACAATAGGTGTTGAACCGCACCAATCCGTCGACCATGGCAAAAATAATAAGGGCGACCTTTCGTGAAGGCAAATCTGTAATGGAGCCGTCCTCCTGCCCTTTCGATATGGCATGTTCAAAGACATCCACGAGGCAATTATAGATGGACTCCAAATGGTCCCTGCACCGCGGATTGGCTTTTGCGAGCGCATGGGCATCATGACGATGGAGAAGTAAAAAACGATCTTCCATCAGGCTTGACAGGTGCAGATAGAAGCCAATGATGTCCTCCATCATCTCGAGCCCGCTTTCAAACCGTTTTGACGCGAGGTATCGGTCGAAGTGGCCGGTGAATTCTTTCTTTATCTCTTCTAAAATCGCCAGAAACAAATGCTCTTTGTTTTCGTAGTGATAAAAAATCGTTCCGTGGGCAACGCCGGAACGTCTTGCCAGTTCGGTCATCGTGGTGTCTCTAAAGCCTTTCACTGAAATCAGCTTAGTGGCCTCTTTCAGAATTTGTTTTTTTTTACCCATGTGGTTATCCTTAAATAAACTGACTGATTAGTCAGTCAACATTTATTACGGACAAAACGTCCTGTCAAGGAAAAAATAAAACAACACTCGGGGGCTGTGAAAAGCCGTCGTCCTCGACTTGACAGGGGGGAATTGAATTTGGTTAGAT
>CAZQUR010000071.1:0-15581 GCA_964596535.1 uncultured Desulfobacteraceae bacterium
GGCAGGCGAAGAATGCCGCGCAACGCCGCAGATGGACTTTTTACGAAGCCATCAATTGATGAATTTCCACAATTTCGGGAATCGGCAACAAGTGTCCGACAACGATCCGGTGCGGCAGGGGGCTCTTCATCGCTCTCACGGCGGCCGCCACGTCCCGGGCCTTCGAGACCGCCCGGGGCGTATCGGCTTTGTTGAGAAATCCGATCGCCGCCGCCTGTTTGGGGCACCCCTTGAATATCCCTTCCGGGTGCACCAAAACCCGGGCCAGGGATGCCGCGGAAACCGGCGTTCCCGCGGCCTTGCCGCCGAGGGCGGCAAAGCGTTCGGCCCTGAAAACCGCGGTGTCATTCAGTGGACGGCCGATACCGTCCAGCCCGCATACGCCCACCACCCATCCGGAAGCCGCAGGAATCACCGGTTCGCATGCTCCCGGCGCTTTCAGGGGCTTTTGGGCGGCGCCGTCCGCTTCCACGATAATCCATTGAAAGACCCCCGACGCCGCGATTTCGTCGATCGCTTCAGGCGCAAATCCGGCCAGTTTGTTTTCTTGGGGAATCTTTTCTGCGGCGGCAAAAAAAGCCGTGGGACCGCCTGTTGCCCTTCCGCGTTTCAAAACACTTTCCAGGCGCAAAGAAATCAGGACGTCTCGAATATCCCCCGGCGCCGGCCTGAAGACCTTGGTGGTGGTGGTGGCCAGGACCGCGGCGCCGGAAGCCGCCAGTTCCCTTGCCAGGCAGAACATGAGGGTCGTTTTTCCCCCTGCCCCCACCAGGCTGACGACACCCCCGCCGGAAAGGAGAAAGGCGGAAGCCAGTACGTCCTGCATTATTTCCCATCCACGTTATAAACCCGACAGATGGCTTCCAGAACCGATCCGGCAACGGCCCTGGCTTTGTCGGATAGGGTAAAACAATACGCGACACACCCCCTGGGATCGATATCCCCCACTTTGAGATTCATGGTTACGGGTGTTTCCGGTCGGAGGAGTCCGCGGATCACGCCGTCGACACCGGCCCGGATGACCTTTCCATTCACCTCGGCGATGGCCTCTCCTTTTCGGACCGTTTCCCCGATATCGTGGCGCGTCTGGAAAATCCCCTCGGCAGGCGCCCGCAATACCCTTTCCCGGGTGAATCCGCCGATGGCGCCCGGAATCCCCGTATTTTCCGCCGCACGGCCCTGGATCAGGATCCTTCCCAGATCGTGTCCTCTCTGGGTCTCGATGACAAAATGCACATCCTTCCCTGCGGTGAATCCGGGACCCAGGCCGATCACCAGGGGGGCTTCGTTTCGATGCGTCCCTAAGTTTTTTTTCGCCAAAACCGCATCCACCAGAGCGTCGGAAGCCAAACGCGCCGCATATTCCCAGCCCGGATCCACAAGGACGGGAATCCGACCGAACGTCCACGCATGCTGAACGGCATCGAGGCCGGCGGCTTTCACCCCTTGGATCCCTTCCACGGTGTGGCGGTCTTCATAAAGGGCTTCACAGAAGGAAACCTTTCTTCGGACCGCCAAGGGGGTTTCCATCTCCATCATGAAAAGTTTTTGAATCCGGGCCGAAAAGAGCCTCCAGGCTACGGCGCTGGCCATCTCTCCGGCGCCTTTGATTCCGATGACACGATCCCGGAGTCCCATTTCTAAACTTCTTTCTGCAATACAATGGCGGTTCTGGAAGGAAGGTAAAGGGACAATCCCGCACCGTCGCTGCGGGACAGTGTCACGTGGCACTGGTCCGGCACCAGGCGCCCGTGTCCGCCGTAGTGGGGAGCATCCGAATCTAAGACCATTCGATATCTTCCTTTATCAGCATCAATAAAATAATGATCATAGGATGTTATTGGATGTAAATTAAAGCAAAACAATAACTCTTTTCGAAAGAACGCAACCACTTTTTCCGCCTCATGGAGCTTGATAAGCCGGGCCGGCGGCGGCCCGAATAGATTGAATTTCTTGGCCAATCGGATCATATGCCGGTCGAAACGCCCCAGTTGATGATATTTCAGATTCGGGTCATCGCCGAGCCGCCATTGCCGCCGGGCATACCGGAAGGACCATGCGTTTCCCTCCCTGGGAAAATCGATCCATTCGGGATGCCCGAACTCGTTTCCCATGAAATTGAGGTACCCGTCCCCCGCCGTGGCCAGCGTTATCAGGCGGATCATTTTGTGCAGGGCCAATGCCCGGTCCACGGATAAATGGACATCTTCCACCTGCATGTGATCGTAAACCGCCGACCCGGCCAGGCGGAACAAGAGGGTCTGATCCCCCACCAGCGCCTGGTCGTGGGACTCCGCATAACTGATGGTCTTTTCTTCCGCCCGGCGATTGTTCAATTCATTCCAGAGGAATCCCATGGGCCAGGCCTCATCCGGAACATCCTTGACGAGCCGGATCCATAAATCCGGCACCCCCATGGCAAAGCGGAAATCGAATCCGATCCCCCCTTCTTCAGTGGGCGCGGCCAGGCCCGGTATTCCGGAGACATCTTCGGCGATGGTGACCGCCCGGGGCCGGACCCTGTGGATGACCGCATTGGCAAGGGCCAGGTAGGTCAGGGCGTCTTCGTCCACAGACGCATCGAAATAATCCTGGTAGGAGGTGAAGTCTTTCCCCAGGCCATGATGGAGATACGCCATGCTGGTGACCCCGTCGAAGCGGAATCCGTCGACCTTAAACTCGTCGAGCCAATAGCGGCAGTTGGACAGGAGAAAATGGAGGACCTGAGGTTTGCCGCAGTCGAAGCAACGGGACCCCCAGGCCGGATGAAGACCCCGGGGGTCCTTATGAAAATATTGATATTCGGTGCCGTCGAAACGGCTCAGCCCTTCCACTTCGTTGGCCGCCGCATGGGAATGGATCAAATCCATGAGCACGGTAAGTCCTTCGCCGTGGGCGGTGTCGATGAGGGTTTTCAGCTCTTCAGGGGTCCCGAATCGTGAAGACGGAGCAAAAAAGCTCGATACCTGGTAGCCGAAAGACGCGTAATACGGATGCTCCGGAACGGCCATGAGCTGAAGGGTATTGTAGCCGGCCCTGACGATCCGGGGGATCGTTTTCTCGGCAAACTCCAAATAGCTGCCGATCCGCTCTTCTTCCCGGGCCATCCCCACGTGCGCCTCATAAATCAGCAACGGCACAGACGACGGGGAAAAATCCGGATGATTCCAGGTATACGGGTGTTTGGGCCTCCAGACCTGGGCATTGAAGATCAGGGTCTCGGGATCCTGGACCACCCGCCGGGCCCATGCCGGAATCCGGTCCCCGCTTCCGCCGGGCCAATGCAGCCGCAAACGGTAAAGACTGCCATGGGCCAACGTTTCGCCGGGCATCCGGATTTCCCAGTGGCCGTCGGGGTGTGTGCACCTTAAGGCGAAGTCTTTTTTTTCGCGCCATCCGGTGAAATCCCCGATCAGATAAACCGCCCGGGCATTGGGTGCCCACTCCCTGAAGATCCACTGGCCGTTTCGAAAATGCATGCCGAAATATTCATGCCCGGATGCAAAATCGATCAGCGGGATTTCTTTTTGGGTCAGCGCGGCTTCCCGCTCACGGAGATTCTCCATGCGCTTCCGGAGATGTTCCGCGTAGGGGGCAAGATACGGGTCTTTTTGAAGCAGGACGCTTTGAAATTCTTTCATTTAGACATACGGATTGATCAGGGGCCGTTGAAGCATTTTCTCATAAAGCGCGATGTATTGGCGGGCGCTTTGGGCGTGGGTGAAGGTCCTGGTGCTTTCTTCCATGATCCGCTTGAGGTGTTCTTCCCGTTGTCCACCCTCCGTTGAAAAGAACTGCATGGCCTGATCGATGGCCCAAAACAACCCGTTGGCGTCATATGTTTCGAAAAGAAAGCCGTTTCCGGTGTTTTCTTCGGGGTCGAAATGGGCAATCGTATCTTTGATCCCGCCGGTCTTGTGGGCCACCGGGAGGGAACCGTAGATGGGGGCGATCATCTGGGGGAGCCCGCACGGCTCGAACAACGACGGCATGAGGATGAAATCCGAGGCCGCGTACCCAAGATGTTCCAGGCTTTCGGAAAAATCGCATACCGAAACCCGTTTTTCGAATCCGTGGAACTTCGTGATGTTCCGGAAGACTTGCTGGTATTCCCCGTTGGCGATAAAAAGGATCTCCAGGTTTTTGTCCCAGTACTTCGATATCACCGCGTATAAAATATCGGCCAGAAGCGGACACCCCTTTTGATGGGGATCCAGGCGCGACGGCCAGAAAAACAGCGGGGCACCGGGGTCCTCGACGAGGCCTAACAGCTTTTGCAGGGCGGTCTTGTTTTTCTTCTTGCCCGGGATGCAGTCGCCGGGGCCATAGGTCTGAAAAAGATGCGGATCGGACCGGGGGTGAAAGGCCGGATCCGGTGCGTTCAGGATTCCCACCGCGCACCCGGCGTCGTATTTGTGGGTCAACTCGGTGCGGAGCGCATCCGGGACAAACGGGTGTTTTCCCCGGACGATTTCCAGCAGAAACGAGGGGCTCACCACATTTACAAAGTGAGCGGCAAAAACACCGCTGGCGAGAAAATCGACCCGATTGTGTTCCCGGGCGGTTTCGTAGTCAAGGGGGGGGATATCGAAGTACAGATGCTTCCAGAAAGCGGCGGCGTCGATGCCGCGATCTTCGATGTGCGCCACCGTGCTTTTTACCGTATGGACGTTGTGGATGGTGAACAGGCACGGGATTCCCGTCTGTCGCGCCATGGGGGGGATCAGTCCCGTCATCCAGTCGTTGCAATGAATCAAATCGGGTTCCACCCGCGGGACAATGTTATTAATGACCTCCCGCTGGAACGCCAGAGAGAGCTTCGTGTTTTCCATGCCGTAATCGGAGTAGACATGATCCAGGTAGTAAAAGGCCCGATCTTCGGCAAGATGGACGCGGTCGTCGGACATGATCTTCCGGATCGTCCGCTGCTCTTTTTGCAGAAACGGCGCCAGGCGGTCCATAAAAAGAGACCGATAATCGGGAAGCGCCACGTGGACGTCGGCGCCCTGGTCAAAGAGTGCACTGATCAGGGCCGCCGAAACATCCGCGAGGCCCCCCGCCTTGGCGGTGAGGCAGGCGGAAAGATTCCCCATCCGGTCGGGGAGATACGTCACCTCCGGCGTGACGATCAGAACCCTTGGGTCTTTCAACGACATGGATGTTTTCCCCCGGCCTTGGCTAGGCCCACCGGATGAGTCCGGGCATGAACTTTTCGAGGTCGTCGCCCGTGGGGTATGCCCTGGCGGTAAAGCCGAAGCGTCCCGTTTCCCGGCATTCCACGGCACCTTGATAAAGATAGGTGCCGCTCCCCCGGTCCTCGATCACTTGCATGGAGGCGCCTTTTCCCTTGACCACATGATCCACGGACTTGAGGGTACCATAATACAACTCCACGGTCACCTCTTCCGGTGTGAGTTCTCCGAGATGCACCTCGCACTCCACGTCGAGACGTTCCCCTACCCGGAGGAGGGCGCCGGATTTTTGTACCGGCGGATGGAGGCGGACGTGATCCCACAGGGAACGCAGACGCTTCCGCCGCTCCACCTTCTGGCGGGCCTGGGCGGCCCCATCGGCCGTGAGGCGCCGGTAATTTTCCAGGGCCGGCAGATAAAACCGGGATTCGTATTTGGCCACCATTTGATGGGTGCAAAAATCCGCAATGGCCATCTTCATGGAGGCTTTCATCATCTTGATCCAACGTTTGGGCGTATCCCCGTTTTTCCGTTCATAAAAGCAGGGAATCACTTCGTTTTCCAACAAATTGTAAAGGGCCCGGCTTTCCACCTCATCCTGATAAACGGGATCCGAATACTCCTCTCCGTGTCCGATGGCCCACCCTCTTTCGGGTGAATATCCCTCGTTCCACCATCCGTCCAGGATGCTGACGTTTAAAACGCCGTTGGCGGCCGCTTTCATGCCGGAGGTGCCGCTGGCTTCCAGGGGGCGGCGCGGGGTGTTCAGCCAGATATCGGCTCCCTGGATCAGGTGCCGTGCGATGTTGATGTCGTAATCTTCAAGGAATACAATGCGTTTCCGGGCAGAGGGCCGCTGGGCGAATTGAAACAGATCCTTGATGAAATTTTTTCCCTCATCGTCTTTGGGATGGGCTTTTCCGGAAAACAAAAGTTGCACCGGAAAACGGTCGTTGTTTAAAATCTTTTCCAGTCGGTCCGGATCCTTCAAAAGAAGGGTGGCACGCTTGTACGCGGTAAAACGCCGGGCGAATGCAATGGTCAGGATATCGGCATCCAGAACCATCTCCGCCTCTTGCACCACGGACTGGGGGGCATTCCGGCGACGATGCTGGCGGATGAGACGGTTCCTGCAAAACCGCACCAGACGGCTGCGGCTCATCTCCCGGGCTTTCCAGAGTTCATCATCGTAAATGCCGTCGATCCGGCGATATAAATCCCCGTCCCAGCTTTTCAGGTACCACTCCGGTCCCAAGTACCGATCAAAGAGCATGGCGTTTTCAATGGAAATCCACGAGGGAATATGAACGCCGTTGGTGATGTGGGTGATGGGGACCTCTTCTTGTGTCCATCCCGGCCAGACATGGGACCACATGCGCCGGGCCGTGCGGCCGTGAAGTTCACTGACGCCGTTTTTATACATGGACATGCGAAGTCCCAAAACGAACATGGACAGCTTACCCGAAGGCTCCGTCTGGCCCCATGAAAGGATCTCCTCCGCTTTCACTCCCAGGATCTTTTCCATTGAAAGGAGGTAGGGTTTCACCTCTTCCACGGGGAATTCATCATGGCCGGCGGCCACGGGGGTATGCGTGGTGAAGACCGTTTTCCGGGATGTGATTTCCATGGCATCGGCCAGGTCCACACCGTGCTTCGTCATGATCTGGCGCAGGTGTTCAATCCCGGAAAATGCGGCATGCCCTTCATTCATATGAATCACGGCAGGGACAATGCCCGCGGCTTCCAGGGCGCGGAGCCCTCCGAACCCCAGCAGGACTTCCTGCGCCAATCGGACATTGGCGTAGCTGGCATACAACCGGGAAGTGATTTTTCGGTCTTCCGGTGAATTTTCCGGAATGTCGGTGTCCAGCAAAATTAAAGGGATGCGGCCCACCGGAATCCGCCAAACCGCGGCATGGATTGTCCCGTTGGGGCCTTCGACACCGACCCGAATTTCGTTGCCGTCATCCCCCCGCATTCTTTCCAGGGGGAGATTCGAAAGCTCGATGGGCGGATACGCTTCCTGCTGCCACCCGCCGCCGTCAAGATATTGCCGGAAATAGCCTCCCTGGTACAGGAGCCCCACGCCGATCAGGGGGACCTGAAGGTCTGAAGCGGCCTTCAGATGATCCCCGGCCAGCACCCCCAGCCCCCCGGCGAAAAGGGGGAGGCTTTCATGGATCCCGAACTCCATGGAAAGATAGGCGACGGTTTCGCCTTTCCCATAGGGTTTTCGAGAGTGCTCAAGGATCGATGCCACTTCCGTATCGAACCGATCCTTCACCTGATGCATATGGGCCATGAATGCATCGTCCTTGGCCAGTTCACTCCACCGGGCCTGGGAAATCATGGAGAAAAAAACGATGGGGTTGCGGTCCGCCTTTCCCCAGAGTGCGGGATCGATGCGGCGAAAAAGTTCGATGGCGTCCAGGTGCCAACACCACCACAGGTTCCGGGAAAGGGTCTCCAGGAATCCCAAGGGTTCCGGCATGGCGGGAAAGACTTGAAACATTTGAAATCGATTTGTACTCACGGCTGAACTGTCCGCCTCCTCTTTTGATTTAAAATTATTTATTATATTCGGTTTGCCTTTGGAAAACAACCTTAAAACCAGGCAACCCCTTGACGGTCATCGGTGCTTTTTGGAGACGGCCACACGGTACTTTCTTTATGGAGGAGGATCCACACACGGATCCATTCGCTGATGCCCCATGCCTGGGCATCGCATCCCCGCTGGACATGGGGATAATCGCCGTCCAAAATCTCCGGGATATGCCCGATGCACCCCCGGTTCATGAGGCAAGCGGCACTTGCCAGCCATGCCCTGGCCGGGGCCTTTCCCGTCTCCGGATAGACCATGGCATACGCTTCGCAAAAAGAAGGAAAGGGCCATGTCCATGCCGTGCCGTTGTGGTAAGCCGCCTTCCGGGAAGTGTCTTCATCCCCCTCGTACCGCCCTCGATACGGCCGATGGGGATCGTTGAGGAGCCGGCCTTCGTGCATGACGGGCAGGGGCCGTTCCACGGCCCGGTCCGCCAGGCTCCGGATGGCACCCGGAACCAAAAGTTCCCGGGAGGCGGACAGGATATCCGCAGCGCGCTTTGAATCTTTTACCAGGCCTAGGGTCACGGCGAAAAGCGCGTTGGGGCGAAGCGCGTCATCGGGTTCGGCGTAAAGGGCGCTTTTCCCCGCTTCCGCATGAAGGCAATCGGAGAAGTATCCTTTTTCTTTGAGCGGAAAAAGCCGGTGGACGGATTCATGCACCTGCCGGGAAAGGGCCTTGAAACGCTTTTTTTCGTTTTTCAATGCAATGCGGGATAAGAAGTCGAGGGTGCAGTACCAAAGGGCCTGGATTTCAATGGGATATCCCTGCCGCGGCGTGCCGGTCGGATGATTGGTATCCATCCAGGTGAAGTGGGCCGGGCTGAAGATGAGTCCGGTTTCAGGGTCCATCCGGATTCCGTTGGGCGTCCCGCGGATATAGGCGGCGGCGATGGAGAGCAAAATATCCCGGACGGTCCGACTCCCACAGATTGTATCCAGAAACCGGAAACCCTTTTCCGCCGCCACCAGGTCCCGGCAGACCACGGCAAACCACAATGGGGCATCCGAAGTATCCCAGTTGGCCGGACCCGCTTCGCCGATCATATTGGGCAGGGTTCCATTGGATTCGAACCGGCCGAATTGATAAAGGATGGATCGAACCGCCTCGACGCGTCCTGCCGCGACGAGTCCCCGGGCGAAAATAAGGGAATCCCGCCCCCAATCCAGGAACCACGGATACCCGGCAATGACGGTCTTTTCCGCCTCCCGTTCCACCAGATAATGATCCATCATCCGGATCATTCGATTCAAAAGGTGCTTTGAATCTTGGTCGTATGCCGCTTCTCCATCCGGGCGCCGGCGTGAGGAAACCCGGAGGGCGCTACCTTCTTGATTTTCCGATTCCGTTGAATTTCTTGCTTCTCCGGTCAGCGTCACCGCCTCTCCTCCAAGAAGATTCACATGGAAATATCCCGGGCTGAACAGATCCGAATCCGGATCGTGCCCCCGAAGCGCATCGCGAAAACGATGCACCATGTAGTGCCATTCGGGCTGATGCACATAGCGGCCCGAAGAGGCCGTCATGAAGAGACCCGGAGATCCCTCCGGGTGAAACGAAAACCCCCGGGCACGGGGGGAGACCGCCCGGGGCCATTGATGTTCCGGTCCCGTGAATGCTTTTGTGGCGTCATGAAAGCGCCGGCTTTCGATGTCCGGACGCAGGATCAGGGTCACCGATTCGGTGTCCGCCAAACCGTTTCCGGATCCTTGAAGGCTTTCCCGTAACACCGTCATCCGGGTAAAATTCCGATTTTCCGGCATCGTCAACGAGATGCAAATCGTCACATGGTTCCCGAGGCCCGTGGGCACCTTGAACCGCCACACCCCTTCAAAGGGATCCTCGAATCGAAAGGCTTCCATGCAGGTGGCGCTGATTTCCTGGGAATAATCCTGAAACACCACCCACGCCCGGCACCGGGACCACAGGATCCATCGATCCGACGGCCGCTTTGGGTGCATGTTCGCCGCCAGCAGGGCATCATACCGGCTCGTCACCTTTCCCCAGTCCACAGGGGACCGCAGCATTCCCCCGCGGCCGTTGGTGGTCAAAAAATACGGGGGAGTATCGGGATCCAGATCTTTCCGCCGGATCCCGGTTTTCAGGGATGCCGCACCCGGAGGGCTCAAGAGACGCAAAGGGGCGTCCACCCGCCGGAATCCGTCCGTTAAAAACACGGAAAGATGCAATACCGCCGGAACGGAATGCCGGGGCGGCGGCAACGGGACAAAAAGGGCGAAGCGTCCGCCGCCGGGATGGGGCAGGCTTTCTTCCGTCGCCAGGACATGGGCTTCCCGCTGGATCCGTGCATGGAAATGGACCGGCGCCCGAACATAAAGAAAATATCCCGGCGGGATCATCACCTCCCGGTTCAGGTCCGCCGGCCATGTCCAGGGAATCACCCGGGATTCGGGGCCCTGGAGATTCATGCTGCGGCAAAAACCTTCCGGATCCTCCCTGAATCCCTCCGCCGCCGTATCCGGATACAGGTCCCCCAGGTCCGCCACGCCGTTGAAATGCCGCCAGACATCCAGCGCCTTGGCTTTCAGACGCTGGGAAACGATGCGTTCCGGCTCCATAAAAAGCATCTTTTCATCCGGCTGGATGAGTGCGTTGTCGTTTCCATCATCGGTCAGGCAAAACACCTGTCCCGGTTTCAGGGCCAGTTCCGACCATTCCCCCGTAATCCGGATCCAAATCGTTTCTCCGGTGAGCAGGTCCAGGAGTCTTTCCTGCGGCATGGGGGCATCGGCGGTTTTCCAGCGGGCATTGACCGGCGTCTGATCTTCCAGGTTGACGATCACCAGGAGTCTTTTCCCGGAGGGTTCATGGAAACGGTGCGCCACAAGACAGTTCCCCGCCCCTTCTTGAATCGTCTTGATTTGGGCGCGATCGAAAAAGGCGGGATGGTCCCGGAGAAGCAAGGATAGCCGCCGGATTTCGGCCGCCTGGTTCAACGGGGCGCCCCAGTTGAGGGATCGGGCCTGATGGACATCGATCTTTTCCGTGGCATACCACTCCACGCCGTTGGCAAAGGCAAACCCGCCCTGGTGGGAAATCAACGCGCACAAGGCGGTGCGCATCTTGGCCCATACCGTGGATCGGGAGGCCAACCGGTTGTTGTCATGGGTTTCGGCGTAATGGATGAGGGTGCCGTCCGTTTCCGAAATTTCCACGGCACCGGGGAGATAATACTCGATTTGGCCGCGATCGTAATTTTGAAAAAGCTCCGAATAGGCCCAGTTAAAATCGGCCCGGTTGAGGAGCTCCCGGGTGACGCTGATTTTTCCTCCCAGGCCTTCGAGGAAAAAAAGGGTATCCGGAAACTGTTCCCTCACCCTGGCCGTAAGATACTTCCACGCGGAAAGGGGAATCATGTAGCCGGCATCACACCGGAATCCGTCGACCCCCCGGCGGCACCAGGTCAGAAAAACCCGTCCCATGTATTCCCAGAGCCCCTTCTTGGAATAATCCAGCTTGGTGAGATCCTCCCATTGCACCCCCCAGGCCCCGGGAACCTCGATGCGGCCGTCCTCGGTGCGGCTGAGCCATTCGGGGTGGGTATCGTGGAGGAGCGCCGCCCATCCCGTATGATTGATGGCGATGTCGAGAAGCAGTTTCGCGCCCCGGGCGTGGACGGCATCCACAAGCTCCATGAATTGTTCCGTGGGGGTGGCCGTGGGGTCGAAACGGGCCAGGGCCGGGTCCACCGTGGTAAAACTCAGGGCGGCATAGGGGCTTCCGAACCGTCCCATGCGGCCGTAAGTCGTGGGCGTGGGGTGGATGGGAAGGAGTTGGATGAACCGGCATCCCAGCTCAAAGACAATGAAATCGAGGTGTTCGATGAAATCCCGGAAGGTGCCCGAAGGCGGAATGACCGCATACCCCTTGTGGTCCAGTTTTTGAATTTCGGCGTCTGTTTCGGGCGTGAAAAAACCGCCCCGGATATTGGGTCCGAACTGCCGGATGAAGGCATTGTAAAGGGTGTTGGCGCAAACCGTGTGGGCGGGCGCCACGTTGACGGCGATGTTTTCTCCGGAGGGCCAGACCGGATCTCGGGTCGAGGCCGGAAGGAAAAAGGCCTTGGCTTCAAAATGTCCGACTTCGCAAAGGGGAAGCGTCACCTTGAATCGGCGGTCATCCACCGGAACCATCGGAATATCGAACCAGTCCCGGGCCAGGGGCGGCTCATTGTAATGTACCTCCCGGATCAGTTCCCTTCTCAACTTGTCCGCATGGCCGATATTGGTCCGAAGAAAGGCCTCCCCCGGCTCCGGTTGCGAAAGGCTTAACAAGACCGTCAGGGTATCTCCCTTGAACCGGACGCGTCGCACCCCCGGTGCCGGATCCTGCTTAACAAAAAGAGATCTCGAGTTTGCCGCATTTTCCAATTCGAAGCACCCTTTCCCTTTTTTCCGAAAGTGGGACGCCACACAATGAGAAACCGTAGCATTTCCCTTTTTCGTTATCAAGGAATTGCCGCACTGGAGAGCCAGGCCCTTCAGGGCGAAAGGGCTCCAAATATCCAAAAAGCTGTTTTGCCAGTATCTGCCCCACCCAGGTGATCCACGTCATAGACGATGCAACGGTGTGAACCATTTCCATCCGGGATGAGGTCATCGGCCGGCATCCCCTGGCCGTTTGCGAAGGATGCGGGAAAAGATTCGCGACCATGAAATTCCTCGATATCACCCAACAGCGCACCCACGATCATCCGGGCGTCAAGGAACACCATCGGTACTGTCCGGAATGCGCCAAGAGGCTCTCTTCGCGTATTTTAAAGGCACAACTCAGGTAGAATTTGCAGGGCGTGCCATTTTCACTTCTCCCCGGATGCCGGGATTTTATCTAAATCCTTGTCCGGAGCGGAGTTGTCGAGAGGATACTTGCCGAATTCATGGATTGCATCCACCCAGGCCTTAAAATGGGCATTCGGAGTTGCGGGCAGGAGTTGGCAACTCGGCGCCATCATGATTCCCAACCCCTCACGGATTTTAGATAATTGATGTTTCACTTCCTGCCGGATTTTATCTACCGGCCCGTGGACAATGAGGTGCCCGTCAGTAATGATACAGGCCGAAACATTAAACTTTTCGACCACATGCTCCATAATCCAATCGGTGGGATTCAATTCGTCGAAGTGGAATCCTTCAAGTCCGGTTTGAGTGGCTAACGCCGTCAGATAATCATATGCTTTCGAGGTGGTCATATCGCCATGGGTATGCAGCCAGGTCCCCTGGCCGAATTCTTTTTTCACCATTTCCACCACTCGTGCGATGTTCTCCAGATTGAAACGTTCCGCCATCGAAGGGTTGACCATCAAAGTCCCCATCACTTCAGCAAGAAACGTCACACTGTTGGCCCCGCTTTCATACTGGGCACGGATCCAGTCCATGCTCCAATCGGTTGCCGAACAAGCCATTTCGTCCACCCATTCCGGATCTTCATACATATCTTCCAAAATGGCTTCATTCGGACGGAAAAGATGCATCGCGGCCACACTTCCCACATAGGCCGTGGCAACAAGCGGTATTTCATTGCCCACTTGGGCCGCAACATTTTTAATGACCTCCAAAGCAGCCGCCATCCGGGGATCGGTGGCTATCATGTCAAATGAAGCAAGAAGCTTTTTGACTCGGGGCCAGTCTGCCTTGCTTCGAATCGGTTTATTGTCGGTTGGACCGGCCGCTATGCCGAATTTTTCTGGAATATGAATCTCGCCCCCCAGCGGCGGCACCCCGAAGGCATGATCGATATAGGTGGGTATCGCCAAATCATAATCGTTGAAACGGATATTGGCCAAAACCGCTTCGGTGATTTTTTCAACGTCATACCAATCGACTCCGGTAACTTCCGTCAATAAAAGACCGTGACTGTAGATCATCTGGGACATCACCCGCGGCCACACCGGCATGCAATCGGGTTGCCGCCTTTCTCTGATTGCTTGAAATCGCTCGATTTTATTCATTTCATTCTGTCTCGGATCCGTTGGATTGTTTTTCTTCAGCCGATTTGACTTTGGTATCCTGTTGTTCTTCCGGAGTCTCTTCAAGTTGAATAGAGCGACAACAGGTTTCCTTTGTTCCTCCGCTGAAAAGTCGCTTGAACAGGCCTTTCTTTTCGTTTTTTTTGTTTTCTCTCATGTGCTTCTTCCTTTCCCCCATTCTTTGAGTAATATCGGTTTGATATTGACCGGAACACTCTCGTCCTGAATTGAAGCCTCCCTGCTGCCCTGCAAGGCGGGGTTTCTGCTTCGCTCCTACCCCCGACGCACTGCCGCCGGGCAGAACCTGCGGGGGATGCGCTCGCTGTTGCGGTTCAAGTTTACAAAGCCATTCTAACCGGTCTTATGGAATCATAAGATCGAATGCAAATCCACCGCCCACCGCCGTGATGAATATGACGCTGACAATGGCGGCAACCAATTTTTTTTTGAAAATGCCGGCCAGCATTGTCATCTCCGGGATCGCCATTCCCGCCCCGCCGATGATCAGAGCAATGACGGCGCCTAAACTCATGCCTTTCTGATACAGCGCCAAACCGATGGGAATGGCCGTCTCGGCCCGGATATAAAGGGGAATCCCGATGACGGCGGCGACGGGTATCGCCAGGGGATTGTCGGGTCCTGCAATTCGAACCACGAACTCCTGGGGTAAATACCCATAGATAAAAGCGCCCACGGCAACACCGATCAGCAAGTAAGAGAGAACACCCCTGAAATCTCCCCAGGCCGATTGAAAGGACGCAAAAAGTTTATCCCTGAAACGGTTTAACGCTGTCCCTGTGCCGACCTCATGACTCCCGCCAACAATCCGGACTCTCTTGACATATTTTGCGCATCCGGTCTTTTCAAGTACAACACCGAAAATGACGGAAGCTGTAAATGTGACCAAAAAGTAGACGGCACACGCTTTAATGCCCATCAATGCCGCTACCATCGTGATAATGATCGGATTCAGAAGCGGCGAGGCAATCACAAAAGACATTACGGGTCCAAACGGTACACCCGCATTTAAAAAACCGAGTGTCATGGGGATGGTGGAGCATGCGCAAAAAGGTGTCAGTGATCCGACGATAGTCCCAAGAAAATTTCCGAATACGCCGCGATTGGCAAGCCAGCCGCGAAATCGTTCCTGAGGAATATATTTCAGCAACAGCGCGACAATCGTGCTGATGGCCAGAAAAAGCAATGTCAATTCCACAGCAATAAAAACAAAATAATACAATGCGTTTGATAGGGCATTCATATGATTTATTCCCTTTGGTTGATGCCATCAACCGTTTGCAATAAAAAATTCTCTGCGTAAAGTCTTTACTAGATGCGACAGGACATTCGGCAGGGCGTTCGCGACGATTGGATCCATTTCGGCGATCAGTTCTTGGATTTTCTTCCGGAACTCTTCGTCGATTCGCTTCAGCGCATCCTTTCCTTTTGGCGTGATTTTCACGGAAACAATCCTGCCGTCATTTTCGGAACGTTTCCGGAGGACATAACCTTTTTTCTCCAATCGGTCGATAATCCGCGTCGCGCCACTCTTGGTGAAGTCCAGTGCAAAACCGATATCCTGAACAGCACAAGCCGAGTTCGCAGCGACCATTTTCAAGGCTCTGAATTCAGGCATCGACAGATCCCCGCAACATTCCCCGTTGAGCCCCCTGGGTCCGAATTGCCACGCAATTTCATGGAGATTGGCGATCAATTGGTCCAATTGATCCAACAAGTGCGTCTCCTTTTTTTTGTTTCGGTATAAACTATCAATTTTAAATGACGATGTCAACCAGTTTTT
>CAZQUR010000072.1:0-15415 GCA_964596535.1 uncultured Desulfobacteraceae bacterium
CTGTCTGCGTGCAACGCACAGGCAGGCGAAGGATGCAGCGCAACGCCGCAGGTGGACTTTTTACGAAGCCATCAAATAAGATGGAGACAAGGAGGGTGACTCATGAGTCTGGATTGGATGCCCAGGGACAACGAAATCAAAAATCATCACCTGCATAGCGACATGTATTGGGGAAAAGACGAAGACGCACCTTGCGTGGTCTTCGAAAAGCGTCCCTTGAAAGATCCCAAGGGAAACGTGGTGGACGGGCTTTACGTGGCCTGGATTCGACTGAACAACCCTCGGCAATATAATTCCTACACCACCGAGATCGTGAAAGGGACCATCGCCGGATTCCAAAACGCCTCCACGGACAGAAGCGTCGTGGCCGTGGTGTTCACCGGAACCGGTCCCTATGCCTTTTGCACCGGAGGGAACACCAAGGAGTACAGTGAATACTACAGCATGCGGCCCGACGAGTACGGCCAGTACATGGAGCTGTTCAACGGCATGGTGGATTCCATACTCCAGTGCAAGAAGCCCGTCATCTGCCGTGTCAACGGCATGCGGGTGGCCGGCGGACAGGAGATCGGGATGGCGTGTGATCTGTCCATCGCCTCGGATCTGGCCATCTTCGGACAGGCCGGCCCCCGGCACGGGAGTGCACCGGACGGCGGGTCTTCGGACTTTCTCCCCTGGTACCTCGGCATCGAGGATGCCATGTGGAACTGCATTTCGTGTGAAATGTGGTCCGCATACAAGATGAAGACCAAGACGCTCATCTCCAAAGTGGTCCCGGTCCTCAAGGTGGACGGGAAATGGGTGCGCAACCCCATGGTCATCACGGACAGATACGTCGAGGACGGCGAAATCGTCTACGGTGAGTTCAAGACCGGAGAAGCCTTCAAGGAGGCCCGGGAATTCGTCAAGGCGCACCAGCCCAACGCCGATTTCGAGCTCCTCGACAAAGAGATCGACAAGATCATCTGGACCTTTGCCAACCTCTTCCCCGGATGCCTCATCAAATCCGTTGACGGTATCCGGCAGAAGAAGAAATACTTCTGGGATGTGATGAAGAACGCCAATCGGCACTGGTTGGCCGCCAACATGGGCGGCGAGGCGTTTCTGGGCTTCGGCGCCTTTAACACCCGAAAAATCACCGGGCAGGGCGTTATCGACTTCATCAAGTTCCGGCAGAATATCGCCGCCGGAAGGATGTGGAACGAAGCCATGTTCGAAGAGGTTCTCGGAAAACCCCAAAAATAATTTTATCACACCCCCCGAGATGAACTCGTAAAAAGTCGAAATTGAGATGGCAAAGTAAAAAGTTCCAGATGCAAGGCGCGCAAATTCTGAGGAGTGAGGCGTACTTACAGCTACGCCGCAATGACCTGTCTGCGTGCAACGCACAGGCAGGCGAAGAATGCCGCGCAACGCCGCAGCTGGACTTTTTACGAAGCCATCTCCCTTGAAACCCCGGCATCTTCGAAAGAAGCCATCTCCTGCATGATCTTCGCGGCGGCCTCGGCCAGATGGATGGCCAGAGCCGCGCCGGTTCCTTCTCCCAAACGCATATCCAAGTCCACCAGGGGAGAGAGCTTCATGAAGGAAAGGGCGGCCTGCTGGGCCGGTTCCACGGAACGATGTCCGGAGATGAAATAATCCCGGACGTGGGGGTGGATCAAGGATGCGACCAGCCCGCCGGCCGTGGAGATGACGCCGTCCAAAACCACGACGGTTTTTTTTGCCGCCGCGGCCAGGGCCGCGCCGGCGATGCCCGCAATCTCGAACCCGCCCACCTTTTGGAGGATGTCGAATCCGTTTTTGGAATCGGGAGCGTGAAGCCGCAGGGCTTTTTGAATCACTTCCGCCTTATGCGTCAACGCCGCATCATCGATTCCGGTCCCCCGTCCCGTGATATCCAGGGGATCGACGCCGCAGGCGGCGGAGATGACCGCGGTGGCGGCGGTGGTGTTTCCGATCCCCATATCCCCCAATCCCACGATGTCGATGGGGTTTGTTTGGTACTCCGTTAAAAACGCCTCCATACCGCCTTCAAGGGCCTGGAGGGCTTCCCGGGTCGTCATGGCCGGTGTGCGGGCAAAATTCCGGGTGCCTTTGCGGATCTTTTTTTCCACCAAGAGGGGATGGCTTTTGATCTTGGCGGCCACGCCCATGTCCACGATCCGGAGGTCGATGCCCCCGTGACGGCAAAGCACGTTGATGGCGGCGCCGCCTTCCAGAAAATTGTTCACCATCTGTCCCGTGACTTCCGAGGGATAGGCCGATACGCCTTCTTCCACCACGCCGTGATCCCCGGCAAAGACGAACATGGATTTGCGTCGAATCACCGGATTGAGGTCCTTTTGGATGAGGCAAAGCTGTACCGCCAAGGCTTCCATCCGACCCAGCGATCCCACCGGCTTGGTCTTGTTGTCGATTTTGGTCCGGGCCGCGGTGAGCAGATCCTTTTCTGCCGGGACAAGTCCCTTTAAAAGGGATCGATGGGGCTCCTGAAAAGCGTCAAGGGGGGATGAAAAATTTGAATTTTCAGTCTCATTGGCTTTTTTGGCATTGATACACGAATCCATGAAAATCTTCCTCCTTTGGTGTGTTATGGTTTTGAACGGTAACCGGTCCGGTGCCGGATCCATCGAAACGCGAGTGATCCAAAAGGACCTGCAACGGTGTTTTAATGGCACACGCCCGGAACGACAAAGAGAGACCTTTGCAAAACGCCCCTTTTTGCCCAATTTCTGCGTCAGGCTTAAATTTTAATCCTCGAAATACTCAATGTATTCCTGTGGTTAAAATTTTCGCCTTCCTTGAACTGGAACAAAAATGAACTTTTTTTAAAGGTCTCAAAGAAGGAGAAGCGGAATTGCAGGAAAAGAAAAGACACCCACACTAGACCACTTTTTCCGCATCTTATCTGCATCCCCGTCATTCCGGTTGCAGCCCAAGATACGGATAGCATCCAGCATGATATCCGTTGGCGCTATGCCGACAGGCAGGCTTTCTGGCTTTCGGATCGTTCTACCGGCTGCGCCTTCCCACCTTTCGCCAGGGGTTTTTTTCATCCTGGAAAAGCGGCAGTGGCGTTTGTGCAGCCTTCGTCCCCGATTACAGCAATGACTGGCCTGCGGTGGATTTTCACCACGCTTTCCTTTTAACGGCGTGCGGGCTTTCGGCGCACACGCCGCACCTGATCGGCGTGAGGCGCTTTTAAGAAACCGGGTGTTGTTTGTCAATGGAAAATTTGCTTCGGAAGCGATTTTTGTTTCGGGAATTGACAGATCCGTCTTAGAATATACTTTACGGATATTCAGCACCCCATCGTCAACGGAAACCCTTGTTGCTGTAAAAAAGGGTCCTTTAGAGTATGAAAAGAGCATCGAAATCGAAAAAGAGGAGGACGTCATGAAAGTGCTCATTGTTTTTTATTCCGCGTACGGCCATATTTACAAGATGGCCGAGGCCTTGGCCGAGGGGGCGAAGGAAGTGGACGGAGCGGAAGTGATTCTGCGCCGGGTCTCCGAAACCCTTCCGTCCGATATCTTGGATAAGATGGGCGCCCTGGAAGCCCAAAAACAGTTCGCCCACATCCCGGTGGCCGGGGTGGAGGAACTGGCGGAGGCCGACGCCGTCGTTTTCGGCACCCCCACCCGGTTCGGGAACATGTGCGGTCAGATGCGCCAATTTCTGGATGCCACGGGCGCGTTATGGGCCAAAGGCGCCCTGGTCGGAAAGGTGGGGAGCGTTTTCACCAGCAGCGCCACCCAGCACGGCGGCCAGGAATCGACGATTTTAACGTTTCACGTCACCTTGCTGCATCAAGGATTCGTGGTGGTGGGGCTTCCCTATACTTTCCAGGGTCAGATGCGCGTGGATGAAGTTACCGGCGGATCTCCCTACGGGGCGTCCACCATCGCCGGCGGCGACGGATCCCGCATGCCCAGTGAAAACGAGTTGGCAGCCGCCCGATTCCAGGGCAAGCACGTGGCAAATATCGCTTCCAAGCTGGCCAAATAGAAAGACTTAAGGCGCCCGTTTCGGGCGGTTGTGTTTATCCGTGCGATTTCGGCTTGATGGCCGGAAGTACTTTCGGAAAAGGCCCATCAAAAGCGACGGCGGTACCGAAAGGCTCCAAATGAGAGCGGTGTCCGAAGAGATTCCACCGATTAGCATTGCCCCCCGCTCTGGCGGGAATTTATCAGCGAGTAACACGGATGAAATGTTAGAGGGCAAAAAGATTGTAGGGCGGCATTTTACATGCCGCCGGAAAAGGACGGTCGGTCTTGCGGCGGGGTATAAAACCCCGCCGTACAATTTTTTTTAAAAATCCCGCCTCCGGGAAATTTATCAGAGCGTAAAACGGTGAGGTTACTTGGAAGAACTATCATTTGCGCGGATCGGAGATAATTTTTACAATCCGGCGATGACTTCGATTTCCACATCCAAACCGTCGTCGATTCCGCTCACGGCGACACAGTTTCGCGCCGGGCGGTTTTCGGGGAAAAATTTCAGATACGCCGCGTTGAATTCGGGTTTGTGGTTTATGGAAGACAAATACACATCCACCCGGAGCACGCTTTCCAGATCCGAACCGCACGCCTTGAGGATGGTTTGGATGTTGTTCAAAATGCGCGCGGTTTGATCTGCCACGCTGTCGTGGACGGGTTGATTGGTGACCGGATCCTCCGAGGTCTGCCCGGCCACAAAGATGAGATTTCCGTATTTGACGGCTTGGGAATAGGGGCCCGGTTCAGGCGCATTCGGGGTGTAAACGATCTCTTTTTCCATGAATATTTCCTTTTTACGATCTTGTCCGTCATTGTTTCAAAAAAAGCGTTTCCGGGAAATCGATAAATTTTTCATTTTTGATATTCCCGGTACGGATCAAAGGTCGAATGGGCCGTGGAGGTGCGCTCCGCCGAAGGCATGAGGGGAGCGATGGCCGGAAACGACCCCCCGAAGGCGTCGGTCCCCGCCACCTGGGCCGCCGCCACTTTCGCGGCGGCCTTTTTTTCCCGGACACCCGCGTCGATTTCCCGGATGGCCGTTTGCATGACCTTTTCACAGATCCGTGCGGCCTGTTTCATGACGTCGATTTCCGCCGGGGATTTGATCGCTTTGATCCAATTCACCGGCGTGGTCCATTCTTTCTTGGGTTTTTCGGACCCGTTGTCGATATTCTTCTTCGGTGAAAATGCGTTTTTTGGGTAATGTCATTGCTGTTCGGCCCATTCGATGTCTTTGTTCACGGCATCCAGCACTTCTTTTGCCCCCTTACCCCCCATTTCGAGATACTTTTGGCGCAAGGGTTTCGATTTTTCCTTGAAGGCGCGGATTTCTTCATCGGTCAATTCAATGTATTTCATGGACGGTTTGGCATCCACGATCATTTGTCTTCGTTCTTCGTTCAGCCGGGGCTCCAGGTCGAAAATAAATTCATTGGCGGCTTGAACGGCGTCGTGGATCCGGGTGCGGATGTCCGGAGGGAGTTTCTTGATGAAGGCGTTGTTGGCGGCGAAGGTGCTGATGAACGGCAACTGGCGGGCTTGGATCATGTAGTTCTGGACTTCGTAGAACTTCATTTCCTGTATCGCAAAAAAAGGCTGGGTCTGGGCGTCGATCCGACCCATCTCCAGATCGCTGTAAATTTGGCTGTACGGCACCGTGATGACGTAGGCCCCGTAGAGACGGTACGCGGTGATGAGCAAAGGCGAAGACATGACCCGGAAGTTGATCCCCTTGAAATCATCGGGTGTACGAACCGGTTTGTTGGCTGTCCAGATCTGCCAGCCCTCCTCGATGATGGAAAGGAGTTCCAGGCCGTATGCATGATAATATTTTTGAAGCGCTTTGTATGTATTGGGTCCTTTGCGCAGAATCTTTTCCAACAACTTGAAATCGGTGGGAAAAAGATAATGGATGGAAAAGACCTGGACCTCGGGGATATCGGATCCCAGGTGTCCGGGAGATTGGAATGCAAAGTGAAGATCGCCTTCCCGGAGGAGCCGGCCGATTTCGCCGGAAGTCCCGAGATCGCCGTAGAAGTTGATTTTGCAGCGGATGTCTCCTTTGGAATTTTCTTCCAGCACATCGACGAATTTTTTGGCATAGGCATGCTGCATGCTTCCTTCAATTTCCTCCAGGGCGATTTGCCAGAAATATTTGACCGCCCCGGCCGATCCCGAGCATACAAAGATGAGAAGCCATGCAAGGGCCAGCGCCTTGATCGTGGTTATTTGCTTCATTGCGGAATTCCTTTCCGGACGGACCGCGGTGCTTCCATGTCTGATTTTTTTCTTTCTTCGCCCTCCAGGCCGCGTTGGATAATGGAAAGATACGTTCTGGAATCGATACTGCCACCGGAAAGCAGGACCCCCACCGTCTTTTTCCGTACGTCGATCTTTTGATGCAGGAGGGCGCCGACGCCCACGGCGGCCGCTCCTTCAATGATCAGTCGATGCGTTTCGAAAACAAAAAACATGCCGTCTTTGATTTCATCTTCCGAAACCAGGAGATGTTCATCCACGTATTTTTCCACCAGCGGGAGGGTGTACCGGTTTGTGGTTCCGATGCCGCCCAGAAGCGAATCGGCGATGGAATTTTTTTCTTCCACGGCAACCGGCCTTCCGGCTTTCAAACTTTCCAGCATGGCCGGAGACTCTTTCAGGGAGATCCCCACCACATGGATGGCCGGGTCGATGGATTTGGCCGCAAGGGCCATGCCGGCCAGGAGTCCGCCGCCGGAAAGGGGGACCAGCAACACCTGAATTTCGGGGAGATCCGCCAGGATTTCGAGGGCGATGGTTGCCTGTCCGGCGATGATGAAGGGGTCGTCGAAGGGGACCACCGGGATCAGCCCGCGGGCGGCTTTCATTTCATGGTAATGGGCTTCGGCGTCGTCCTGGGAGCGTCCCTTGCGGACGACCTCGGCCCCCAGGGCTTGGATGCGTTCCGCTCGGTACGGTGCCACGTGCTCGGAAAGGCAGACCACCGCGGGAATGCCGAGGGTGTGGGCCACGTGGGCCACGGCCTTGCCGTGGTTGCCCGTGGAAAAAGTGATCACACCCGTTTTTTTTTCCGTGTGGCCGAGGCTTAAAATTTTATTGGCCGCCCCCCGGATTTTAAATGAACCGGTGTTCTGGAGGCATTCGGGTTTGAAGACCACGCCGCGGGCGCCGGTCTTTCGCGCCAGGTCGGCGGCGTCCAAAAGGGGGGTGTTTCGGATCAGGGACCGGATCCGGGCGTGGGCGGTATACGCATCGTGCAATGTGGGCATGGAATGGGTCAAGGCGTCTTCTCCAATACCGTCTCCTGTTTTGGTTCACATCCGAAAGGCATCGATTCGTTTCCTGTGCTTATCCACCCATGGCCAGATTCGGCAGGAACAGGGCGATTTGCGGAAAAACGACCAGGATGACGGTGGCGAGAATCAGAATCAGCAAAAAGGGCAGGGCATGACCGATGACTTCCACGTAGGGCCGCCGGAAGATCAACTGGGCGGTGAAGATGTCGCAGCCGAAGGGCGGTGTGGCCGAGCCGATGGCGGCCTGCAGAGTCACCAGGGTCCCCAAAAGGATGGGATCCACGCCGGCGCTGACCACATAGGGCTGGAAAATGGGGCTCAGGATGAATATGGCCACAATGGGATCCACGAACATGCAGGCGATGAAATACGTGGCCACGACGATGGTGATGACTCGCAGCATGGACGGATCCACCCCGAAAAGGGGAGGAAGCAACTGCTGCGGTATCTGCATGAATCCGATCATCCACGAAAACGCCTGCCCCGCCCCCACCAGGATGAAGACCACACCGGTGATGACACCGGTCTGCAGGAAGGAATCCACGATCCGGTTCAAGGTGATCGCTTTATAGACGACGGTCTCCAGGAACAACGCGTAAAACACCGAGGCCGCGGCGGCTTCCGTGGGACTGAAATAACCGGTGTAGATGCCGCCCACGATGATTACCGGAAAGCCCATCACCGGAAGCCCCTCTTTAATCGCCTTGATCTGTTCGGTCCGGCTGGCCTTCGGGAGCACGCCCACCTTCTTGGCCTTGGAATAAAAATAACAGTAGGCGGAGAACATCACCAGGATCATGAGACCGGGAAAGACGCCGGCCAGAAACAGCATGCCGATGGACGTGCTGGTGGCCACCCCGTATACGATGAATCCGATGCTGGGGGGGATCAAAAATGCGATGTCGCTGGAATTGATGATCAGACCGAGGGTAAAAGAGCTTTTGTATCCCGCTTCCAAGAGCATGGGGCGCATGGTCCCGCCGATGGCGGCCACCGTGGCCTGGGTGGAGCCGGATACCGCTCCGAAGAGCGTGCAGCTCGCATTGGTGGTGATGGAAAGGCCTCCGGGAAGGTGCCCCACAAAGGTTTTGATCATCCGGATCAGCCGCTGGGCGGATTTCCCGGACGTGATGATGCTGGCCGAAAGGATAAACATGGGGACACACACCAGCGCCGGCGGCGTGACCCCCGTGATGACCTGCTGGACCATGGTGATCATCAGCTTGGGGGCAAAATCCGGCATGTATACCCATACATACAACATCAAGGATCCCAACAGGGTCACCATGAAGGGAAACCCGAACAACAGCATGGTCGCAAGACTGATTCCAAAAAGGGTCATAGCGGCGTCCCCCCGATGACTTCATCTTCGTATTCACTTTGCTGGTCCGGAGACTGCCATGCATCCTTTTCAGTCAGATTTTTGATGATCGTTCGGATATACTGGATACATGCCAGGCCCAATCCGATGGGGATGATCACGTAAAACGTCCAGCTCGGCATTCTCAAGGCCGGCGTTTTATGCCCCATGTTCATGGCGTTCATCAGGTACAGATAGGAGTAATACGCCATAATCGCCATGACGACGGCGCTGACGATGGAAATGATGATAATGAAGACTTTCTCCATTTTTACGGGCATGGCGTCCAGAAACGCCCCCATCCGGATGTGCCGGGCTTTTCGGACACCGTAGCTGACGCCGGTGAATGTGGTGAGCATCACCAGAAATTTGGATAGCTCTTCGGCAAAATAGATACTTTGGAAAAAGGTCCGTGCGAACACATTCGTCATGAGAAGCAGACCGAGCGCCGCCATGCAAAATACCAGGATCGACACCTCTATCGCGTTAATGGCCAAGCCCACTTTTTTGTTGAGTTTTCGGAAAAACCGCGATGGGTGTTGTTCGTCGTTTTTTGGAGGCATCGGTTTCTCCTTTGCCGGTGGATTCCGAAAACGTGTTGTCGCTCTTTTGTGCATCAGAATGGAGGGCAAAGCGGCGTATCCGCCGCCTTGCCCGGTGAAACCTATTTGACGCCAAGAGCGTTCTTGGCGGCTTCAATGTCTTTTAAAAACACGTCCAGGATTTCCTTTGCGCCTTCTCCCCCGATCTCCGTAAACTTGGGATAGACGGTTTCCGCCCGGGCCTCGAAAGCGGCGATGGCGGCGTCGTCCAGAGTGTGGAATTTCAGGGAGGGTTTGGCCTTTTTCATCTTTTCCTTGTCACTGGCGTTTCTCTCCGTGATCCATTTTCCTGCCGGGATAATGGCGTCGATCCAGAATTTACGCATTTCCTGCTGCACCTCCTTGGGGAGGTTGTCGAAGAATTGCTTGTTTGCCGTGGGGATCCCGACGAAGGGTTCGCTTTTGAGCTGGGTCAAATAATCCTGCACTTCATAAAACTTCATGCTGTGAATGGCGAAAAGCGGATTCACCTGGGCGTCGATGAGGCCCATCTGGAGACCGCTGTAGACCTCGCCATAGCTCATGGGTGTCGGCGCGGCGCCGTATGCCTTGTAGGTTTCCACCAGCAGCTTGGAAGACATCAAGCGGAGTTTGAGGCCTTTCATATCCTCCAAGGAGTTGATCTCTTTTTTGGAGGTGACCCATTGCCATCCTTCAAACATGATGGAAAGGGGGACCAGCCCGTTTTTGGCAAAGGCGTCCTCCAAAAGCGGCATGAATTTCCCGTTTCTTGCCACCCAGTTCAGAATTTCCGGAACCTTTTCGGTGGGAAAGAGGTAGTTCAGGGCCAAAACCTGCGCCTGGGGAACGAAGGAACTGATCCAGGCATAGTCGGAAAAGACAAACTCCACCACGCCCATTTGGGCCAGTTCATTAATATCTCCGGTTGCGCCGAGGGTGCCGTACGGATAGACATTGATGTCGATTTTTCCGTCGGACCATTTTTTCATGTGTTCCGAAAAGTTGTTGGCCCAGACCGTCATGAAGTCGCCCTCGATTTCTTCCGAGGCCAGTCGAGCCTTAATCGCTTTTCCGGTATAGGTTCCCGCATAAACCATCCCTGCGGAAACAGTGATTGTAAGGATGAGTGCAATGGCGAAAATCTTTTTCATGGAAATACTCCTTTCGGTTTTCGGCGGAAAATGCCGCCGATTTTGGGTTGTGTATGATTCAACAGACGCGTTACTCAGATGCCGATACCACCCCCTTTTTTATAAAATTCAATTCTCCTGTCTTCTCAAAAAAATGCAGTGCGCCGTGTACAAAGAGTTCCGTTCCGATCTGCATGGCGTCTTCGTCAAGGTCAAAACAGGGATGATGATGCGGATAATTCTTTTTTCCGGATTTTCCCGCCCCCACGAAACAAAAGACTCCGGGCGCCCGGGAGGCGAATTCCGAAAAATCCTCTCCCGCCAATGTCACAAAGGAAATGATTTCCGGTGAGGGTGCCAGCGCGCTGGACGCGACGCTCCGGATCAGATCCGTCATCCCGGGATGATTCACCAGGGTGGGGTGTCCATAGAGAAAATCGAGTATATATTCGGCTCGATGGGCGGCGCAGAGGTGGGAAACCACCCTTTCGAGCCGTTTTTTGGGGTTGTCCGGGCTTTCGTCCGGGCCGTCGAAGAGATAGCGAATAGTCCCGGAAAGGACCACGGAATCCGGGATTACGTTGGACGCGGTGCCGCCTTGAATTTTGCCGAACATGATCAGGGCCGGTTCCTTCTGGACGTCGATCTCCCGCGTCTGTATCACCTGGACGCCCTGGATGACCGCCGCGGCCGCCAGGATGGGATCCACGGCGCTGTGGGGCGCGGCGGTATGCCCGCCCCGTCCTTTGATCGTGAGATCAAAATGTTCCATCCCGGCCATGACCGGCCCCGGGGTGACCCCCACTTTTCCTGTGGCAATTTGGTTCCAGATATGCAACCCCATGCAGGCATCGACCCGGGGGTTTTCCATGACGCCTTCCTTGATCATCGCCAGGGCACCGACGTTTTCTTCGTTGGGTTCAAATACGAATTTGATATTTCCCTTCAGTGTCTCTTTGACGCCGGAAAGAATCTTGGCGGCCACCATCAGCATGGCCGTATGGGCGTCGTGACCGCAGGCATGCATCACCCCGTCATTGACGGATTTATGGGGCATCTCGTTTTCTTCCTGGATGGGGAGGGCGTCCATATCGGCCCGAAGCAGTAACGTGGGACCCGGGTGTCCGCCTCTTAAAAGGCCCACCACACCGGTGACATTCATCCTCTCGACTTCCATGCCGCATGCGTTCAGGTAATCGGCGACCTTTTCGGCGGTACGGAACTCCTGCATCCCCAGTTCCGGATGCTGATGAAAATCACGCCGGAGGGCGATGAGTTCGTCCTTGTAACGCATGAGGTGTCGGGAGATATCCATTCTTATTTTTCCATCCATCGGGATACCGGTTTTCGGGTTCAGATGAAGCCGCTGTAGCGCTTCTGCACCACGGCGGAAAAGACGAAGCGGATCATGGTGATATAGTCGAAGACCGGAAGATCAACCGCCTCTTGTACGGCCGCCGCATAGGGAGGCAGCAGGCTGCATTCCAATAACAGGGCCCGGATGTCCGGATGCTCCGCCGTCATTTTCCGGACAGTGGCGATGACTTCTTTTTCCACTTTATCGGTGTCGAGCACCCCGGTTTCCCTGATGGCAAAATCGTAAAAGCGCGGTTGATTTTCCAGCCCGGCGATCACCAGTTTTTCAGGGCTTTCTATCCCGATGCTTTTTAACAGCCGGCTGTCCAGACTTCCGGCGTCGGCGGTGATAATGCCGAGCTTTGCCGTGCCCGGGAACAGGCCGGCAATAAACGGAATCTGGAGAAGGCTCGATAGAAAGACCGGGATCCGGATCTTTTCCGCCAATGCGTTTTGATGGATCGCCATGAATCCGCAATCCCCGGTCACGGCACGAACCCCCTGCGCCGCCAGGTCTTCGGCGGCCTCCATGAGGGCCTTGATCACGGACGGGTCTTTTCCGATGGCCCGTGCCACCGTGAATCCTTCCACCTTATGAAATCGCACCGGAAACGGATACGTGGTGGCATTGGCGACATCTCCGGGGATAAACGGAACCGACGTGTCCAGCAGCAATATCCCGATGGCCTCCCCGCTGCTCGTCTGTCCTTTCCGTGCCGTGTAAATCATATCTTTTTTATCCCCGCCTCGCGTCCCTTTGAGCGCCCGGGGGACTCATCCGTTTTTAACGAACAGCTTCCGGGGGAAATCGGCGAATGTTTCGCAACCGGTTTCCGTGACCCGAAACGATTCACTGCATTCGAATCCCCAATCGTCCATCCACATCCCCAGGATCATGTGAAACGTCATGTTCGGTTGAAGGGCGGTCTTGTCCCCGGGGCGAAGGCTGGCGGTGTGTTCCCCCCAATCCGGCGGATAGTTGAGCCCCATGGAATAACCGATCCGGGATTCCTTCTCCAACCCTGCCCGGGCGATCACCTTCCGCCACACTTCTTCCACCTGTTCGCATAACACTCCCGGCTTGATGGCATCCAGGGCCGCGTGCATGCCTTCCACCACGATATCGGCGGTACCGGTGAGCTTTGCCGGCGGATGGGCGCCGATATACATGGTCCGCGCCAGCGGGCTGTGATACCGGTGCCGGCAGGCGGCCAGCTCCAGGTTCACGGCGATTTCGTTTCCGTAAGGCGCATCCGTCCAGGTCAGATGGGGTGTGGCGGTTTTTTCACCGGTGGGCATCATGGGAACGATGGCGGGGTAATCCCCCCCGAATGCGTCGGTTCCCCGGATCTGGGCCCGGTAAATTTCCGCGACCGCGTCGCATTCCCGAACACCGGGGGCCACCGTATCCAGGGCCGTTTGCATGACGCGCTCCACGATTTTTCCGGCCTGCTTCATGTATTCGATTTCCTGCTCCGATTTAACGATACGCACCCAGGATACCAATAAGTTCCCGTCTTTGAATGCGGCCTGGGGAAGGTCTTTTTTCAGGGTTTCGTATCCCCGGGCACTGAAATAGTAGGCGTCCATTTCCACCCCGATGGATCGTTTTCCCCAGCCGCGGTCATGGACGACATCGGACACAAAGTCCATGGGGTGCCGCTCGACGGACTGGACGTAGCGGTCGGGGTAACCGAAGATGTTTTCAGGACCGAGAAATGTGGTATGCAGGGCGCCTTTGGCGTCCATTCCCCGGCCAACCCAAAGGGGGTCTGTCGTCTCCGTCGAAACGATGACGACCTGGGGGACATAAAAGGACCAGCCGTCGTATCCCGTGAGATAATTCATGTTGGCCGGATCCGACACCACCAGCACGTCGATGCCGGCGTCGGCCATACGTTCTTTCGTCTTTTGAATTCGAGCCTGATATTCTTTTTTTGTAAAAGGCGGCATGGTGGAATCCCTCGCTATCCATGTTGCGGGTTCTGAGTCTTCGTTGGATTCGTTGGATATTTTCCAGGGTCGCCGAATCCCCTTGCGCCCTGCCGTTCTTCAACCGGTGCATGTTCGAATCACACCCAACCGCGCAGGCGCATCGCTTTTTCGATTTTTTTCAGTGCATAAATCCACGCCCCGAGTCTCAAAGAATCGGTACCGGCGCTGTCGGCGGCTTCCCTGGCGTACCGGTAGGCGTTGAGAATGCGTCGTTTTAAATGGGCGTTGACCGTTTCCAGGTCCCAGTACTGGTCGGAAAGCCCCTGGGTGCGTTCAAAATGGCACACCGTTGCACCGCCGCTGTTGGCCACCACATCCGGGACGATGACGACGCCTTTTTCGGTCAGGATCGCATCGGCCTCCGTGGTGACGGGGCCGTTGGCCCCTTCCACGATCAACCGGCCTTTCACCGTTTCGGCGTTTGCCTTGTGGATCACGCTCTGTACGGCGGCCGGGACAATGATGTCGCAGTCGAGGGTGAAAATGGCTTCGTTGGATACCGGTTCGGTGCCCGGAAAATCCGTGACCGTCCCCGTTTCGCCGAGGTATTCTTCGAGTTTCGGGATATCGATCCCCGCGGGATCGTAAATGCCTCCATGCACGTCGGTAACGGCGATGATCCGGCAGCCGGTTTCATGAAGGAGGGCGGAAAGGGCGGCGCCCACCTGGCCGAACCCCTGGACCACGGCGGTGCTGTTTTTCACGTCCATCCCCATGTCTTTTGCCGCGGCCGTCAACGTCAAAAAAACCCCGCGTCCGGTGGCTTCTTCACCTCCGAGGGATCCCCCTAAAATGGGCGGTTTGTCGTTGATGGCCGCCGGGCTGTGAAGACCCGTAATCTGTTCATACTCATCCAGCATCCAGGCCATGGCCTGTTCGCCCGTGCCGATGTCGGCGCCGGGAACGTCCGCCCAGGGACCCCTGGGTTGCAGATGCCGCACGAAGGCGCGTACCAATCGCTCCATGTCGTTTTTGCTCAAGCGGCCCGGATCCGCCTGAATCCCGCCCTTGGCGCCGCCGGCCGGAATATCCGCCACACAATGCTTGATGGTCATGAAAAGCCCAAGGGCCTTGACTTCATCCAGGGTGAGGTCCCTCCGGATCCGGGTGCCGTCCCGAAACGGCCCCAGCGCATCGCAATAATGGACACGATACGCCGGAAAGACGCTGAAGGATCCGTTTTCCAGCTTCAACGGAATCCGAAACTGCTGGATCCGTTTGGGTTCCTGTAAAATTTCCATCACCCGGGAATCGATCTTTCCCAGTTCTCCTGCTTTGTTAAGGGTGGCAACGGCCACCTCAAACACATTTTCCATCGTATCCTCTCAGTCGTATCCTCTCAGTTGTTTTTCCGAGATTCCCTTTTTCATCGGACGGGATTCCACTGGAATTTCCCTTCCAAGTAACTTCTCCCTGCTGCTTTCCGGTAAATCCCCTCAAAGGCGGGGTTTTCGAAAAGAGTGTAAGGCGGGATTTTACATCCCGCCGCAGGACCGATGGTCATTTTACGGCGGCATATAAAATGCCGCCCTACCGGTAATTTTCGATTTCAATACCGATACCGAGTTACTTTCGGATAAATCCCCGCCCAAAGACGGGGTGCAACGCTATTCATTCGACCGCCGGCAGCACAAGGTCCGAAGGTCCTTTCGCGGACATCTTCCAAGTAACTTCTCCCTGCTGCTTTCCGGTAAATCCCCTCAAAGGCGGGGTT
>CAZQUR010000073.1:0-15221 GCA_964596535.1 uncultured Desulfobacteraceae bacterium
AGGCAGGCGAAGAATGCCGCGCAACGCCGCAGGTGGACTTTTTACGAAGCCATCACTCTTGATGTGAAATTCCAACCGGATTCCATCCCCTTTAGAAAAATCAGGTTTCATGCGGCGGGGAAGACGCCCGCAGAACCGTGCCGATCATGACGGCGCCCACGATCAGTGTGCCTCCCACAAGGGTTCGGATACCGGGTCGTTCTCCAAGGATCAAAAAGGCGAAAATCGCGCCGTAAACCGGCTCCAGCCCGGTGATAACACCGGCAAGTTGCGTCCTGATGAACCGAAGGCTCCGGATGAACAACGCATGGGCGAAAGCCGTACAGAAAATTCCCAACACCGCCAGAAGAACCCCCTCTTTCAGTGTGAGGGAAAAATCCATGAATGCGCAGACCGGAACAAGGAAAACCGCGGCGACCCCGTTCTGAAATCCGGCGATCACCAGGGGGGAATAGGCCGGCGCATACCTGCGGTTGAGGATCGACAGGACCGCAAAAGAGATCCCGGCGATCACCCCCCAGGCGACGCCTTGGGTGATGCGGTTTGCCGGATCCGGATTCGGTACGATGCACCAGAGCCCCGTCACGACCAATACCGCCGTGAGGACATCGATCCGGCGGAGATTTTCTTTGAAAAAGACAGGCTCCATAAAGGTCACGAAAAGCGGAAAAGTGGAAAAGGCGAAAAGGCCCACCGCCACGCTGGAAACTTGAATGGCGTGGAAAAAGGCGATCCAGTGCCCGGCCAACAGGGCGCCCAAAAGGAAAAAGGCAGCCAAATCCCTAGAAGAGCGGGGCCTGAAGTCTTTTTTCAAAACCCATATGACACCCGACAAAACAACGAAGGCAAAAAACGTGCGGCCGAGGACAATCACCGGCGCCGGCGCGGTCACGAGTTTTCCGAACAATCCCGCGAACCCGAAAAGCAAAATCGCGATATGGATCTCGATCATTCCGGCGGCTTTTTCCATGGATACCCCTTTGGGTCTTCAAGTCCACGGCTATAGGCAACCGCCGGATGCGATGCAAGAAAAATCCGGTGTTGCCCCTTTTTTAGATCGCTTCTTTCGATCTCGCCGGAAAAGAAGGGGCTGCGGAAAGGGTTCCGGTCAAGTTTGACACCGGACCGAATTTTCCCTATTTTACCGGCGTTATTGTGAGCGCGTCCGCAAGGGGTTTTCTGACCGGTTTTCCGACGGTTTCCAGGGTGCTAAAACGAGGTTTCTTCGATGGGTTCTCCATGATCCGCCGGATCTTTACGATTTTTAAGGACCACAAGGGTTTGAAACGATGATACGGATGAGGATCGGTGTTTGGTTGCTGGGAGTTTTTTTGGCGGTGTATCCGCCGACCCAAGGGGTATCCGCCGGATCCCGGGAAACCCCCGCACGGGTCTTGACCCTTGAGCAGGCCATCCGGCGCGCCCTTTCCCGACACCCCCAAGTCAAGGCCGCCCGGTATCGCCTCGAAGCCGGGGATGCCGGCGTCCAGGCGGCCCGGGCCCCCAAATACCCCCAGGTGAACCTGACGGAAAAATTCAACCGCACCAATAATCCCATGTGGGCTTTCGGCACCCTGCTGAACCAGGAATCCATCACCCGACAGGATTTCGATCCCGATCGATTGAACGATCCGGATGCCGTCAATAATTTCAATACGTCCATTTCCCTGTCATGGGAGCTTTTCAGCGGCGGCCGGACCCGTGCCGGAATCGATGCGGCCCAGCAGCATCAAAAAATCGCTTTGGTTGCCCTGAGACAGATCCGCCAAGAGGTGATCGCCGGCACCGCCAAAGCGTATATGGGACTCCTTTTGGCAGAGGAAAACCTGGAGGTGATTGCGCAGGCCGTGGAAACGGCCCGGGCGCATGCGGCCTTCATCGAATCCCGGTACGAGGAAGGTTTTGTGGTGAAAAGCGATCTCTTGCGCGCCAAGGTCCGATTATCCCACCTGGAACAGGAACATCTGACCGCCCAAAGCCGGCTATTGACGGCCCGGGCCGCCCTCAACGCCGCCATGGGGGATCCCGACAATCCCTTAATTGAAGCGGCCACACCCCTTGTCCTTGAAGAGAAACCCGAGGATACCCTGGAAGAATGGATCGAAAAGGCCCAATCCCACCATCCGGACCCGGAACGGTTGGGTGTCAGGGAAGTCCTCGCCGAAACCCAAATCGCAAAGGCCAAGGCGGGGCATTGGCCCTCCGTCCATCTGGTGGGCGCCTATGATTGGGATACCGAATCGTTTGGTGATGTCGGCGACAGTTACACCGTGGGTGCCGTGGCCCGGCTCAATCTTTACAGCGGCGGGGGAACCCGTGCCGGTGTCCTTGCCGCCGTCGCGGCCTTGAAAGAAGCCCGGGAAATGAAGGCGGCAACCCGGCTGAGGATCACATTGAAAACACGACAGGCCTATTACGAAACCCAGAGTGCATTCAAGCGGATCGCCGTGGCACGAAGCGCCCTGGAGCAGGCGGAGGAAGGGCTTCGGATCGTTGAAAGCCGATATCGCAACGGGCTGCTCCCCCTTGTCTCCCTTCTGGATGCCGAAACGGCGCGGCGGGAGGCGCGGGCAAGCCACTTCAAGGCCCTGCACGACTACCAGGTGGCACGGGTGGACCTGATGCTGGCTGCCGGAATCATCGACGACCCGTGGGAGGAATAGGGGGAAAGGATGCAAAGACTGAAAAAAGCGCTTTGCCTGACGGCGATTCTGGGGATGATGGGGGCGGTATGGGGCTGCGAGGAAAAGATCGCGCCCGGACACACATCCCCGAAGGCAACACGGACCCTCCGGGCCCCCGTTGCCGTGGTGGAAACCTCGGGCCGGGCCGATGACTATGAAGCCGTGGGAACGGTTACCGCACGGTTTTTCGCCCACCTGTCCAGCAAGCTCATGGGGGTTGTCCGGGAAGTGCGGGTCGAGGAGGGCGACCGGGTGCAGCAGGGGGATCTGCTGGTGGTCATCGATGCCCGGCAAGTGGCGGCGCATTTGGAGCAAGCCCAGGCCACCCTGGAGGAAGCCCGGCGGGCGGAAGCTTCGGCCCGAGCCGCGCGGGAGGCAGCCCGGGCGGCGGCCCGATTGGCGGAGACCACCTATGAACGGTATCGCCGCCTCCTGGAAGAAGAATCCGTGGCCCGGCAGGAGTTCGATGAAGTGGAAACCCGGCTCAACCAGGCCCGGGCCGCCCTTGGCCAGGCCGAAGCCATGCTGGCGGCGGCCCAAAACCGGGTCCAGCAGGCCGGGGCCGCGGTGAAGGCTGCCGCCGTCTCCCGAAGCGATGCCGTCATTGAAGCCCCGTATGCCGGGAGGATCACCCGGAAACGGGTCCACGCGGGGGATTTGGCGTCCCCCGGGATGCTCCTTCTCACCATTGAAAAAGCCGCCGGCTTTCAGGTGGTGGCCGCGATTCCGGAAGAAAAGATCAAACGGGTCACCGTGGGAAACCGCGTGCGTGTGACCGTTCCTGCCCTGGATACGAAACCGATCGAAGGGGTGGTCTCCCGGATTGTACCGGATGCGGACGAACGGAGTCGTTCCTTTCAGATCAAGGTGGATCTTCCGGAAATGAAAGGGTTGCGTTCGGGGATGTTCGCCCGTGTCGCCGTGCCTTTGGAAAGGACAACACGCCTGGCGGTTCCGAAAAAAGCCGTGTTGTTCCACGGCCAGCTCGCCGGAGTTTTTATCGTGGATGAAGCGGATACGGCACGGTTCCGACTTGTCAGGACCGGGAAGAAAACCGGAGAGAGAATCGAAATCCTTTCGGGACTCAGGGAAGGCATGCGCTACGTGGTGGATCCGCCGCCGGGCCTTGTCGACGGTATGAAAGTGGAGGCCTCTTCATGAACCGGCGGGTCGGCCCTTCCGGGAAAATCGCGGCGTTTTTCATTGATTCCAAGCTGACGCCGCTCATTATCATCGCCTCCATCCTCCTGGGTATCGCCGCGGTGGCGGCCCTTCCCCGGGAAGAAGAACCCCAGATCATCGTTCCCATGATCGATATTTTCGTGAAGATGCCCGGCGCCGGCGCCGAGGAGGTGGAAGAGCGCATCACCTATCCCATGGAAAAACTCCTGTGGGAGATCCCCGGGGTGGAGTACATCTATTCCACCTCCAGCCCCGGCATGTCCATGGCGATCGTCCGGTTTTATGTGGGGCAAAACGAGGAAGAATCCATCGTCCGGCTCCAATCCAAGCTCATGGCCAACTACGATCGGATCCCCTGGGCCGCTTCGCCCCCGCTCATCAAGCCCCGGTACATCGACGACGTCCCCATCCTCTCGCTGACCTTCTGGAGCCCCGAGGCGGACAGTTACCTGTTGCGGCGGGTGGCCGCGGAGGTGGAAAATGTCATCAAACAGGAAAACAATGTTTCCATCACCTCCCTGATCGGCGGCACTTCCCGCCAGGTCCGGGTTCAGCTCGATCCGGCAACGCTGGCGGCCCGGGGGCTTTCGGCGGAGGCAGTGGCCATGCGGGTGCAGGCCGCCAACCAGGAGTCGGATACAGGGGAGTATCCTTCCCCTCGAGGCCAGGTGCTGATCCATACCGGTACCTTCTTAAAAACCCTTGAGGACGTGAAGCGCCTGGTGGTGGGGGTATTCGACGGAAAGCCGGTGTACCTGGAGGACGTGGCCCACGTGGCGGACGGCCCCGGTGAAATCGACCAGTACGTCTTTTTCGGGACGGGTCCGGCGGCCGAACCGGAAGCGACGGTGGCACCGCCTGCGGCCGGCGTCTTTTCCGCAGTCACCCTCACCGTGGCCAAGCGGAAAGGGACCAACGCCACCGACGTGGCGGAAAGGATTCTCAAGCGGATCGAAGCGGTAAGGGGGAGCATCCTCCCGGAAAACATTCACATGACCGTCACGCGCAATTACGGGGAGACGGCCAAGGAAAAATCCGATGAGCTGTTGTTTCACATGATGATCGCCGTTGTGTCGGTGACTTTTTTGATCTGGATCACTTTAGGCCGCCGGGAATCCGGGGTGGTGGCCTTCGCCATTCCCGTGACCCTGGCGCTGACAATGGCCGTCTTTTATCTTTACGGATACACGCTCAACCGGATCACGCTTTTCGCCCTGATTTTTTCCATCGGGATTCTGGTGGACGACGCCATCGTGGTGGTGGAAAACATCGTACGGCATTATCATCTCCCTGAAAACGAGGGGCGTTCCCGGTTCGCCGTGGCCATAGAGGCCGTGGACGAAGTGGGGAATCCCACCATCCTGGCCACCCTGACGGTGATCGCCGCCATTTTACCCATGGCCTTTGTGGGGGGGCTCATGGGCCCCTATATGCGCCCCATCCCGGTGGGAGCCTCGGCGGCCATGGTCTTCTCCCTTTTGGTGGCCTTCATCGTCACCCCCTGGGCCTCCGTGCGCCTGATCAAAAAAGAAGGCCCTTCCGGCGATAAAAGCGCCCACGGGTACGCCGAAGAGGATTGGAGCACCCGGGTGTACCGGCGGGTCATGGGTCCTCTCATCGAAAAGGCCGTATGGCGCTGGAGCTTTTTGATCGGCGTGGTGGTGCTGTTGCTTCTTTGCTGCGCCCTGGTCCTCTTCGGCTTCGTCCGGGTGAAAATGCTCCCGTTCGATAACAAAAGCGAGTTCCAGGTCATCCTCGATATGCCCGAAAAGGCCACCCTGGAAGAGACCGCGGCGGCCGCCCTGGAGATGGGCTCTTATTTAAAGACCGTCAACGAGGTCACCGATTACCAGATTTACGTGGGCACTTCGGGACCGTTCAACTTCAACGGCCTGGTCCGCCATTATTATCTGCGGCGGGGGAGCTTTTTGGCGGACATCCAGGTGAACCTGGCGGAAAAGGGACACCGGAAAGACCAGAGCCACGCCATTGCCAAACGGGTGCGGCCCGCTCTTGCAAAGATCGCCCATAAGCATCAGGCCCGGGTCAAAGTGGCCGAAGTCCCGCCCGGACCCCCCGTGTTGTCCACCCTGGTGGCCGAAGTCTACGGCCCCGATTATTCCCGCCAAAGGGAAATCGCCCAAAAGATCATGGACATCTTCGAGTCCACACCCGGGGTGGTGGATGTGGACTGGTACATGGAAGAGGATCGGCCCCGGTATCATCTCCGGGTGGACGCGGAAAAGGCGGCCCTCCACGGCATCCCCGTCTCGGCCGTGACGGGCACCCTGGATCTGGCGTTGAGCGGCCGGCAGGTGGGGCTCCTCCACGATCCCCGGGAAAAAGAAGACGTGCCCATCCTCTTGCGCCTTCCCCTTTCCAGCCGGGCCGGTGTGGACCGCCTCGAGACGTTGAAGCTTGCCGCGGCCGACGGAAGCCTGGTCCCCCTTTCCGCCCTCGTGACGCCGGTTTTAACGCCGCCGGACCGGAGCATCTATCATAAGAATCTCATGCCGGTTGTCTATGTCATCGGGGATGTGGCGGGCGTCAAGGAAAGCCCGGTGTACGCCATCCTGGAGATGAAAAAGAAAATTGCGGCCGTTTCCCTTCCCGAGGGGTATCGGATCGAACAGCGCACGGCCACCCTTCCGGACACGGACCGGCGGTTTGCCATGAAATGGGACGGGGAGTGGCACATCACCTACGAGGTCTTTCGGGACCTGGGGATCGCCTTCGGGGTCGTTCTGGTGTTGATTTTCGTCCTGGTGGTGGGATGGTTTCAATCCTTTTCCACGCCTTTGGTGATCATGGCCGCCATTCCCTTTTCCCTCATCGGGATTCTCCCGGGCCACTGGGGGATGGGCGCGTTTTTCACGGCCACTTCCATGATCGGGTTTATCGCGGGGGCCGGGATCGTGGTCCGCAATTCCATCATCCTGGTCGATTTCATCGAGCTGCGTCTCAGGGAGGGGATGCCCCTGGCCCGGGCGGTGATCGACGCCGGTGCGGTGCGATTCCGGCCCATGATGCTCACGGCGGCGGCCGTGGTGGTGGGGGCGTCCGTGATCCTTTTCGACCCCATCTTCCAGGGGCTCGCCATTTCCCTGATGGCCGGGGAGGTGGCTTCTTTGCTCTTTTCCCGGATGACGGTGCCCATATTGTATTTTCTCGATAAGCGGTGGGAATCCGCCCACGGACATGACATCGCACACCGCAAATCCCAGGAACAAGAACCGGCGAAAGGATAAATCATCGTGGAATGGACCCCGGAAGCCGAAGCGGCCGTGAAAAACGTCCCTTTTTTCGTCCGAAAAAAAGTCAGGGCCGTAATCGAAAAAGAGGCCGCCGCCGCCGGCAAATCCCGGATCACCCCGGCCGAGGTGGAAGCCGCCCGGAAGCGGTTTCTTTCCGGCCGAAATGAAGAGATCACGGGTTTCCAGGTCGAAATCTGTTTCGGGCCCTCCGGGTGTCCCAATCGGGCGCAGCCGGGAGAGACTCTCCTCAAAGCGATCGAAGGGCTTTTAAAAGAGGCGGACTTGCGGACCTTTCTCGAATCCTGCGTGAAGGGGCCTTTGAAGTATCATCACCAGTTCCGGGTGGCTCTGGCGGAATGCCCCAACGCTTGTTCCCAGCCCCAGATCAAGGATATCGGCATCATCGGGGCCTGTCGTCCCCAAGTGACCCGGGAGGGCTGCACCCTCTGCCGGGCGTGCGTTTCCGCCTGCCGGGAGGACGCCGTCCGGCTTGATGAAACGGAAGAAAAACCGGCCGTCGATTTTACGCGGTGTCTGTCGTGCGGAAAATGCATTGCCGTCTGTCCCACCGGCACCCTTGTTTCGGGGGAAACAGGGTTCCGGGTCCTGCTGGGCGGGAAACTGGGACGGCACCCGCGCTTGGCCTTCGAGCTTCCGGGAATCTACACCGACGCGCAAGTCCTTGGAATCGTCTCGGACTGTATCGCCTTGTACAAAGAAAAGAGCCGGCACGGAGAACGCTTCGGCGAAGTCCTCTCCGAGGAAGACCTGAACCGTCTATCCCGAAAGTATTCCAGATGAAAATAGGGCGGATCGATTTCAACAAGGTTCTTTCGTATTTTTCGACAAAGCGGGCCAGAAAGACGCTTTCTCCGGAAGAAAGCCTTTTCGGAAAAAAGTATTACAGCTTCAAGAACCTTTTGGATGCCAACAATCAAGCCTTGGACATTATTGCCGATCTCGAAAATATCGTCTACCAGGATAAACCCTTCCGTATCGGGCATGTCAGACAACAGGTGGAAACCCTCCTGCATCGGACCCAAGCCCTGGTGAAGTCTCTCAATGCCCTTTCCGGAAACCGCTACCGGTTGCTTGAAAACGTCACAAAAGAGCTTTCGGAAAAAATCTATTCCGACCTGTGGTTCAAGCGACGCTTCGAAGCCGGTGCTTTGACGCTGCCCATCGAACGGATCAGCCTCGAAAATGCACCCGAAGTGGGAGGAAAAGCAGCCAACCTCGGTGAAATCGCCAATCGTGTCCATCTTCCCGTACCTCCCGGGTTTGCGGTTACCGCCTACGCGTACTACCTGTTCATGGAACACAACCGCCTTTTCGAGGTAATCGACAAGGGACTCGACGACCTGGACATTCAGAATACGGAGGCCCTGGAAGCCTCTTGTCGGGAAATCCGGAATAAGATCATCGAAGCCGCACTTCCGACGGAACTGGAAAACGACATGCTGGAAGCGGCATACGACCTGCAAAAAAAAACCGGAACCCGCGTGAAAATGGCCGTTCGGAGCAGCGCCACCAGCGAAGATTCGGAAGCCAGTTTCGCCGGACAGCATACCACCGTGTTGAATGTGAGCACCGACAATCTGGGCCTGGCCTACAAGGAAGTGGTGGCCAGCACCTTCAATCCCAGGGCGGTGTATTACCGGCGCAGCCGCGGCTATCGAGAACAGGATGTCAACATGAGCGTGGCCTGCGTGACCATGATCGATGCCGAAATCAGCGGCGTCCTGTACACGGTGGATCCCAACGACAGCCGCAATGCGGTCGTTTTGATCAGCGCCGTCTGGGGATTGGCGGCGGACGCGGTGGAAGGCTCTGTGGCGTCGGATTTCTTCCAGGTGGACAAGATCACCGGAAAGGTCACGATGACCCATATTGCGAAAAAAATCATCCGTCTTACCCTGGCGTCCGGGGACGGCATCGAAGAGACCCCTCTTCCAGAGGATGCGAGGGAAAAACCGTGTCTGGATGAAGATCGGATCCACCGCTTGCTGACTTCCGCCGAAAGGCTCGAGCGGCATTACGGATATGCCCTGGACATCGAGTGGGTCTTCGACAAAACGGGACGGCTGTTCATCCTTCAGGCCCGTCCTCTGAGACGATCGCGGCGGTACGGCATCGAATCCGTGGACGAAAAGCCTTCCATGGTACCTGATAGGGAAACGCAGGCGTTCGACATCATTCTGAAGAGCGGTCAGAGCGCCTGTGACGGATGCGCGTTCGGGTTCGCCTATGTCATTGAATCGGATCACACCCTTCATCACATCCCGAATGGTGCGGTGGTCGTGGCCCGCCAAACATCCCCGCGTTATGTCCCGCTCATGGGGCGCATCCGTGCATTCATCACGGATGTGGGCAGCGTCACAGGGCACATGGCGTCCGTGGCCCGGGAGTTCCAGATTCCAACCCTGGTGGGAACCGGAAACGCCACGTCGCGAATCCAGACCGGAGAGGAGATCACCCTGGATGCCGCCGGGTGCATCGTTTATCGGGGGAGGGTGGACGCCCTGCTGACGGAAAAGCGGAAGCTCAACCCCATGAAGGACAGCCCTGTCCACAAGGCCGTGAAAACGATGTTGAAGCGGGTGGCGCCGTTGAACCTGACGGATCCCAAAAAAAGCAATTTCAGGCCGGAGAGCTGTCAAACCGTCCATGACATCATCCGGTTTGCGCATGAGATGTCCATGCAGGAGATGTTTCGGATCACCGCCAGCGTGTCACCGGATGACGCGCTGGCGATTCCGATCCGGGTCTACCTTCCCATTAAACTCTTTGCCGTGGATCTTGGAAACGGGCTGCGGAAGGAGTTGACCGGAAATTATGCGGAACTGGAGGATATCACTTCTATCCCCTTCACCGCCCTATTGAAGGGGATGAAGCACAAAAAGGTGGATTGGACCCGGGATGTGGGCGTGGATTGGCGGGGGTTTACCTCCATCCTTGCCGAATCGGTTCTACGGGATCCCATGAAGGAAGGCCGGATGGGAGAACCTGCCTATGCCGTGATCGCCGGGCATTACCTGAATTTCAACTCACGTCTCGGGTACCATTTCACCACCATTGATACCTTTTGCGGACCGAACATCAATGATAACTATATTCTGTTCTCTTTCAAAGGCGGTGCGGCGGACATCGGCCGCCGCATCCGTCGTGCCCGGATGATCGGGATGATCCTCAAGAAGCTCGGATTCAGCGTGGAAGTGAAGGGAGACAGGGTGCGCGGCGAGATCAAAAAGTATCGGGAACCGGTGCTTTGTGAAAAGCTCGACACGCTCGGACGGCTTTTGGGATCCGTTCGGCTGTTGGACATGGTCTTGTCCGAAGACCGGCAGGTGGAATGGTATGTGGATCAATTCATGGCGGGAAACTATACTTTTGTTCATGAAAATGCACATGGTTCGCCGGATTCCACCCGGGACCGCATGCTCAAGGATCGAGAATAAAAGCGCAGCTCCCGCCCTCGTCCGTTGATCCCCGGAGTCTGAACCGCGACAGCGAGCGCATACCCCGCAGGTTCTGCCTGACGGCAGTGCTTCGCGGGTTGGAGCGAAACGGAAATTCCGCCTTGCGGGGCTGCGGGGGAGCTTTAATTCGGAGTAATCCAAATAGTGGTTCAGGCCGCTTTTTCGTGCCGCAGGATTTCTCCCCGGACGCTGACCACCACTTTTTCCATGGGAATATTTTTTCCGGATTTCTCCATCCCTTTTTTCACGATCATGGGAAGGCCGCTGCAGCAGGGGACTTCCATGACCACGGTGGTCACGCTTTGAATCCCGGCGACCTTGAAGATTTCCGAAAACTTGTCGATGTATTCCTGCACGTCGTCGAACTTGGGGCAGCCGATCATGACGGCCCGGCCCTTTAAAAACGCCTGGTGCAGTGACGGAAACGCCACCGGGACGCAATCCGCCGCCACCAGCAGGTGAGCGCCCTTGAGAAAGGGGGCCGTGGGGGGGACCAGCTTGATCTGGATGGGCCAGTGGGTGAGTTCGGAACGGTTTTCGGATTGAAGCGTCGCGGGCCGGTTGGCTTCCGCACAGGAATCGGCCCCGGGAAAGGACCGGACGGCGGCGGAAGGACACCCCTGGGGCGCCGCATGGATCTTTTGCTCCATTTTTTTCAGATGTTCTTCCACGGCTTCCTCGTCAAAGGCCTCGGCTTCGCGTTCCACGATGCGCAGGGCCCCCTGGGGGCATTCCCCGATGCAGGCCCCCAGGCCGTCGCACAGGGTTTCGGAGATGACCTTTGCCTTGCCGTCCACGATCTCAAGGGAGCCTTCCGCGCAGGAAAGGACGCATTGACCGCATCCGTCACAGAGGTCTTCGTCGATTTCGATGATTTTTCGCATGACTTTCATGATATCCCCTTTCGTTACCTGGTTTCCGTCAATTCTTGATTAGATCGTAAAAACGCTTGCCCCGCGAACAAAATCGGCCTTTTTAAGAGTCCGTTAAGCCTGGCGGTTTCGTGAGTTATGCCGGCAGCGCCGCCTCGGCGGTTTTTTTCCCGCTTCGGGTCAAGAATGTCTTTTCGATCTTTTCCTTGAGTCGCGCTTTTTCCATGGCCGTTTTTTTGAGCGCTTCCTCGAGATTGGCGATCTGGTCGGCGTCGTAGACCACCTTGAAATTCAGCGTATCGTCCCCTTTGGGGTGATGGTGATGGGCGATGATGCCGCACACCTCGTCGATGAGGGGCGCCTTGGCCTTGAGCTTTTCGAGAATCGCCCGGGCGACGGGCGGACCTTCCTTTTCCTGGTATTCGGGGGCGGCGCTGTTGTATTTGCGCTCCGCCTCGGGGATCCCGATGTCGTGCAGGTAAGCCGCACACAGAATCACCGCCAGGTTCCCGCCTTCGCGCTTTCCGATCTGTTCCGCGTACCGGGCCACCCGGCCGGCATGCCCGATTCTTTTGAAATCGCTTTTCAGGTATCGTTTGACTTCCACCGCCACCCGGTCCTTGAGCAGGTCTTCCTTTTGGGCCACGAGTTCATCCGGAAGGGTCCCGAGACACTGTTCGGCGTATTCGCAATAGGACGCGCATCCGAAATCCATGTCGGGATTTACGAACCGATGGCCGCAACGGTCGCATTTCCGGGCGGTGTCATCCTTGAAAAATTCCACGGGATTTTTGCATTTCGGGCACTGAACCTCGAAAATGGCGCCCGGTTTCCAGTATCGGCTGTCCTGTCCCGGACATTTCATAACGCACCTCCGTTTTGATGTTGACTTGCCCTCATTTTTATCCTTGAATTCAAACGGATACCTTGACTTAGATCAATCAGCGGAAAAAAATATTTTAACTCATTCAGTAAATGTTTTATTTTTTAAAAAATTAAGCATATTAAGCATTCTTCGCCATGTTTTTAATACAACATTGGGGTTAAAAGGAGACGGCATGACACCCGCCAAGGATGCTCTGGCACACTCGCCCCTGTTTGAAGGCCTCCCCCGGGAACAGATGGAAGCGATTCGGCGCATCGCCGTTTCCCGGCAGGCGAAAAAGGGAGAAATCATCTTTTCACAAGGGGACCCGGGAAACGGATTTTATATCCTTGACGACGGTGTGGTGAAAGTCTTCACGGTTTCAGGAGAGGGAAAAGAGCAGATTCTGCACATCCTGGGTGGCGGAGAGCCTTTCGGAGAAGTGGCGGCCTTCACCGGACGCCCCTTTCCCGCCCATGCCGAAGCCCTCACCGATTGCCGGCTTTGGTTTTTTCCCAGGAACGCCTTTGTGCAACTGGTGGAGGGGCACGCCACCCTTTCTTTGAACATGATCGCCCTGTTGTGCGCACGGCTGCACCAGTTTGCGGCCCAGGTGGAAAGCCTCTCCCTGAAAGCCGTCCCCTCCCGGCTGGCTACCTACCTGATGGTCCTGGTCGAAGAGCAGGAAGCAAAAGACAGTGTCGTGTTGAAGATCTCAAAGGGCCAGCTCGCCAGCCTTCTCGGAACCATCCCGGAAACGCTCTCCCGGGTTCTGGCCCGGTTAAGCGATCAGGGGCTCATCCAGGTGGAGGGGAAATCGATTCGATTAAAAGATGCCGAAGGACTCCGGGAGCTTTCGGAACAATAACGGCAAAAAGGGCCTATCGTTCGGTTCGAAGAAGCTGCCGGCTGAGGGCCTCGATGTGCCCCATCTCCTCTTTGATGATGGCGTCCACCCGATTTTTTCCGTACTTTTCCGGGACCAGGTCCCGGATGCCCAGGTAAAAGACGATGGAATCTTTCTCAGCGCCGATGGCGGCCGTGTAAATGTCTTTCAAGGTGGAGGGATCCACCTGCTTTTCAAAAAAAACCCGGGTATCCGCCAGGGCGCGCAGGTAGGCGGCGGCCTCCCCCGCCGGATCGAAAACCGTGGCGGTTTTTTCCTGTTCGGTCAGATCGGTCATCATCTGCGAAAACGCCTTTTCATGCCCTTCTTCCATATGTGAAAGCTCCAAAAGGAGTTGCCGGGCATCGGTGTCTTCGGTTTTTTGCGCGGCATCTTTATAGAAGGCTGCGCCGTTTCTTTCCATCTGAAGGGCCATCTCGAAAACATCTTTGGCATTGAAATCGTACATCATGATGCATTCCTTCCTTTCCCGCGGTTTGAAGTAATAACAACATAAAGCCAAAGAAGGGTTTTGTAAAGCGCATCCTGTCTTTCCCGGTGTCTTCGCCCTTTTTCGGAAACGGATAAAATGCAAAAAAGGCTTGACACGGCAATCGGCAGTAAATTACACTTTGTGGTATTAAAGGAGCGCCGCTGCATATGAAAAAAGCCCTTTGTTCGGGACTTATTTTGATGTTTCTGGGTCTGATATCCGGAAACGCGGTTTCCGCTTTGACCGCCTGCACCAAAGACTGCAGATCCGGATGTTGTGAAAAAGGAAGCCCTTCGGCGTCCGGATTCCGCAAAGACGCCTTCCCGGCCGCCTGCTGCGTCCCTGCCGATATGCACTGCTGTATCGAAGCCTCGAATTCGATGCCCACCGTCTCTTCCCTCCCTTTATTCCGGTATTCGGAATTGTTCAAAAAAACAACGGTGTCCAATGCTTCTGTCGATACCCCTTTTAATCTCAAGGGGGTGTTTTCACTCCCGGCCATCCCCTCTGCGGCTGGATTTCTCAGGCCCGTGCCGCTCTATCTTGCGACCCTTTCCCTTCTGATCTGATTCTTTTTTTCTTTTTGCTTCCCACGGACGGCCTCGGTTCGAGGTTTCGACCCTTTTGTCTTTCGATGCGCCTTTTTGATGTTTACGGAGCCCGCTTCATTTAAACCCATGTGCATTTTAAAAAACGGAGGAAAACCAATGACAAAAAAGAAATCCCGGGACCTGCGCAACAAGGAAAAAAAGGCCCTGGTACTCAAAGAAAACAAGAATCGAACACCATTCATCCTCTGGGGGGCGGCCTTTGCCCTTTTGGCCGGGGCCGCTTTTTTCTGGCTGAAGGTCGTCAGTGTGGATCCTCTGGAAGGGGCCCGTTCCGTCTCGATGGAAAACCCGGCTTCCCGGATCACCTATCCGGCGGCCCTTTTTGACGACGGCAAGGCCCGGCATTTTCATTACCGGGACCGGGACATCACCATCCGGTACTTTATCCTGAAGAGCAAAGACGGCGTCATCCGGGCGGCCTTTGATGCCTGTGATGTGTGCTGGCCCACCAATAAAGGCTATTTCCAGGAGGGGGATGTCATGGTCTGCCGCAATTGCGGCCAGCGGTTTGCATCGGTCAAGGTCAACGAAGTCAAAGGGGGGTGCAACCCGTCTCCTTTGCGCCGGACCGTGGAAGGCAACCGGGTCATCCTTGAAACGGCGGATATCCTGGAAGGGAAACCCTATTTCAACTTTGCCGGGCAGGAGGGGGCATGACGCTGAAAACGATCGCCGTGCGAAATCTGATGCGCCGCAAAGGGAAAGCGGCCTTTGCCCTGGCGGGACTGTTGATCGGTGTCTCCACGGTGGTGGCCATCGTCCACTTTGTGGAGGCCATGTCCCACGACATCAACCACAAACTGGAAAAATACGGGGCGAACATCCTGATCGTGCCCCGGTCCGAAAGCCTTGCGTTGTCCTACGGCGGCCTCTCCCTGGGAGGGGTTTCCTTTGA
>CAZQUR010000074.1:0-14995 GCA_964596535.1 uncultured Desulfobacteraceae bacterium
TCCTGATGGATTCGGCGTATAAAAAAATCGTGCGGGAAAATGTCCGGCTTCTTTTCGAAAAAACCACCGCCCGGACGCTGGCATTCCAGGCGTTCGGAAAGCCTTGTGTCATCCGTCCGGAAGGAATATTTCTGGATGGAAAAAAAGAAGAAGATGTATTGGGGATTCTCATCTCCCTTTACGCCCTTTATGCCGGGAAAGCGGAAATGGTCTTAGAGCCGTTTCATGCATTCAAGGATCTCCCCCACAGCGCGCCGTATGCGGGGGCCTTCGCCGCCCGGACCCAGCAGGTCCTGGTCCCTCACGTGGAAGCGATTCAAAAGGCCCGGGAGACCATCTGCAGGCGCCTGGACGGCAATCATGCCCCTCCATCGGTGGGCGGGGACTTCGCCTTTGTCCTGCACCCTTTTCCCAAGATCGCCTTGTGCTATATCTTTTACCTTGCCGACGCGGATTTTCCGGCGTCGGCCACCTGCCTGTTTTCCCACAACGCCTTAAGTTTTGCCCCCATCGACGCCCTGGCGGACACCGCCGAGTACACCTCCAGGGCCATACTCGAGCTTTTGGACTGACCGTCCCGCGTCAAGAAAAAAAATGCCGCGCAACGCCGCAGGAGGTCTTTTTCGGAAACCATCAAGAAAAGAAGATGGATCGAATCGCCGCATAGGACGTCCAGACCCCGAAGAGGATGAAAAAGGCGCCGGCGGCCAGCTTGATATAGGTTTGCGGAACAAAACGGCTCACCGCCTCCCCCAGGACGGTGGCGATGAAGGCGCTGATCACCAGGGCCACGGCGGATCCGATGAAGACGGATATCCTCGAGGATTCACAATCGGCGGAAAGACAAAAAGTGGCCACCTGGGTCTTGTCTCCGAGTTCCGCCAGAAAGATCATGCTGAAGGTGGTCAGCATCAATTTGAAATCCATTCACGCCTCCTATCCATGGATGTCTCGGGAGATTAAAGGGCCCGCAGCCATTCCGGTTTCAAGGGGACATCCCCGCCCAATGCCTGGTCGATGAGCGCCAGCGTCGCCGCCTTGTCCCTTGGAAGTCGTGCCTTGATGGGAAGATAATTGGAAGCGTGATTGGCGTGAAACAGTCCCCGGGAGAGATCCGTATGTTCCAAAAGCACGCGGAGCTCTTCAAGCATTTCCCGGGAGGACAACAGCTCGAACCGGCCTGCGGCGTCGTCTTCATACAAGGGGGTCCCCGGGATCAGCATGAGGCTCAAGGCCCCCACATAATCCGGCGCCATGGCGGACAGGACCCTGCCGGTGGCCTCTGCGTGGACGGCGGAACGTTTTTTCCCGGCGATCCCGAGGATCACCGTGACGGAAAGCTTGATCCCGGCAGCCTTGATCTTTTTTCCCATCTCGATCATCCGTTCGGGCGTGGCCCCTTTGTTGATGTTTTTCAGGGTGACGGCATCGCCGGTCTCCAGACCCATATAGACGATCCCCAAGCCCTCGTCGCGAAGGGCTTTAAGTTCCTCCGGCGTTTTCATGCCGATGCTCTTGGCATTGGCATAGGCCCCCACCCGGGTCACCCAGGGGAGTTGCCGGCGGATCTCCTTCAGAATGGGTATCAGCCGTTTCTGCGGAATGATGAGGACATCGCCGTCGCATAAAAAGACACGGCGCTGCCGCCGGCAATACCGGGCGGCGAACGCGATGTCCGCCAGGATCACCGAATCCTCTTTGATTCTGAACCGTTCTCCCCGGTATGTCCCGCAGAAGCTGCATTTATTTCGGGAGCATCCCACGGTCACCTGGAGGAGGATGCTGTCGGCTTCACTGGGAGGCCGGATGATATTGCCCTCGTAATGCATGCGTTCAATCCTCCTTTAAACTTTTTATTATAATCGTCCCTGCCACCGTCCGCAACCCTTCGGCGGGATTTCGGTTCCGCGATGCCTGCAGCGATCGGACCGGAAACGGTTTCGGGAAGAAACATGCCGCCTTTTTGCTTGACACATGCCGGCCCCGTCGTATTTAATTTTATTCCTTTAAAAAAAGGATGAAACGGATGCTTTGTACGTTCATCGGCGTCAGGAGCCTTGCCATGGAAAGGGCCGGCCTTTGGAAAAACAGACCGTAAGCCTGGAAAATCAGGATCCGGTGGCGGTGTTGCGCCTTTCCAACGGCATCACCAACCCCATCGGCTTGGAACTGCTGGAGACGCTCTCCGATTCCCTGGATCGGGTCCGTGCGTCGTATGGGGGGACGGTGTTGGCCGGGGGAAACAAGTTTTTCTCCATCGGCCTGGACATTCCGAACCTGCTTTGCCTGGATCGATCCCGGATGCGGGATTTTTGGAATGCATTTGATCGCGTGGTGTTGAAACTTTTTTCCCTTCCCGTGCCCACGGCATGCGCCATCTGCGGGCATGCCGTGGCAGGGGGCACCATCCTGGCACTGGCCTGTGACTTTCGCTTCGCCGCTTCCGGAAGAAAACTCCTGGGGCTCAACGAAATCCGGTTGGGGCTTCCGGTCCCTTACCTTGCCGATCTGATGCTCAGGCAGGCGGTGGGAGACCGGGACGCCACGAGACTCCTGTGTTTCGGAGAGCTTGTGGAATCGGAATCCGCCCGGTCCATGGGCATGATCGACGGCGTCTTTCCGGAAGGCGACACGGAACGGGTGGCCGTGGAAAAAATCGCCCAACTGTTTCATTTCCCGAAGGCGGCCTTTGCCGCCATTAAGGAGAATCGCGTGGCGCCCCTGCGCGCGCGTTTTGAAAAGCGCCGCAAAGAAAAAACCGAGCAACTCCTGGACTTGTGGTTCAGCCCCCGTGTCCGCGCCTTGCTGGAAGAAGCGGCAAAGAAGTTTTAATTTTAAAACATGACCCAGTTTGCGATAAAATCTGTATCGAAATCGGGAAAGCCCAAGAACCGGTGCCTTTCCTGCGGAACGACCCAAAACATGGGGCGCCGAAAGTATTGTTCCCCGGAATGCCGGCAGCGGCTCAAGCGGATCCTCACCATGCGGACCGGCCTCCTCCGGGCCCTGAACACCCGGTATGCCACCTTCTACTTCACCGATTCCACACTGGTTCTGGATGTGCTCACCCATCACTCCGAGACGCTGTTCAGCTTTTTCTATCCCCGCACCGGAAACGCCACGCCGGCAGACGAGTTTTCCCACATGGCCAACCTCCTCGGGAATACCTGGTGGGCGGAAAAACGGCGCACCCAAAAACGGTACCTCGCCTCGCGGCATTTGCTGGAGATCGCCCGGAAAAATCATGTTTCCTGCGAATCGGTGAAGCCTCTGACCATCCGGCACCCCACCCACATCAACAAATCCATCACGTATCTCAAGCTGGATCCATCCGACCTGAACGATCCGGATTTGAAACAAAAAATCAAGGTCGCCTACCGCCGACAGGCGAAAAAACACCACCCCGACAGCGGCGGCTTCGCCGCCCTTTTCAGAAAGGTCCATCAGGCCTACATGGATCTCGTCAAATGGTCGGAGCACCCCACATTCATGAACCGCCGCGGATTTCCGGACAAATGGTTCTACGACGGAGAGACCGACCGATGGGTGCAGCCCACGGCCATCCGAAACGGGAACCCTACACCCGGGACCGGTAACAACTACAGCCGATAACAGGCCGCCGCCAGGATGAGGGTGCTGACGGCCTGGAGGGTGCGTCTTCCCGTAGCGGTCAATCTCCAGGGGGGGAGCAAAAAGGCCATGCAAAAACCGCCGGCGGCATAGAAGACGTTGAAATAAGAGATATTTTCAGGCCGCCAGGCCAGAATCAGGACCACGGCATAGACATAGACCAAAAGGGCCACCGAAACGGCTTTGAGACGCCTCGGGCCCCGGAAAAGGGCCCATAAAAGGGCGGGCCACAAGAACAACACGCCGAAGGGACCGAATCCGGGGAGAAAACGCGCGTCCGGCGAAGAAAGGAGTAACACACCGGTCGGCATCGACCCGCCTTGAAGGGTTTCCATGGCGGCGGTGGTGATGCGCGCCAAAAGATCGTTCCATCCGGTACCCGTTACACCCGCCAGGAAACGATCGAGAGATTCTGGGACTTGAAAGGCCTGGAGGAGGTACCGGAGTAGGTTGGCCCCGGCCCCGTAAATCCCCTCCGTATTATAGGCTCCACCATGGCTTCCGATCCACGGGTTCCCCGCACGCACCCCGGCGATGAGACGCCAGGCTTGAGAAAAGAGGATCACCGGAACCACGCTCAACGCGGCCGCTTTCCGGTTTTGGAACACAAGTACCCGCCAGGAAAACATGCCGTGGCGGTGATAACTCACCTTAAACGCCAGGGCCGTTAGGATAAAGGGGAAGACGAGTCCCATCGGCGACGAGGCCGCTTGAAAAAAGACGGCCCACGCCAGCAACACCAGGTCGTGTGTCTTGAGTTGTTCCACCAATCGATACATGGCCAGGACACTGAATGCCGCAAAGGCGGCAGGAACAATTTCCGTCCCCGGGGAAACCGCATGATGGACGAATCTCGGAAAACTGAGCACCATGAGGGTGACGCAGGCGGCGGTATCCGACCACGCGTATCGTCGAGCCAGGGCGTATGTGGAAAATCCGATTCCTGCATAGGCCCATAAGCCGATCCAACCCGCTCCCAGACCGGTCCGCCACCGAAAAAACAGATAAGGGAGCGCCTGAACATTGACTGCGCCCGGATCCCAGGGCGGTTCCGGTGTCCCCGGCATCATTTTTCCGATGACCGGACCCGTTCCCTGAAACCCGTGGAACGGACGCGGCCAGAAAAACGTCTCCGTCCCTCCCAAAAAGGCCTTTGCCGCCAGATAGACGAAGGCCACACCGAAGACCCAAAATGCGAACGGCCGGCGCCGAAGGTTTTCCCGAAGACTTTGCCGGAATTCTGACAGAACCTTTTTGTTTTTTGCGATCACCCGCACGGCCCACCCCAACCCAACGGATTCGACCGCCAGGGAAACAAGGGGAAAGCGGATCAAAAAAACGCTTTGAAACAAAAAAGAAAAGGCCATAAGGACACCGATCACGGCATAGGCGCCCGACTCGGCAAGGGTCAGCCCGGCCCGGCGGAACAGCACAACCGCCGCCACCCAAAAAACGCCCATTTCACCGGCACCGGCCAACGCCGCTGCTGCGGATTCAGGTCCTCCCATGGATATTTTCCGTCAATTCCACTGTGGCGCCCTCCCGCCCTGAAGATGGAGTTCCCGGTAAAAGAAAAGGTCATTTTAAGATCGCTTCCCGCGACTTCGTTTTAAAAGCCGGGCGTGCGGGAAACGTTCCGGTCACGTCTTTGGCGGAGATGCCTCCCGGCGGTTCTTTTTGTCTTCTTCCGCGTCCTTTTTTTTGAGGTGCTCCACGATTTCAATCATGAAATCCCGCATATCCGTGGCAATTTGGTTGCATTCGGGACAATAAATTTTTTTTCGCATGTATCCGTGGGCCTCGATCTGGTGCCAGTACCACGCACCGTAGGGGCTTCCTTTGCAAAATTTTTTCCCGGTGTAGTCCGCGATGGGACACCCGAAACAAATCAGCACGTAAAAAATGCGGCAGGGGGGACAGTCCAGAACGCCGCCGTCTGTGCTTTTCCCGTCGATGATCCGCTGCCATTTGGCCACGGAGGCTTCCATGATCTTGATCTTGTCCATGATTCCCCCTATAGGGCCTCGAGACATTTCCAGAAAGGCCGGTGGGCGTGGGTACATCGTGAAAGGGCATACGTCAGTCTCTTGGGGTCCGCGTCTTGGGCCATGGTGACCCAATCCCATGCGCTTTCTTCCGTTAACTCCAGCAAAACGGTACGCACCGATTCCTTGAGGGCCCCCAGATGGTATCCCCCTTCCAGGACCATGGCGATTCGGCCGTTGCAACAGGTGTCCGCAATCTCCATGAGGATGCGGGTCAGCGCGGCGTACCCGGCGGAGGTCATGCGCATCCCCCCCAAAGGATCGGCAAAGTGGGTGTCGAATCCCGCGGAGACGAGAATCATTTGGGGTTGAAATTCCAGGGCCACGGGCCGGAGGAGTTTATCGAAGATCACCGCGTAATCCCCGTCACCGTAACCGCTGGGAAGGGGTAGATTCATGGTAAACCCCTCCCCTTTTCCGACGCCTGTTTCCTGGAAAAGTCCGGTTCCCGGAAAAAGGGGGTATTGGTGGATGGAAAAATAAAGATAGGCGGAATCCGCCTCGAGGACGTGCTGGGTGCCGTTCCCGTGATGGACATCCCAGTCCACGATGAGGATCCGCTCCATGCCCAACGCCGTGCGCGCATAGGCGGCTCCGACGGCAATGGTGTTGAACAGGCAAAATCCCATGGCCCGGTTCCGTTCGGCGTGGTGACCCGGGGGGCGGACCAGGGCCATGGCATTGTCCAGGGTGCCGGAGGCCACTTGTGAAATGAGCTCCATGAACCCGCCCGCGGCCAGGAGGGCGGCCTCGTAAGAGCCGGCGGAAGCCGACGTATCGGGGGTGAGCATGGAAAGTTCACGGTCGGCGGTCCGGGCCATTCGGTGAATGTGCTCCGGGAAGTGAATCCGCGTGATGGCATCCTTGTCGGCTGCTTTGGGAGGAACGAAATGGAAACGGGCTCTCATCTCCGGTTCATCGAATAAAGAATACACGGCCTCCAACCGCCGGGGGTTTTCCGGATGTCCCTCGATGGTCCGATGCTCCAGATACCGTGGATCCATCACAATTCCGGTGCGTCGGCGCATGGCCTCCCCCCTTTCATCCGGAAGCCACACTCAGCACGGCACATCGGGCGTGCCGGATCAGGAATCGGGTCGTGGAACCGATGATGAAAGATCCCAAAGGGCTGTGCTGCGGGCCGCCCACGATCACGAGATCCACGGCGGATGCGTCAATGAAATCCCGAATCTGTTCGCCCGGAACGCCCAACAACACCTCGGATCGGACATTGATCCCCTGCCGTTGCTCACGGGGAACAAGCGTCTCCAGTCGCGCGCGAACGCGATTCAGCATCTTTTCCTGGGCTTCTTCATAGGAGCAAAGGTCCGGTTCCATCCCGTTTTCCGCAGGCGGGGCTTCCAGGGAATGCACCAGGATCAACTCGGCTTCCCAGCCTTTTGCCAGGGCGATGCCGTATTCCACAAGGGCCGTGGGCGGCGGATCGAGAAAGCAGCAGACAGCGATGCGTCCGAGTTTAAAGGCGTGTCCCCTTGACGCCGGTTCTACACGATGCCGCGGGCGAAGCACCATCAGTGGTGTGTTTTGCACGCCGGCAAGACGCTCCACCACCGTCCCTAAAAAAAGCCGCTTGAAGCCGGACATGCCATAGCTCGCGGCCATGATCATATGGATGCCTTCCGTCCCTGCCGCCACGGCGGCGTTTTCCACCGGGTCCCCCACCATCACAAGCGGTTTCCACGGCACTTCAGAGCCTTTCATGAGAATCTCGATTTTCTCTTGGGCCTTGTGGACGGATTCCTTTTCCCCCTTTTTCTTTTGTTCATCGAAAACATCACCGTTGCGTTCCCGTGGAAAACAAACGGAATGAAATATCCAAAGGGTGGCACCAAACCGCCGGGCCATTTCTTTTCCGGCGTGAAGGACCTCTTCCGAAAACTCGGAGAAATCCACGGCGCACATGATTTTATCAAAGGCCGGTGTCATTTGAAGTCGAACCCCTCCACCCCTTCGGCGGCCACGAGTTCGCCCACAAAGCTTCCCACGATCACCTTGCTTTTGATCCGGACGGGAATCCGGTGAGGATCATCGGTGAGCCAGACCTCGATTCTGGCGCCCGGGCTTTGCTCGAAAACCCCCCGCACTTCTTTGCATTCGGGTTCAAATAAGATCGTGGGGATGCGGCGTTTTTTCAACTGGATCGTTTCCCGCCGGAGTACTTTTCCTTTACCGATGACACATCGCTTCCCATCGGTGACCCACCTCTCGATGACCTGACCCGGCGCCATCTTTTGGAGCCGGGCGAAATAAAAGACAGAAAGGGGGTCGAAGGTGCCCGGGGGGATCGGGACGGGCGGACGCTTTTCTCCATAGTTGACGTGCCGGGCCTGGTTTTTTTCCCAGTTGAAATAGACGGTGATGTTCCGCCGGGTGGAGCCTTCCCGCTGTTTTTGACGGTAGTGCAGGGAGCGGGTCATCCCGAGATCCGCAAACGCATCGATCTGATCCCGCACCTTATAGAAGACGTCCACGAAGGCGTTGCTTTTGGCGTTGACGGAAAAGTGATACGCCGGCAGGCCGTTGACGGTCGTTACGGGGTGGACTTCCAGCACGGCCTCCCCCACCGGAATAAAGCCCCATTTGAGTCGAAATGTGAGTCTTTCCCCGGGTGAGAAAGGGGTCGCGGATATCGGCGTGGAAGAAAAACCGGCCTTCGGCGCAAGAAGAAGGCCGCACAAAAAAAAGACGGTAAAAAGATACGCGGGAGTTCTATGGGGTATCAAAGCGCTGACATCCACGTTTTGCCGGAGGCGATGTACGTTTCCGGCAGGTCATGCTATGGCTCGGGTCCAGTCTTTCACAACATTGTTGGAATCCCGGATTATCCTCGATCATGGGGACGATGTCAATGCACGGTCACGGTCCCCGCTCTTTCGAACCGGCAATTTCACCCGGGTCATATGGGGATTATGCGCGCCCCGGTTCGGGGATGATGCAGGGTTCTCCCATGCATGGGTTCACCTCGATGGTGATGTGTGCCAACCCGGAAATATCTTCCAGGAGGGCCTTGTAGTGTTCCGCCGGTTTCGGGAAATGGGTCACGAGGGAAACAATCAATGCATAATCACCGGGCCCCACTTTCCACAGGTGCAAATCGGCAATCCGGTTGTCCGCATCCGACTCCACGAGGGTCTTGATGGCGGCTTTCTTTCCTTCCTCTGGATTTTCATCCAACAAGATGGGTCCTGTTTCTTTTATCAGGCCATACGACCAGCGGGTGATGACCACCGCGCCGATGATCCCCATGGTCGGATCCAGCCATTTCCAACCGAAGAATTTGCCGCAAACCAAGGCGACAATGGCCAACACCGAGGTCAGCGCGTCGGCCAACACGTGGAAATAGGCCGCCTTCAGGTTGTGATCCGGATGCGGATGTCCATGGGCATGATCCGGATGCCGGGAGTCCTGCAATAAAAAAGCGGATATCAGGTTCACGATAAGTCCCATCACCGCCACGCCGATGGCCTCGTTGAAATGAATTTCCTGGGGCTTGAAGAAACGTTGTATGGATTCTACGGACATGACCAACGCTACCACCAAGAGCGCCACGGCGCTGGCAAACCCGCCCAAAACACCGACCTTTCCCGTGCCGAACGTAAACGCCGGATCCTGTTCGTGTTCCCGTGCAAACCGGTAGGCAAACAAGGAGATCATGAATGCCGCCACATGGGTGCCCATGTGCCAGCCGTCGGCCAACAGGGCCATGGAACCGAAAACGGCCCCGGCGGTAATTTCAATGACCATGGTTGCCGCCGTCAACAGCAGCACCTGAAAGGTGCGCCGCTCGCCTTGATCGTGAATCACGGCGAAATCGTGGCGGTGCCGCCAGGTTTCAAGCGTTTTGACATGCATGCTGTATCACCTCTTTCCTGCTTCGGTTCAAATGCAAAATCCCGCGCCATTGGATTCCTTCGGATTTTTCATCAGCAAAAGCGTGTTCCCGATGACACTCAGGGAGCTTGCCAGCATGGCGCAGACGGCGATCACCGGGGTCAGCCATCCGGCTGCGGCCACGGGAACGGCCACTATGTTGTAGATGAACGCCCAGCCCAGGTTCTGGTGCATCTTTTTTAAGATGCTTTCACCCGTTTCGATAAAATCCAGAAGCTGCATCGGATCGCTTCGCATCAACGTAACATGGGAGGCCTCTTTTCCCAGGGGACTTCCCGAGTACATGGCCACAGCCACATCGGCCTGAACCATGGCCGGTGCGTCGTTGATGCCGTCGCCCACCATGGCCGTGGGTCCGGTTTCTTCCTGAAGGCGTTTGACCCGCTCGACTTTGTCCGCCGGAAGGAGCCCCCCGAAAGATTCCGGAATGTCGAGCGCCTTTGCCACCGTCCGGGCGGTGGCGGGGTTGTCCCCGGAGACCAGCACCAACCGGTACCCGGCCGTCCTAAGGCGGGATACGGTCTCGGCCGCCTTCGGTCTTAGAGGATCGGAAAAAACAAAAACCGCGGCGATTTTCCCTTCAACCGCCAAAAATACCCTCGAATCGAAGGAATTGGTCGTTGAGGCCCTTTCGAGAACCACCGGTTTTGCCTCTTGACCTTCCGGATTTCCTTTTTGAGCCGCGACGAATCCCATGGATCCGATTTTGATTTCCTTTCCCTGATATTTTCCGGAAATACCGTTTTGAAAACAACGGATTTTTTCCACGGCAACCGGTGCGACCCTTTTTCGTTGCGCAGATTCCAGGATTTCGGAAGCGATGAAATGGGGAACATCGGCTTCCAGGGCCGCGGCAAGACCCAGGGCGGTATCCGGATCGAACCCGTCTTCCGTGACGATTTCCTGGAGCCGCCACCGGCCCCGGGTCAATGTGCCGGTTTTATCGAAAACCACTGTTTTGATGCGCCGGACCTGCCCCAGGGCGGAAAAATCCCGAAGGAGAATCCCCTGTTTCAGCAACCGGGAAGCGCCCGCGGTACGGGCCAAAGGGACCGCCACGCCCAGAGCGCAGGGACACGTGATGACGATCACCGTGATTCCCCGAATGACGGCCGTTTCAATAGTATGACCGGAAAACAAGAGCATAAGGACAATGCCCGCGGCGAGCATGAAAATTCCAGGGACAAGCCGTCTCAAGAGCGTTTCGGCGCGCGCTTCGTAATGTCCCTTTTGCGCGAGGGCGTCTTCCATGAGGGTGAGCATCCGGCCGAAGACCGACGCCTTTCCCACGGCGTCGGCGCGGACCGTAAAAACCCCCTGAAGGATTTTGCTTCCGCTCCGTAATGGGTCCGAGCGCGTCTTGATCACCGGTCGGGGCTCGCCGGTCAGGGCCGATTCATCCACAAAGCCGGTACCGTCCAGAATAACGCCGTCCGCCGCCGCGATCTCCCCGGGTTCCACCCGGAACCGATCCCCGGGGTTCAGGGCGTGGACGCTTCCGTACCTCCCTTCGGGATACGCATCGGTAATCAAGCGCACCTTGTTGGGAACCAGGGAAAAAAAATGATCCAGATCGGATTGGACCCGGTTTTTGGCCCTGCTTTCCATGCGTTTTCCGATGAGGACCAGCGTGATCAGCATGGCGGCGGTGTCGTAATACAAGTGGAGGCTGCCCCTTGTCAGGTTGACCGTGCTGTAGACAAAGGCCGTCAGCGCGCCCGCGGCGATGAGAGTCTCCATGCCGAAGGCGGCATTGTGAATCCCGGCCGCCGCCCTGGTGAAGATCTCCCTTCCGCCGTAGAACAACACTCCGGCGGCCATGAGAAAAACCGGCAAGGACAGCTTGAAGACGGTCTCTTTGGAAAAAGGATCCAAAAAGCCGATGTACAGGGCAAAGGAAAACATCATGATGTTCATGGTGAGAATCGCCGAAACAATCATCCGGACCCACTCGCCCTGAAGGGATCCCCCCTCCCCCGGCGCATCCGCAAAAACCGCCTTGTATCCCAAACGTTCGATACGGTCGAGGATGCGACCGGGCGACGTTTTCACCGGATCGTAGCGGCAGCGGAACCGATCCGTGGAAAAATGGCAGGAGACGTTTTTCACGCCGGGTGCTTTTCGGGCGGCTTCTTCAATGATCCATGCACAGGCCGGGCACCACATCCCAGAAATCCGGGCATCGAACGAAAGGCCCTCCAGGGCAGCAGCCTCCGAAAGGATCGACGGGGATCCGCCCTGGGATCCCGAAACCGGGCTTTGTTTTTTTGCCTTTTCCGTTTCAGGGCGCTGGAGATCCTCGGGGCCGCGGGGAATGATTCCCATCTCCCGGCATTTTTGAAAAAGGGCGGTTTCGTGAAAGGGTTTTCCCGATTTGGCTTCTTCGGATTCGGAAAGCATGACAAAGACCTGGAGGCACCCCTTGCAGCAAAAGAAACGGCGGCCGGCGGGAGTATCCAAAAAAACGGTCTTTGCGGGAAAGGAGAGTCCGCAAAGAAAACATTCCTTGTGGCCGGCAGGTCCTTGCACCGAAGAATGCGTCGATGTATTGGATGCCTTTTTGGGTTGCGCCATCGGGTCCATGGGGTGAAGCAAAAAAGAAAAGTACGAGGCTATGGAGTTGCTGTGTTGTTTTCCGGCGTCGTTCGCAAATACACAATGACATCCCAGCGTTCAGGGACCGAGAGCGTGGCGGCCAGGGCGGGCATTCGGTTTTTCCCGTAGCTGACGGTGAAAAAAAGCGCCCCGTCGCTTTGGTCCTGGATCCGCGGACTTCTCAGATCCCGGGGAAGGGGTGAAAAGCTTTGCCCCACCGTCCCTTGCCCGTCCAGGGCCTTTCCGTGACAATGGATACAATACCGGACATAGGCGGTCCTGCCGGAAAAGACGCGTTTCGCCGACCGGTCCGGATCCGGGTTCTCCAGTTCCCCGGAACCACGGGTGCGCCATACAGCCTCCCCGCCGGTTGCGGGAACGCTCCCCCGGCGCATCCCCTGAATCGGTATTTCATGGGGCTTCACCGCAGGGGTTTCCCACATCCGGCCAAAGGGGAAATATTCGTCGTAAAGGGTGATCCCGCCGTATGCAGCCAAAAGGAGAACACAGACGACTGTCCCCAGGACAATAAGGCGTTTCATTTATTCTCCCTGGGCTCCCCGGATGTGCTGGGGATACGGCTGCACCGCGTAAACGGCGTAGGAGGATTCGCCGGGGACGTCTTTGACCGGCCGGAAATCCCACGCGGGCATCCCCAAATCCCCGATGACGCGAAACGCCAAAAACCCTTTCCCAAAAATCAGGATCACCATGGCGGCGATTAGAAAATACGTCCTGAAAACGCCGTTTCTACGGGATGGATTTTCCATATCAGATTTTCACCTTTAAAAATCCCACGCCCAGGATGTACCCCAAAACCCAAAGCACGGTGCCGGCGATGATGAGCGTCATGGCCAGGGGAAACGGGGCGTTTCGATCCTCGATATCCTCCGGGTACCGGTAGATCACCGTAGAAGCCCGTTTCTCGTGGTCCGGCCCGCGCAAGGGAAAATAGGCCAATGCAAGAGCCAAAACGAGGATGAACAGCAGTGTCGGAAAGAAGTACAGGGCCACGTGTTCGAGATTTATCAAGTGAAAAAACCGCACAGCACCTCCTTACGTCAAGGATCCGAATCGGACCAGGGAAACAATCAGCACGGCCGCGCTCAGGGCCAGCCCGGCCGCCACCAGCCCCGCCAAGGCCAAAACTTCGAGACGTCCCGGGCCGGGAAGCCCCTTGGCGGGGGCGCTCGCCTGATCTTCCAGGGGCAGGTATCGCGCCCGCTCCTGATCCCGGAACTGCCCGTTTTTCAGAGCCCACCAAAACACGGCCAGGCTCAAGATCAGGCCGGTGACGATGTATGTGAGAAAGTACGGATAGTACATAATCCCTTACATTATTCGTAGGCCGCGTCGATCCCTTTGGGTTCGGCGTTTGCATCGCTTTGGCCGATAAAATACACGGCCACGTAATCCCCCACCTCCCAGATTTTTTCGGATTCCAGGTCCTTCTTGAAATAGGGCATGGCGGTGCCCGTGATGCCGTTCATGATTTGATAATATAAAATCCCGCCCGAAACCCCCCGGTCCCTGAGGAGGGTGAAATTGAGCGGCGGTGGATAGAGGTGGGGCTGTGCCGGTCCCATGCCGTCTCCGATGGGGCCGTGGCATCCCATGCAAAAATCCTGGTAAATCTTATGGCCCCGGGCCAATCCCGCCTCGGAGGTGGGATAGGGATTGGGGAGGTTTCTCCACCCTTCGGGAACGTGGCGGTGGAGCCAGTCGATGTTTTCCTCCACCCCGGCCTCGTAAGCCCGGATTGCCGCCGCCTTCCACTCCCGTTGGCGCCGCATCCGCCGGTCCGCGGCCTGCATTCCCAGCCCCTGGACGTGCCGGATCAGTTTTTCGATCTTTTCTTTTCCCAGAAAGGCAAACGGCGGCATGATGGACAACGGCCGCGTGAACCGGGGATTGACAAAATGGGCCACGTGCCAGTCATCGGGGTGCTCTCCGCCTTCCTGGGAAAGGTCGGGTCCGGTCCGGGCCGAACCCAACAGGATCGGATGGTCCTGGACGTAATCCCCGGCTTGTGCGATGCGCTGGGCCCCCATGCCCCAGTCAAAGGATCGGATGGACTGGCTGTGACAATACACGCATCCGTTGGCGATGTACAGGTGCCGGCCTTCCGCCTCCTCGGCCGTGCGCATGCGGAAGATCTCCGATGGAGGGGTCCGGTGCGTGTTCGCGTAGGGCAACACCACCACCACCAGGACCACTGCCGTAAGGAGGGCCACACTTCCCATGACCACGGCTTTGGGGGTCATTTTCACGGGAGTCCCCCCCCTTTCGCAAAAAGGGTTTTACCCATGTTATAAAGACCGATCACGGCCGCCGTAAAGATCATCAGGCCCAGGCCCGCCCGGATGATGTAGTACATGTGAACCTGGGGAAGGACCCGGTACACCGTCTCGCCGTTGAGCCAGGCGTTTCCCTGGATCAGTCCGGCGATGGTGAGGATGACGGTGAACCCCGAAACGCCGATGAGAATCAACCAGTACTGGAGATCGGCCAAAAAGCGGCTGTACAGGGGTCTTCCGCTGATCCGGGGCAGGATGGCGTACAACCCCCCGATGGCGATCATCCCCGCGAATCCCAGGACCCCCACGTGGGCGTGCCCCACCACCCAGTTGTTGAAGTGGGTCACCCGCTGCACCTGGGGCAGCGACATCATGGACCCCTGGATGCTCACGAAAAAATACATGATGGTGCCGGTGAAGACGAACTTGGCGCCGATGTCCGCATGGATCTCCCCCAGCCGTCCTCTGGCCGTGTACCAGATATTGATGAGGAATGCCATGACCGGGATCACCATG
>CAZQUR010000075.1:0-7598 GCA_964596535.1 uncultured Desulfobacteraceae bacterium
GCGCGCCTTGCATCTGGCGCTTTTTACTTTGCCATCCCGATTTCGACTTTTTACGATTTCATCACGTTTGATGGCTTCGTTTTTTTTCCAAGTGACTTCACTGAGCTGCTTTCCGAAAAATCCCATCAAAGGCGGGATTTCCGAAAAAATTGTAGGGCGGGATTTTATATCCCGCCGTAAACCGACGGTTACCCCTCGGCGGCATGCCTGTCCTCGCGCCAGCGGGATAAAACGCCGCCCTACAGCCGATCCCGATCCCGATTTCGATCCCGATCCCGTCAAGTTCTGATCCCTGACCTTTATCCTCTACCCTTGCTCTTCGAACCCTCGAACCCTCGAACCCTCGGCCCCTATCTTCTTTTTTACGGCGGTGCCCGGGGATCCGGTTCATTGTCCCAAAGGGATTTGAGCCAGTACCGGAGTTCCTCCAGGTCCACCGGTTTGGCCAGGCACGCGTAGATATGATCGCGAAAGGCCTCCCGGAGTTCGGGATGGAATCGTTTTTGGGAAATACATAAAAAAGGGATTCCGGGATGCTTTGCCGCAAGGTTACGGATCATCCGGTTTGAAACAGGGATCGCATCCAGATCCAGGAGGATGGTAGCGTATTCCTTTGAAGACAACGCAGACACCGCCGCTTCATGGGTCTCCACGCATCGGAAAGAAAAACGCTGCTGTTCCAGTACGGGAAAGACTTCTTTTTGGTCTTGGCACCCGACCACTAAAATTTTCTTCATCGGATTCGGTAAGGGTCCATTCCACGGGTAAAGGGGAAAACGAACCGCAAAAGTGGCGGCATCCGTCGCTAGCATGTAGCAAGCGATGTGCCAGGAAGGGAATCCGGGAGGCCCCGGATCCGGTATTATGGATAAAAGCGACTGAAATTATAGGAAATAAAAAAAACAAGTGAAACTGTTCAGGATAAAACCAAACCTGCGGCATTAGATTCCTGAAGAGAAAAAAACGTTTTGAAACCGGACGCTGAAAACGCTTTAAATAAAATAAACCAACCATTTCAAAATATTAAACGTGTCCGAAAATCGGACGCACAAACCGCCGGATGTGTTTTTCGGACAAAAATGGGGGGATATTAATGAAAAGTCGGGGAGGTGATGTTGTATTTTTTCAACTTTTCGTACAAGGTGCTGCGGCTGATCCCCAGGCGGGCGGCGGCTTCGGTTTTATTCCAGCCGCATTCCTCCAGGGTCTGCCGGACCAAAAACGCTTCATTGTCCGAAAGGGTGGGTTTCGGCGCCTGTTTTTTCTCCAGGGCCTGGGGCCGGGGAGCATGGATCGTTTCCGGGAGATCGGATGGTTCGATTTGCGAACCCTTTGACAGCACCACGGCGTGTTCGATGCTGTTTTCGAGTTCCCGGACATTCCCGGGCCAGGCATAGTTGAGCAGCCGGCGCATGGCGTCCGGCGAAAATCCCCGGATGGATTTTCCCTGTTCGGCGGCGAATTTTTCCAAGAAATGGGCGGCCAGCAGGGGGATGTCATTTCTCCGGTTCCGGAGTTCGGGCAGCAGGACGGGGACCACGTTCAAGCGGTAAAAAAGATCCTCGCGGAACCGTCCGTCTTGGATTTCCCGCATCAGGTTTTTGTGGGTGGCGGCCAGCACCCGGACGTTGACGGATATGCTTTCTTCGGCGCCCACCCGCTCGAAGCGCCGGCTCTGGAGGACCCGCAGGAGCTTGATCTGCGCCGATTGGGGGATCTCCCCGATTTCGTCAAGGAAGACCGTGCCGCCGTCGGCCTGTTCGAACCGGCCGGTTTTTCGGCGAAGGGCGCCGGTGAAGGCGCCTTTTTCATGGCCGAAGAGTTCGCTTTCCAAAAGGGTGCTGGGATACGCGGCGCAGTTGATCACCACGAAGGGCTTATCGGCCCGGGGGCTTTTGGCATGAATGGCCCGGGCCACAAGTTCCTTTCCGGTCCCGCTTTCCCCCTGGATGAGGACCGTGGCGTCCGTGGGGGCCACGTCTTCGATGAGCTGAAAGATCACCTGCATGGCGGCGTCCCTTCCCACGATCCCGCCGAACCGGGAGGACGCGGCGCTTCGCATCTTGAGGTTTTGGAGTTCTTCTTCCTGGATCTGAACGCGGTTCAGGACGCCGGCGGTCTGCTTCAGGATCATTTCGATGATCTCGAGTTCCTTTTCCACGCACCGGCAGTCTTTCGGGCATCCGATGATGACGGCCCCCAGCAGATGTTCCATATGGCGGACGGGAAAGACGGAAAGCCGGTTGAAGTCCTGGATTTCCATGGGTAAAAAGGAAAAAACCAGCGTATCGGGGGCATCGAAAAACCGCCGGTTGCCCTGGAGGGTCAGCAATCCGGCGGCGGCTTCGGCCTGGTCCGGCGCGAGACGAACCCCTGTCTGGTTCGTGTAGGCAAAGGCGTCTTTGCGGTCCGAGCTGAAAAGGAGCATGGCCATGGACCGGCAATCCGCGATGGCTTTCAGGGTTGCCACCAGGTAGGTACAGACTTCCCGCGTGCCCGTCAGGGCGCCCATTTCCCGGGAGATGGTAAAGGAGGTGGTCAACTGCCGGTGGGCCCGGTCCAGGGCCCGGTTCTTTTCTTCGAGCCGGAGGTTGGATTCTTCGAGCCGGAGGGTGTTTTCCCGAAGACGGTCGAGCATCCTGTTGAAGGCCCCTGCCAGGCGCGACACCTCGGCCCGTCCTTGAACGTTTACCCGGACGTCCAGGTTGCCGGCATCGATCTTTTCGGCGGTCCCGGCAAGGCTCAACAGGGGCCGGGTCAACCGGTCCACGAAATACACACTGACAAGGATCGCGAGGATGACGACGGCGACGGTGAAAAGGCTCACCTGGACCCAGAGTTGGGTCGCTTCCTTACGGATTGGGGCTTCCGACAGGCCCAGGCGCAGGGTTCCGGCGTGCCCATCGAATATGGGCCAGGCGATGTCGATGTAGCGCTCTTTCTTTTCGGAGAGGATCTTTTGGATCCGGGGCGTTCCGTTTTCCGCCGGCGAATTGGCGGGGATCAGGCCGGCAGGGATGCCCCCGCCGAAGGTGTGCGTCAATACGCGATCGTCCTTGACGACAAAGAGATACCCGATGGCGGGGGTGCTCACCAACTGGTCGTCCAAAAGCTTCTGGAGGGACACCATATCGTTGATGAGAATCTTGTCGGCGGCGTCGAGGGCGAGTTTATGGGCGATGTTTTCGGCCTGGGCCCGGGCCCGTTCCTGGAGAACGGTGCCGTAACGGTGGGTCACGAGCTGGGAGATCACCGCGCCGCTGGCCACCACCAGCACGACGATGCTCAGTACCAGGGCTTTTTTAAGACTCATGGGAGGCCATGGGGGATTTTTCATGGGCATTCAGCACCTCGACCATTTCGCGGACCGGCCGGTACCATGCTTCCTGCGGCGCCCTGAAACGGTCGATCATCAGTTCATTCAGGATTCTTTGTCCTTCGGGGGTTTCGTGCATGGCCAGCACGATCTTTTGGATTCGATCCTTAAAGTCATCCGCCAGGTGAATGGAGGCGACCAGGGGCGGACTCCCGAGGGGTTTCGACTTCTTGATGACGCGCGTCCGCGAGGTGAACTCGGGGTTTCGGATATTGTAAAACTCCCATTTGTGCCCGTCCACGGCGGCCGCATCCACGAGGCCTTTGGCCACGGCAAGAATGGAATTGTCATGGCTGAAGGTGTATTTGATCTCCGAAAAGAAACGGTCGGCGGATTCTCCCGTTTCATGGACCCAAAAGCGGGGGACCAGGGCGCCGGTGTTGGAGTCCGGATCGGTAAACGCGAAGACCCGGCCCCGCAGATCCTCCAGGCGATGGTAGGGGCTGTCTTTATTGACGATGAGATAGGATTGATAAAAGGGCGCCCCCCGGATGACGGGTGTGGCGATGGCCTCGAAACCGTATTTGTCTTTTGAGGCGGCATACGGCCCGGTGCAGATGAAGGCCAGATCGATCTGGCGCTTGGGAAAAAGGACGTTGACCTCTTCGTAGGTCTTTCTCTGGATCAAACGCACCCGGTGCCCCGACCGATCCGCGATATAGTCGATCAGCTGCTTGTAATAAATAAAGGTTTCCTTGGGGGAGATCATGGCGGCCACGGCTACCCGGAGCTCCATGCCGCCGGATGGGGAAGGGGATGTTTTTTCCACGGTCAGGGTTTTTGAAAAATCAACTCTTTGATAGGCGACGTCGCGGTCGCATCCGAAGAAAAGAAACAAGATTCCCGCCATCGCCGTAAGGCTGAACAATATTTTTTTCGGCATGGATTCCCCCCGAAACGTATCCCTTAATTACCACAATGTACTAGGAAATGTCAACCGTTTTCATGGGGTTTCCTGGGCACTTTCTTTTATCCGGCGCCGGGTGGAACAGGCGGTGACCCTTTCGGACCACCGGACGGCCGCCCTGGGTGAAGCCTTTGGCGTGCGCATCAAAGAGTTGTGGCTTTTGGCCCGGGCCGTTTTTGTCATCGACAAAGAAGGGGTGATCCGCTATACGCAGGTGGTCAGGAAAACCACCCGTGAACCGGATTACGCACCCATTTTGAACCGCAACAGCGAGCGCATTCCCCGCAGCTTGCTGCGGGAGAGCGTCAATGCGGCAAAAGAGTGGGTTTCAATCAAGGGAGGAAGCAATGGAGCAAACCTGGGAAAAGGCCCTGTCCTGTGCGGTGTCATGCGCGGCCTGCAATAAAGCGCTGGCACAAGACGAAAAGCGGATCTTGTCTGTTTACGATCACCGGCCCATTTGCATGGCCTGCAAAGAAAAAGAACAGGCCCGGCCCGACTACGAAGACGCCTCCAAGAACATGATCGGCCAGTGCATGATCGATACCGAGATGGCGCAGGGGGATCCGGGAGGATACTGCTTCTATCATTTCTATCCCTTCACGTGCAAGTCCGGGTAGAACAAGGCAAGGACGCCGCATAAAGCCTTTTTACGAAACCGTCAAAAAAGGGCGTCCAGAAGGGCCTGGAGCGTTTCCGGCGCAAAAGGGCGGTCGAGAAGGGGCCCCTTTTCCAGGGCCGGAAGCCGGTCCGTGTAGGAAGGCTTTTCTTCGGCATAGAAGACACCGATGGGAATCCGCTCATCGCCTTCCATGGCTTTTTGAAGGGCCAGGGGAAGATCATCGGTGCGATGATCCGTTTCTTCCAGCGGGTACACCCGTTCGGCGTACCATTTGTGGGTGTTGACCGGGTTGAAGCTGACGCACGGCTGGAGGACGTTGATGAGGCTGAAGCCCTTGTGGCGGATGCCCTTTTGAATCAATCCACTCAGGTGATCCGGCTTGCCGGAAAACCCCTGGGCCACAAAACTCCCGCCCAGAACCAGGGCCACGGCCAGGGGGTTGAAGGCCCCGGCGATCACGCCGCGGGGCTGGGCCTTGGTGATCATCCCGGGTGCGGACGTGGGGGAGGCCTGGCCCTTGGTGAGCCCGAAGACGCGGTTGTCATGCACGATGGCCGTGACATCGATGTTCCGGCGGACGGCGTGCATGAAATGGTTTCCCCCTTCCCCGTAACAGTCCCCGTCGCCCATGTGGACCAGGATCTTCAGGGCGTGGTTGGCGATCTTGGCCCCCGTGGCCAGGGGAAGGGCCCGGCCGTGCAGGCTGTGGAAGCCGCTGCACTTCATGAAATGGGGGGTCTTGGCGGCCTGGCCGATCCCGGAAACGACAAGGATTTCATGGGGAGGGATGTCGAGTCCGGCAAGGGCCTTTTTTACGGCCTTGAGGATACCGAAGTTGCCGCACCCCGGGCACCATTCGTTTTCGTTGTCGATGTCATACGTTTCGACGGGGATCATGATCCTTCCTCCAGCAGTTTCCCTACTCGTTTTTCCAGCTCCCCTACATAAAAGGGCCGGCCGTCGTATTTGAGGATCTTTTTTTCCGGGGCGATCCCGGTTTCCTGGCAAAGGAGCCGGGCCAGCTGGCCGGTGCTGTTGTTTTCCACCGTGATCCGGCGCCGGGCCTTTTCCAGGGCGGCCTTTCCCGAATCCACGGGAAAGGGCCACAAATCCGTGAAGTGGACGTGCCCGATATCGATCTTTTTTCCCCGAAGCCGTTCTACCGTTTCCCGAATCACGCCGTAAGTGGACCCCCATCCCGCCAGGATCGTCCGGGCCTCGGGATGAAAGGTTTCGGGGGGGCGCATTTCTTTTTGCATGGAAGGGATTTTGGCGTTTCGTTTGTCCACCATCCGGGTGCGGTTTGTTGCATCTTCCGTGGTGTGGCCGTCTTCCCGGTGCTCGTTTCCGTCAAAGACCACCAGGGCCGGGCTCCGGCCCGGCAGGGCCCGGGGGGAGATCCCGTCGGCGGTAACGGCGTAGCGCCGGTATGCTGCTGCTTCCTCGGGTGCGGGTTCGAGGATAAACCGCTCCCGGTTTTTCGGTATTTCAAGGGGGGTGTCCACGAGCACCAGGGAATCGATGAAGTACTGGTCCACCAGGATCAGGGCCGGGACCTGGTATTTTTCCGACAATTCGAATGCGTGAGCCGTGACGGCGAAACCGTCTTCAAGGGTCTTGGGCGCGAAGACGAACCGGGGAAACTCGTCCTGGGAGGCGTGGATGAGAAAGAGAAGATCCGCCTGGGCCGTTCGGGTGGCCATCCCCGTGGCGGGTCCGGGGCGCTGGGCGTCGATGACGACGAGGGGGGTTTCCGACATCCCGGCAAGTCCCAGGCCTTCGGTCATGAGGCAGAAGCCCCCGCCCGACGTGGCGGTCATGGCCCGGACACCCGCAAAAGACGCACCCACGGCCATGTTGACGGCGGCGATTTCATCTTCGGCCTGCTCCACCACCAGCGGGAGGCGGTCCGCCAGAGCGGTCAGGTGCAGGTGAATCCCCGTGGACGGGGACATGGGGTAGAACGCGGAGAACCGGCAATCCGCCGCCGCCGCACCAAGGGCGATGGCCTGGTCTCCGGATAAAAGCACACCTTTGGGCGTTTCCTCTTTCCACGGAAACGCATGGGAAAACGCCGTTTTTTCGACGGCCTGATACCCGAGGGCGGCGGCTTTTTGGTTGTCCTGAATCACGGCCGCCGCCTTTTCCTTGAATTGTTCGGAAAGAATCTCAAGGAAGAGCGTCAAAGGTGCGCTCAGAAGGGCGAGACACGCTCCGGCCGCCACCGTGTTGGCCAGTATCTTCCCGCCCGCTTCCTGGGCCAGTGCGGTGATGGGAACCGGCAGGACACCCTCTCCGGAGGCGTTCTCCGCGTCGTCCATGACGGCCAGGCCGCCGGGGACGAGCTGGTCATGGTGGAGATCGTAGGTGGCGGCGTCCAGTCCTACCAGAAGGTGCACCCGGTCGTCGGCGGCCCGGACCACCTGGTCCCGGATGCGGATCTGAAAAAAATTATGCCCGCCCCGGATCCGGGATTCAAAATCGTTGACGGCCATGACATAAAGCCCGGCCCGGCGGCAGGTCCGGGCCAGAAGGGTTCCCACGGTCTGGATCCCCTGGCCGGCCTCCCCTCCGATCTTGACGGTGACGTCAATGGACATATGGGCTCCTCTTCTGTATGATAACAAGCAAAATACGGGGAACGGCCCCGATTGTCAACCGGACGCCCCCGCCGTTTATTATCGAAATCGAAA
>CAZQUR010000075.1:7698-14644 GCA_964596535.1 uncultured Desulfobacteraceae bacterium
ATCGAAATCGAAACCGCAATCGCAATCGAAATCCCAATCGGCACCCCGGGACCATGACGCCTCTCTTGGGACCGGATAGGGAAGGGCACGCAGGATGTTCAAATGAAAAAATGGAGTCTCAGAATCGCGGCGGGTCTTTGCCTCATGCTCGGGATGGCCGTCCTGCTGGTGTTCAGTCTCCCGTTCTTTCTGGAAACCGACGCGGCCCGGGAGTTTCTCCAGTCCAAAATCGATGAAACCATCGCCGGGAAAACGGTTTGGTCGAAAACCCGCTTGTCCCTGGTCCACGGCCGTGTCCAGGTGGAAGGGGCACGGCTGGAAACGCCGTCGGGCGAACCGGTCGTGACGGTGGATCGCATCGGTTTCGACATATCCTTAAAGGCCCTTTTGTCCGGCACCCTCCTCGTTGAAGACGCCCAAATCGTGCATCCGAAGGTGCATCTGTCGATGGGCCGGGACAAACGCCTCAATCTTGTGCACGCCCTGGCGCCGCCGGAAGGAAAGACGGCGACGCCCGCGGAAAAAGACGACGCCGGGACACCCTTTCCCTTCAACGTAAAAATTCAAGACTTTCGGCTCACCGGCGGATCTTTCCGGTTTTCCTCAACCCTGGGCGGGGAAACCGAAATCGCCGAATTGGAAGAAATCGATGTCCGGGTATACGACGCGGATTTGGCGAAACGATCGGGTGCCGTGGCGGTCGATTTTGGAGAATGTCGCATCCACATGGCCGGGATCCGAACCGGATGGACGCATTTCCGGGTCGACGCCCGGGTAAAAGACGGGGAAATCCGGCCCGTATCGGCCGCACTCGAATCGGAGACCATGTCCCTGACCCTCAAGGGGGACGGCCGGAAACCGGTGGAGGATCCCGCCGTTGACATGGCCTTTTCCCTGGAAACGACCCTGGAAGCGATTCGAAGGACCTTCGGGCTCCAGGCGGATCTGGCCGGAAGTGCCGCCATTCATCTCCGCGGACACGGCAGGGTCTCGAATCCGACGGTGGAGGTGCGCCTGGCCTATGGTGGGGGGCGCATTTCCGGGACGGAGATTCAAGGGTTTGAAGTCAAAGGGCGGCTGTCGGACCGGGTGTTGACCCTGGAGGCCCGGGACGTGGAAACATCCATGGGAAATGCCGCATTTTCGGGGATGTTTGATTTGAAAAACGCCTTTCCCAAGGGATTTCTGGCCGCACATCGAAACCTGGAGGCCGTGTCGTACCGGATGGATGCCGCCCTTACGCGCGTGGATCTGAAGGCCCTAGATTTGAAGGAGACGGCGCTGGGCGGAATCCTTGCCGCCGCCGTGACCGTGGACGGGAAAGGCGTGACTCTGGAAGGCCTCGACGCCAGGGGGACGGTGGATCTTACGGTCACCGGATTGACCCAAAATGCCCTTGCAACACCCGTGGATTTCACCCTTTCGGCAACGGCCGCCCTTTCCGGAAAAACCCTCCAGGTGGACGCCTTTGCCGCGGACATGGAACAGATGCACCTGGAAGGAAACGGCGTCTATGGATGGGAGAGCGGAAACATCGATGCGCGCATTGCCTTGACCGCGCCGGAGATCCGCCCGCCGGCGTCTTTTTTCGTGGCGGTGCCCCTGGACGGTTCCCTGGAGGCATCCCTTCATCTTGGGGGGTCCATACGAAAGCCTTCGGCCGATCTTGAGCTGGAAGGGAAATCCCTTTCCATTGAAGGAAGGCGCATCGGAGATTTGCATGCCCGGCTTCGCCTGGAAGACGGCCGGCTGCACATGGCGCCGTTACGCCTCCAGGATAAAGACGCCGTGGTCCTGATTGAAGGCAGCGCCGGCCTCCTCGACCCGAAGACCCTGGACCGGGTTCCGGATCCGCCGTTGAACCTGGTGTTCGACGGCCGGAATCTGCACCTGGAAGACTTCGACAAGGGGATCAACGGCACCGTTTTTTTCCATGGCCGGTTGGACGGCACCCTTCGGCATCCCGACGGGACCCTCCGAATCACCGCGGATCAAACGGATCTTTACGGCCAGAAAATGGAAAAGATCACCGTGAATGCCCGGATGCAAAAAGACCGGGTTTACCTGGAACCCTTGCAGATCCTCGTTTCGAAAAAAGAGACCATCAACGGCACCGGCTGGATTTTTATCCCGGAAAAAAAGTATTCGCTTTTGCTGGTTTCCGAAAACCTCTCCTTGAATCACATCCACTGGCTGTCCCGAATGGGACTCGAAAAAGGAAAGGCAACATTCCGCATTTCCGGGGAAGGGACACTGGAAAATCCCCGGGCATCGGCGGATATCGTCATCGGCGGGGTTTCGATTCGGGGAAAGCCCGTCGAGGAGATCCGCCTGGAGGCATCCCTTGCCGATCAGGTGGTGGCGTTTCACGCCCGGTCCGATTTGGACTTTTATGGGCGTTTTCATATCCGAAACCTGGATTTTTCCGCCGAGGCCGCGTTTCATGAAATGGCGCTTTCCCCCTATTTTGAAATGGCCGGCCTGGGACGGTTCAGCGGCCGGCTTTCGGGGGTTGTCTCCGGCCGGGGAAACGTGAAACATCCGGAAAAGATAGAAGCCGAAGTCGATCTTTCCCGCCTGGAGATGCTTTGGGATGAAAAAAGACTGGTTCGAAGAGAACGCTTCAAGGCAACGCTGCACGCGTCCGAGGTGACGGCCGCGGATGTCCGCCTGAGGCTTTTGGACGACGGGCATGTGGATGTCCGCGGCCGGGCGACACTGAAAGGGGATATGGACCTGTCCCTGGATGCCGCCATTCCACTGAAGGGATTGAGCCCCCTTGCCCCCTGGATGGGGGACGTCGCCGGCCGGGCGGCGCTCGCGGCAACGATCCGGGGTGCCGCGGCGTCCCCGGAGATTTCCGGAAACTTGACGTTGAAGGGGGTGCGGCTGACGCCCCCCGGGCTTTTGCAAGAGATCCGAGACGGGACCGCGGTGGTGAACATCACACCCGACGCCGTGAAGGTGGATGTCCTTTCCGGTAAAATCGGGAAAGGCCGGTTCGACATCCGCGGCAAGGCGGCCCTCGACGGATGGGCGCCGTCCGCCTTTTCCTTCGCACTGGATGCCTCCACAATCCCTTTGAGTATTCCGGAAACCCTCGATCTTTTTCTCGACGGCCGTCTTACTTTGAACGGAAACCGGGAAAAGTCGTCCCTTTCCGGGGAACTTGTATTGGCGGAAGGGCTTTACTACAAGGACGTCAAACTCAATCTTCTGGAAAAAGAAATCGAAGAAAGGCGGGAAACCGCTCCAGGTCCCCCTGAAAACGTGTATCCGATATTGCAGCACATGCAACTGGACGTTGCCGTCCGCCAGAAAAATCCGTTTGTGGTGGACAACAACCTGGCCCTTTTGAACATTGTTTCCAACCTCCGGATCAAAGGAACACCCGTGCAGCCCCGCCTTCTCGGGACCGCCCGGGTAAAAGAAGGGACCGTCGCCTTTTTGGGACGGGAATTCGAGATCACCCGGGGCGTCATCGATTTCGTCAATCCGTATCGTATCGAACCCGCCATCGACATTCAAAGCCGGACCAAGGTGCGCGACTGGACCATTCTACTGGCCGTTTCCGGTACCCCCGACCAGCTCGTTTTCACCAAAACGTCGACCCCGCCGGAAAGCGACGAGGATATTCTCATGCTTCTGACCCTGGGAAAGACCCGGCGGGAGATGATCCGGGAAGAAGGCGGATCATGGATCAGCTCAAAGGCGTTGGCCGCCCAGCTGGCCTCGGGGATGCTGGGCGACAAAGTCAAAGAGACCACCGGCTTGGATGTTTTCGAAACCCGGTATCTGGAAAAAGAGGAGGCTTCCAGCGCGGACGCGGTGGAAGTCACGGTGGGAAAAGAGCTTTCCAAGCGCCTCACCGTAAAGTACACCGTGGAAGCCCGGGGCGGGGAAACCCTCCAGCGGGCGTTGTCCGAATACCGGCTCCTCGAAAACGTGGCCGTGTCCGCCTACCAGGAAAACACGGGGAATTTCGGCGCCGAGATGGTGTATCGGCTGGAATTCCGGTAGGGCGGCCTTATGTGCAAGAAGGGATGCCGGTGGTTTGTTTTCGTGGGTCTTTTTTGGTTTGCGGTGTTTTTCTTCGGTTTTCCATTCCTTTCCCGGGCGGAGGATAACGGGCAGGAACCGATTGTTTCCGACATAAACATCCAGGTGTACGACTCGTCACCGGATGCTCCCAAACTCGAAGCGCTGGCAAGACGGTTGATCTTTTTGAAAGCCGGCGCTCCCTTTGCCATTGACGCCCTCCGGGAAAGCATCGAAGCCCTGAAACGGTCCGGTTTGTTTCAAAAAATTCATGTTCCGGATCCCCTGGAAGCCCGCAACCGGGTGGCCCTCGTCTTCGAGCTGACCCCCTATTCGCTGATCAAAAAAATCAAGATCGACGGGGAGTTTCCCCTTCTGGAACGCGATGTCCTCAACGCAATGGATATCCGTGCAGGGGACCCCTTTGATCCCAAAAAGGTTGCCGAATGGAAAAAAGAAATCCTTCAGCGCTTTCAAGACGACGGCTACATCCACCCGGAAGTTCGTATCGCCGCCCGGCAGGAGCCGGAAGACGGCCGGACCCTTGCCACCGTTTCTATCAGGAAAGGTCCGTATTATCGCGTCCATCGGGTGACCCTGGAGGGAAACCGGTTTTTTTCCGATATGGGGCTTTTGCCGCGACTCAAAATCTGGCAGGCCTCCATGCTTTTCGCCGGTATGTCCCGATTCGCTGACAAGGATCTGGAACGGGACGTGAAAACCGTCATCAACCTTTATCGGGATCAGGGGTACGCGGATGTAACGGTCGAACCGGCCGTGAAAAAGGATTCCGAAAACAAAACAGCGGAAATCATCCTTCGGATCCGGGAGGGGCCCCGGTACGAGATTCTCTTTACGGGAAACACGGCCTTTTCGGACGCCGCCTTGAAAAAGGACCTGCCGCTTTTTCAACGGGGCAACAAGGGCGACCTGGCGTTGAAAAGAGGGATCCGCACCATTCAAAACCGGTATAAAAACGCCGGGTTTTCCCGGGTGGCGGTGGATGTTTCGGATGAAACCGAAAAAACAGACGACCGGTCCGTCAGAAGCATCCGGATCCGTATCGACGAAGGGCCCCGCTTTCTGGTCCGGCGCCTGGTCATCGAGGGAAACCGCGCCATTGAAGCAGAACGGATAAAAGACAAACTGTTGACGCGGACGCCCGGCTTGAGGGCGTCCGGCGCCTTTTCTTCACAAAAATGGGAGGACGACAAGCGCGCCGTCAAACAGCTTTATTATCAAAACGGATATCGAAAGGTGAAACTCAAAGACACCTTGACCGTTGAAAAAGATCCCGAAAAAAATCTTCAATGGGTGGATATCCTGTTGCACATCGAAGAAGGGGTGCAAACCCTTGTGGGAGACGTCACGTTCCGTGGGTTGTCGGTGCTCACGGAAGAAGAGGCGATGCGTCTTGTTTCCCTTGCCCCCGGTGTCCCTTACCGGGAGTACATGGTGAACAACGACAAGAACGTCCTGGCGGCGGTGATCTCGGAAAAAGGGCATCCGTATTCGGCGGTTTCGGCCGGAACGACGCTGCGCGACGGAGAGACCGTTGCAGACATCCTTTATGAGATCCATGAGGGCCCTTTTGTCACGGTGGGAAGTATTTACGTTCGGGGCAATTTCCGGACCCGAAAGAGCGTGATCGCCGACAGGCTGGTGATCCGGCAGGAAGAGGCCTTTTCTTTAAAGAAACTCTTTGCGTCCACTCGAAATGTTTCTGGCATCCAGGCCCTGGAAGGCGCCGATCTCCAGCTGGCGGGATACGAAGAGAAAAAAGATGAAGTCGATGTGGTGTTCCATGTGGCCGAGAAAAAGCCCTATTTTTTCGAAATCGGCGCCGGTTATGATACCGCCCGGGAGTATTACCTGTTGGGCCGGCTGGAAAACCGGAATCTTCTCGGCATCAACAAGCGCATCTGGATGGGCGGGGATTACAGCCGGATCAGCCATCGCGGGGAAGCCGGAATCACGGATCCGGATTTTTTCCGCAGCGGCATTTCCGCTTCCGGATCGCTTTTTACCGAAAAACAGGAGAAAAAGAACCAGGTCTTCGGGATTCGAAACTACGGAGGGATCCTCGGATTTCAAAAGCCGGTTTCGGAAACGGTGCGCGCCGGGTTGGCCTTCCGCTACGAGGCCCGGAAGCAATACCGGTTGAATGACGAACCGATCCCGCCGGAAGACCGGGAGCAGTATGAACCGAGAACCCTCTTCGTGGTCACGCCGTCTTTGGATTATACCTCCGTGGACTCCACGATCCGGCCCAAAAAGGGATTCATCGTCAGAACATCCGTGGACGCGTCAAAGGGACTCGACAACACCCTTGACGATTTTTTCCGGTATCGCCTGGAGGCCCGGTATTACTATACGCCGCTGAACCGCCTGACGCTGGCCGCAAGGGCCGGGGCCGGGTTGATCCACGCTTACTCCGCCGAGGACGCCGTGGCCGGTGATCAGCTCTTTTACCTGGGCGGATTGGGGAGCGTTCGCGGCTTTGACGAAAACAAGCTCCGGACGGATGCGGCGGGGAACGCGATGGGCGGGCGCGTGGAACTTTTCGGAAACGCGGAAGCCCGGTATGCCCTGGGCGCCGGTTTTGAAGCCTCGCTCTTTTACGACTTCGGCGCGGTCCGGGACGCGGAAAAAGAGGAAGGAGACGACGGCTTTCGTTCCGCCGTGGGTGTGGGTCTGAGCTACATCACCCCCGTGGGGCCCATCAGCCTCATGTACGGCCACAAGCTGGACCGCAAAGAAGACGAAAGCGCGGGACGGATCCATTTTTCCATCGGCTATACCTTTTGATCCCACCGGAACCGCTTCAGTCCCTTCCGCCTCCGCCGTTTTCCCCCCTGCGGCGGGATTTTCCGGGATCAAAAACGAATCGAAATCGAAATCGAAATCG
>CAZQUR010000076.1:0-14252 GCA_964596535.1 uncultured Desulfobacteraceae bacterium
TCTTTGAAGCCTCGTAGCGATTCCGTATGGAAAATCCGGTGAACAGGGGCTGGGTCACGGAAGCGGCCAAGGCGTATCGGTCCTGGGGCGTGATGACGCCGAGCCCCGGAATGGCAAATTTATCGTCATTTCGTTGATACTGATAGGTCAGATTCGCCGTGGGGAGAAAAAAGGAGCGGGCCACCCGCCGGGAAGACTCCGCCGCTTCCATCTCATCTTTTGCGGCTTTGAGGTTTAAGTTGGCTTCCATCGCCAGTTGGACGGTCTGTCGGAGGGTCAGGGGGGGATTGTTTGTCTCGGAAGCGCCCCCCGGCCCGGGAAGCATACAAACACCGGAAAGGACACACCCCAATAAAACCAAAACCGTTTTCCAGCGCCGATGACCGGAAATAAGAAACCGGTTCGTCCTTTTTTCACACCGTTGTTTTTTCATTTGACCCCCGAATCCATTGCTGTTATGGGAAGCGGACGAATAGGGAGTGCCGTCACCGGTTTTCCCTGTTTCACGCCTCCACTGAAACCCAATCCATCGGCTTCTTCCATTTCGGTGGAGGCGTTACCCCAATCTTGCAACATTGGGGGTTCTTATCTGATCGGCCCCTTTTAATCAACCCCCATCAAGGTCCAGGACCGAGCGGACGGCAAAAATGGACACACCCCAGGCCATGAAGCAGGAATTGATCCGCCTGCTGTGCGAAAAATCTTTCCAGTACAGCCGGGAGCCCAAATTCAAGCTGGTTTCGGGAAAGCGGAGCCGCTTCTACGTAAACTGCAAGCCCGTTACTTTGAGTCCGCGGGGGATGCATCTCGTCGGGAACCTCATCTATCGGGAAATCGAAGGGCTTGCCGCGGATGCCGTGGGCGGAATGACCTTCGGGGCCGATCCCATGGCCTGCGCCGTTGCCTTTGTCTCGGGGCTGGAAGGACGCCCCGTCAAGGCCTTTTCCATCCGAAAAACCCGAAAGGACCACGGCATCATCCGCTGGATCGAGGGAGATGTGACCCCGGGGGAGCGGGTCGTGATCATCGACGATGTGGCCACCACCGGGGGCTCCACCCTTCAGGCCGTGGAACGGGCCCGGGAGGAAGGGTTGACGGTGGTGCGGGCGGTGATCCTGGTGGACCGCCAGGAAGGCGGCTTGGAAAACATCCGAAACGCCGCACCCGAGGTCTCGGCCGTCGTCACCCGGGAAGAACTGATGGCATGCTGGACGGCGTTACAGCAATCCGGGTAATCCCGCCGTCACTCCGACGGCACGATATAGGTGGCGCAGGCGTCGTCCGATTCCCACGCCGTGACGCGGGTCACCCGAATCCCGGGCTCTTCGAGGGCGGCCTGAAGCCGTTTTGCAATGATGGCGGCCACGTTTTCCGAAGAGGGGGAAAGCCCGTCTTTTTTAAACGCCTCCAGATCGTTTAAAAACCGATGATCCAGTGCGCCGATGATGTCTTTCAGGCGCCGTTTCATCTCCCCGAAATCCATCAGCACACCGGCGCTGTTCAAGGACTCCCCTGCCACGCAGGCCTCGATCTTCCAGTTGTGGCCATGGAGGTTTTCACATTTCTCCGCCACCATCTTCAATTGATGGGCGGCGGCAAAACGGGTGATCACTTTCAATTCATACACGGCGGCATTCCTTATCCTGGATGGGATGTCCCTCGATGGGGTGGACAATCAGGCGATACGCCCACCGACGATCAGGTCCGCGAGTCCAGGGACTCCCCTTTCAGGATGTTTTTCAGTTTGTTGGAAAACTTGTTGGATTCCAGTTTGGCGAATTCCCTTAAAAGGGATTCTTGTTTCTTACTCAAGTGGGTGGGCGTCTTCACCAGAACCTGCACGATCTGATCCCCCCGCTTTCCGTTTCGCAAGGACGGAATGCCTTCCCCGTGGAGCCGGAAGATATCCCCCGGCTGTGTGCCTTTCGGAATTTCAAGGGATTTTTTCCCGTTCAGCGTGGGGACGCTCACGGTGTCGCCCAGGGCAGCCTGTACAAAGGAGATGGGAATCTGGCAGATGATATTCGTGTCTTCCCGGTGGAAAAAATCATGGGGCCGGACATGGATAAATACGTAAAGGTCCCCCGGCGGTGCGCCGTATACACCGGCTTCACCTTCCCCGGTCAGCCGTAATCGGGAACCATTGTCCACGCCCTCGGGAATTTTCACCGCCACTTTTTTCCGGACCCGTTCCTTCCCCGACCCCCGGCATACGGCGCACGGATCCGGAATCGTCTGCCCGGCGCCCTGGCATCCGGGGCACGGGGTACGGACCGTGAAAAATCCCTGGCTCCGGGAAACCTGGCCGGCTCCGCCGCAGTAGCGGCAGGTTTCCGGAGAGGTGCCGGGAGCGCACCCGCTCCCGGAGCACGCGGTGCACATTTGATATTTATCCACCTCGATCTGGGTTTCCACGCCCCGGGCGGCTTCCATGAAATCGAGCTCCAAATCGAACCGCAGGTCCGCGCCCCGGCCGGATCGGGTTCGTCCGCTGCGATGCCCGGCGAAACCGAAAAATTCCTCGAAGATGTCCCCGAAGCTCGAGAAAATGTCTTCGAACCCGCGGAAGCCGGAGAATCCGGCACCCTCCAGACCCCGGTGTCCGAACTGATCGTAGAGGTCCCGTTTTTGCGGATCCCGGAGCACTTCGTACGCTTCGGCGGCTTCTCTGAATTTTTCTTCGGCGGTTTTGTCCCCGGGATTGCGATCCGGATGATATTGCAAGGCCAATTTTCGGTAGGCGGCCTTGATCTCATCTTCCCCGGCGCTGCGCCGGACACCCAATATTTCGTAATAATCCCTTTTTGTGGTCATCGCTTCCGCGCTTTATCCAATCGAATCTTCAGGCATGATCCATGAAACTAATGCACAAATATGAATTGTCAATTGAACCAAAGGGTTCCGTAAATCTTCCGTGTTCTTTTCCGGTTTCACCCCAGAAAGGAGCGTCTCAACAGTGTGTCTTTTTCCCATCGCGGGTCGTCTTGAAACGGATAGGCGATATTATAATGGAGTCCGCGGCTTTCCTTTCGATGCATGGCGCTGCGGATGATGAGTTCGGCCACCGCGGCGATGTTGCGCAGTTCGATGAGATCGGCGTCCACCTTGAAATCCCAGTAGTACTCCTGAATTTCATTGGCAATGAGTTCGATGCGCCGCCTCGCCCGTGCCAGACGCTTATCGCTCCGGACAATCCCCACATAGTTCCACATGAGTCTTCGAATCTCGTCCCAGTTTTGGGACACCACGATCCGCTCGTCGCTGTCGGTGGTGCCCACGGGATCCCAGGGGGGGAGTTCCGGGAAGGGCGGACTCGGTTCCTTCAGGTCCCGAATCGCCCGGCGGGAGGCGTTATGGGCATAGACCAGGGCCTCCAAGAGGGAGTTGCTGGCCAGCCGATTGGCACCGTGCAATCCCGTACATGCGGTCTCCCCGACGGCATACAACCGCTGAATATCGGTCCGGCCCTCCATGTCGGTGACGATCCCCCCGCACATGTAATGGGCGGCGGGCACCACGGGGATGGGCTGTCGGGTCATGTCGATCCCGAACTCGAGACACTTTTGATAGATGTTGGGGAATCGCTCCCGGATAAAATCGGCGCTCCGGTGGGAGATATCCAGAAAAACGCAATCCTGTCCGGTTTTTTTGAGTTCCGTGTCGATGGCCCGGGCCACCACGTCCCGGCAGGCCAGATCCTTTTGGGGATCGTAGCCTCCCATGAACGCCCGCCCCGTTGCATCGACGATTACGCCGCCCTCTCCCCGAACCGCTTCGGAGATGAGGAAATTTTTGGCCTCCGGGTGGAACAGGCAGGTGGGATGAAACTGTACGAACTCCAGGTTGGCCACGGTGGCACCGGCCCGGTACCCCATGGCGATCCCGTCTCCGGTGGCGATATCCGGGTTGCTGGTGTACAGGTATACCTTTCCCGCGCCTCCGGTGGCAAGTATGGTGACTTTGGCGGAAAAGGTCTTTACCCGTGTGCTCTCCCGTTCCAGGACATAGGCACCGCAGCAAAAGTCTTCATGGGTGGTGGTGATGATCCCCCGCTTCATCCGCGTGGAGACGGTGATGAGATCGACGGCGACGTGGTTTTCATACAAACGGATGCGTGGATGGTTTTTCACGCGGCGGACCAGCGTCTGCTCCACCTCCCGTCCGGTCATGTCGTAGGCGTGGACGATGCGTTTACGGCTATGCCCGCCCTCCTGGCCCAAATGAAAGGGAATCGGAACACCGGCGGATCCATCAGTTTTTTCGCCCTTCAGGAGACTGAAGGAAACGCCCAGTTCCATCAACTCCCGGATCCGCCCGGGGCCTTCTTTCACCACCATCGCCACCACGTCCGGGTGACACAGCCCCGCACCCGCCGCCAGCGTATCTTGAATGTGAAGGTCAAAGGAATCGGTATCTCCGAAAACCGAGGCGATCCCTCCCTGGGCGAGATTGGTGTTGCTTTCCACCACTTCTTTTTTGGTCACCAGGACCACTTCCCCGAAATCCGCCACTTTCAGGGCAAGGGAAAGACCGGCGATCCCGCTGCCGATAATCAAAAAATCCGATCGGATCTCTTCTTCCATCGTCTTTTGCCGGTTGGATTATAAAAGGGAGGAGCGTTTCCGCTGGCGTTTCGAGCTGAATCCAATGATGAATCCCAATACCAGAACACCGGCGCCGCTTAAAAACCATCGGATATTCTGGTGGAGCTGGAGCCGGGTCAGGTCTTTCTCGTATCTTTCCGCCCGCCGGGTCGCCTCTTCGAGGCCGGCGGAGACCGTCTCATATTTGGATTTCAATTCCAGATAATCCGAAGCCCCCGTCTTCAAGGCTTCATGTGTTTCTTTGAGGGCGGCCAGTTCCCGCCGGTGGGCGTCGAGCTCTTTTTCGAGCCGTTTCACTTCCCCTTCCAGCCGAACGTTTGTGGCGGAAAACTCGGTCAGTTTTGTTTTTTGACGCTGGTTTTCTTCTTTGAGCCGCTCCACCAATAATACGCTGGGCGGGTCCGGGGTGAGGTGCCGGCTCAGGATCCACCCTTCTTTCCCGTCCAAAACCTGGACACGGGTCCACTCGTCGCGCTGTTCCAGCGGCGTGACCTTCGTACCCGTGCCCACCATATCGATGACCCGGTAATCCAGCCCCGGACCGGTCCTCAGGGTCACCCGGACGAAATCGTTCACGTACAAGGTTTCCGCGGATGCGCCGGGCACCATGAAAAATAAAATTCCCCACAATATCCACAGCCGTTTCATTCCCCGCATGCTCCTTTCAGACCCCCGGTTCTCTATGGGTTTGAATGCTATACCTTTTTTCATTGACGCGCCTTCCGTTTAGCATTATCATCAGGATATGGTCAACTCCGGTTTTCGGAAAGGACCGGTTTCCGGAAAGAGGGTTTAAGCCTGTTGGACTCCGGTCTATGGACCCAAAGTCCTTTTCATCAATCCATCGGATAACGGGAACCACCAAAACACCATGATTATTTTCGATTTAAAGTGCGCCAAGGGGCATACCTTCGAGGGATGGTTCGAAGACGCGGACGCCTTTGAAACCCAGTCCCGGGACAACCTCGTCACCTGCCCGGTGTGCGAAGACACGCAAATCTCCAAGATGTTTTCCCCCATTGCCATTAAATCTTCTCCTGCGGTTCAGGATGCCCCGGTCGAGCCGGCGGAGATGCGCCAAATGGTCAAAAAAATTTCGGAGTTCGTCGAAAAGAATTTCGATGACGTGGGGTGCCAATTCGCCACGGAAGCCTTGAAGATGCACTACGGCGTGAGTGAACCGAGAAACATCCGCGGTGTATCCACCGAGCAGGAAGAAAAGACGCTCAAGGACGAAGGCGTCGAGTTTTTCAAGGTCCCTTCCTTGGCTCCTGAAAAAACCGACACCTAGTCGTTTCGGCGCCTGGATAGAATCCAGCGCGCGGCACTGAAAAGATCCGGTGCGATATAGTCCGGAGGTTGCCCCTTTTCTTTAAGCCGTTTTTCGGCTTGGCGCCCGTTTCCCGTTCGAACCAGGACCGCATACCGGCATCCCGCCGCCCGGCCGCAGGCCATATCCTTTTCACTGTCCCCCACCATGAACGCCGTGGACAGGTCGATCCCATACCGTCTTTGGGCTTCAAGGAGAAGGCCGGGTTTGGGTTTCCGGCAGAAGCATCCCTTCTCCGGAAGATGAGGACAGTAAAACACATCCCGGATTTCTCCCCCCCGATCTTCGATGGCGGCGACCATCTTCCGGTGGAGCCTCTCCAATTCCGACGCCGTGATCATTTTCCGGTGGACCGCCGATTGGTTGGTGACAACGAAAAGGGTCCACCCGGCCGCACAAAGATCGGCAATGGCCTGCCGGCTTTTCGGAATGAAGAAAAATTCCTCCCAGCGGATCACGTAGTCCGGGGAATCCGCATTGATCACGCCGTCACGATCCAGGAAAACGACATGTTTCAGCATGGGGGCGTTTTGCCGCTACTCCGCTACAACGAAGGCTTCGGGGAAACCGTTCTGGATGAGATGGGCTTCATACCGGACGGCTTCGTTTAAGTCTTGGGTGCGCCCCACCCGGATCCGGTAAAACCGGGTGCGACCGTCAAAATATTCCGAAATGTGAACATTTTTATAGGTCCGGGACAGGGACTGCACCAGGCGTTCGGCATTGGTCCGATCGGAAAAGGCGCCCACCTGGATGGTAAAGTTCCCGGAAAAATAATCAACAGGCACATACGCCGCGGCGGCTGGAGATCCGTTTTTCCCGGGTTCCGGCCTTCCGAGGGCCACCACCTCCACGGGTCCGGTTCCTGTTTGCAGGATGCCGATTTCTTTTGCCGCCTTCGCGGAAAGATCGATGATTCTTTTCCGGACAAAAGGCCCCCGGTCATTGATCCGCACCCGGATTTCCCGCCCGTTTCCCAGGTGCTTCACTTGCACCACCGTACCCAGGGGGAGGGTCTTGTGGGCGGCCGTCATGGCGTGCATGTCATAGATTTCCCCGCTGGAGGTGCGCTTTCCGTGAAAGTCGTCGCCGTACCAGGACGCGATTCCACGCTGCCGGAATCCTTCGGCGTGGGGGAGAGGCTGGTACCACTTTCCCATGACGCGGTAGGGCTTGGGGTGTCCCGGGGGGGCCTGGGGCGGAGGGGTCGTCCCGCAGGCATGGAGGAGGACCAGAAAAAAACCGACCGCTCCCAGAGAAAAAAGCCCGGCGGTAAATCGATATCTTTTGTGCATGTTTCTACTTCTATAAGGCTTGCGTTACTTTTCCAGAACCAGTTTCAGGACATCCATCATCTTTTCCACGAACTGGAATTGAATCTGCCGATGGATTTTTTTCGGGATGTCTTCTAAGTCTTTTTTGTTTTGCCGGGGTAAGATCACCGTATGGATTCTCGAACGATGCGCGGCCAGGACTTTTTCCTTGATGCCGCCCACCGGCAGGACCTGCCCCCGGAGGGTGATCTCTCCGGTCATGGCCAGGTCCTTTTTGACTTTTCTTCCCGTCAAAAGGGATGCCAATGCGGCGAGCAGGGTCACACCGGCGGAAGGGCCGTCCTTGGGGATGGCACCGGCCGGCAAATGGATATGCACATCCATCTTGGCGTAAAAATCTTCATCGATTCCGAGTTCGGCGGCATGGGCACGGATGAAACTCAACGCCGCGGCGGCCGACTCTTTCATGACATCCCCCAGTTGCCCGGTAAGCGTGAGGTTTCCTTTGCCCTTCATGGCGGTGGCCTCCACGTACAGGATCTCCCCCCCCACCTGGGTCCAGGCAAGTCCCGTGGCGACCCCCGGCGCCCGGATGCGGGCGGTCTCCTCCGGGGTGAACCGCTGGGGCCCCAGGTACCGGGCCACATCCTTGACCCGGACACGGATGACCTCCGATTCCCCTTCGGCGATCCGGCTGGCCACGCCCCGGCAAATGTTGGCGATTTCACGCTCCAGATTCCGCAGGCCCGCTTCCCGGGTATAATCGGCGATGATATGCCGAATGGCGCCCCGGGTGAAGGCGATCTGCTTTTCCGATAACCCATGGGCTTCCCGTTGCCTGGGAATCAGAAATTTCTGGGCGATTTGGATCTTTTCATCCTCCGTATAGCCGAGGAGCCGGATCACTTCCATCCGGTCGAGGAGCGGGGGCGGTACGGTGTCCAGGATGTTGGCCGTGGTGATGAACATCACCTTGGAAAGATCGAAGGGGACATCGAGGTAGTGATCCGAAAAAGAGAAGTTCTGTTCCGGATCCAAAACTTCCAAAAGCGCCGAAGACGGATCCCCCCGGAAGTCCATCCCCAGCTTGTCGATCTCATCCAGCATGAAGACCGGATTGTTGGATTCGCAACGGCGCAGCCCCTGGATGACCCGGCCCGGCAGGGCCCCCACATAGGTCCGGCGATGTCCCCGGATCTCGGCTTCGTCCCGGACCCCCCCTAAGGAAATTCGGTGGAATTTACGCCCCATGGCCCGGGCGATAGAGCGTCCCAGGGACGTCTTCCCGGTTCCGGGCGGCCCCACGAAACAAAGGATCGGTCCCTTGGACTCCGGCTTGAGCTTGCGCACGGCCAGATACTCGATGATGCGCTTTTTGGGTTTTTCCAGGCCGAAGTGGTCCTCATCCAGGACCTTTTTCGCCTTTTTGATATCCAGGACATCCTTGGTGCTTTCGTGCCAGGGAAGGGCAATGAGCCAGTCGAGATACGTGGTGGCCACCGTGTATTCCGAGGAGGAGGGATGCATGCGGGCCAGGCGGTTCAATTCCCGATCGGCTTCTTTCCGCACGTCTTCCGGAAGATCCTTCTCTTCGATCTTTGTGCGGTACTCTTCCACCTCGAATTGGGACTGGTCTTTTTCTCCCAGTTCCTCTTGGATCGCTTTCAGCTGCTGGCGCAGGTAGTAATCCCGCTGCTGCTTGTCCATCCCTTCTTTGACCTGGCTTTGGATCTTGTTCCCGAGCTCCAGGATTTCCTTTTGCCGATTGGCCTGTCGTAAAACCTCCTTGAGTCTTTTTTTCACCTCAAGGGTCTCCAATACGCGCTGTTTTTCCTCTATGGTGGCGTTGATGGTGGACGCCACCATGTCCGCCAACGTCCCGGCTTCCTGGATGGATTTGGCCATTTGCCCCATTTCGGAGGGCAATCCCGGGGAAAGTTCCACGATACGACCGAATAATTCCGCGAGGTTGACCATCAAGGCTTCGATTTCCGTATCCTTTTTATCGGCTTCCTGGATGTGTTCCACCCGGGCCTGGAGATAGGGCTTCCCCTCGATGAACTCCTGAACCCGAAACCGCCGCATTCCCTGAACCAGGAGCTGGGCCCGGTTCTCGTCGGGCTTGGCCATCTTGAGGATCAGGGCGCTGGTCCCCATTGCATACAGATCTTCGGGGCCGTATTTCTCCTTGGAACCCTGTTTGGACACCGCAAGGCCGAAAACCCGGTCGCCGGACATGGCCTCGTCCACCAGCTGGATGGAATCGTCCTGCATGACCACCAGGGGCAACACCATCTTCGGAAACAAAACGGCGTCGAAAAGGGGGAGAATGGGAAGTACTTCCGGCAGCTTGTCAACGTTCACATTGATGGACGACGCCTGTTCCGCCATGGTTTCCTCCGATTATAAACATCACTTGTATTGGTTTCATTCGCATGGATTTTCTTCGCCGGCGTGACCGGGATGAAAACCGGGCACGTTTTCATTGGACGCGTATCCTGGATTGCCCGGGCATTTCCGGTGTCTTGAACCGTCTCTTTCCCGATCCATGGTCCCGGTACTCCTGCCGGCGGAAAAGAGGATACACGGTGGGTTTCCACGGGCGTTGATCACCCTTCCGAAACCGGGACGGAGTGAACGACATCCCTGGGAATTTTGGCCAGGTGGATCCGCAGCAGTCCATTGGAAAAAGAGGCGCTCACCGTTTCGGTATCGATGGGGCTGGGAAGGAAGAGGATCCGCTCGAACCGGCCGTACTGGATTTCCGCCAGGCGGTAGGTGCTTTTTTCGATCCGGGTCAGACACGGACGGTCTCCGTGTATCCGGACGGCCTTTCGGTTGATCTCCACTTCCAATTGGTCCTTTTCCACCCCCGCCAGTTCCGCCAGGATGATGATTTCCTCCGGCGTTTCGTAAATGTCCATCTGGGGGACCCAACTCCTTTCCGAAGTGGTGAACATGGGGCTCACCGGCCGGGTTCGGAAGATATCCTGGAATGCCCTTTCAAAGCTGGCGCTCAACCGCTCAAGGTCGTCGCCAAAGCGGATTTTGATGTAGTCCATGTCGCTCTCCTTATCACCTTCGGATCCTGGCACCGCCATGTCCCGCCCCGGTGGGACACGGAATGCTCCCGCCAACGATATCCCGTCAACGGGCATTGTTCGGTTTTTTATCTTCGCATCCGTTTCGGGGAAAAATGAAAATACCGCCCCGCCTTTTTCCAAGGAGCATTTTCTGTTCGTGAAGATTAATTCAATAACATAGCATCTCCTGCAGGATTTGTAAAGGAGGGACCCGCCGCCTTTCTTTCTTGATTTTGATGATCGGATACCGTATTTCCCGACCATGATCCTTTCCGGTACCGGGCGAATCGCGCTCGCTTCCCAGTATTTTCTGCATTTCGGTGTCATGGGGATCGTCCTTCCCTATTTCAACCTCTATTGCTTTCACATCGGTCTGACCGGATTCCAAATCGGCGTCGTCTCGGCCATGCGTTCCGCGGCCCTGGTCCTTTTTTCCATTTTCTGGAGCATGCTGGCCGACCGATACGAAGCGCGGAAACCCATCTACATCCTCTGTCTTTTCCTCAGTACCGGGATTTGGTCCCTTTACCTTTTCTTCGTGGATTTCTGGATGATCCTGGCCATTACCCTGATCTACGGCGTTTTCTATTCCCCCGTCATTTCCTTCCTGGAAGCCTTCACCATGGATGCCCTGGATGTGGAAAAAACCCGGTACGGGTCCATCCGCGTCTGGGGTTCCATCTCCTTCATCGCGATGGTGATTTTCATCGGGAAGCTCATCGACCTTTACCGCATCGAAATCATCCTGGTGCTGGTGCTTTTGGCTGCCGGTCTCCAGAGCCTGGCCTCATTTCATGTACCGACGGTGAAACGTACCAGCAAACAAGAATCCTTCTTTTTTTCTAAAACCCTTTTGCAAAAAAAAGTGCTCGTATTTTTAGGATGCGCTTTCTTGATGCTGGTCAGCCACGGCGCCTATTACGGCTTTTTTTCCATTCACCTGGAACGCCTGGGCTTTTCCAAGACCTTTATCGGGCTTGCCTGGGCCCTGGCGTCTTTGAGCGAGATCGGGGTCATGATCCGTTCCAGGGCGCTGTTTGAAAAATACACCCCTTTCCGCATTTTGGTTTTTTCCTTCTTGGTGGCGGCCCTGCGGTGGGGGTGCCTGATCTTTGTGCAATCGCCGTTTTCGATTCTGATTACCCAGTGTCTTCATGCCGTCACTTACGGTGCCTTTCATATGGCCAGCATTCTTTATATGGATGCCCTGGCTCCCGAAACGGCAAAAACCGTGGGTCAGGCCGCCAATAACGCCGTCACCTACGGGCTCGGCCTGATGGTCGGCTTTTTCATCGCCGGCATCCTTTACGAACCCCTCGGTGCCGCCGGTCTTTTTGCCGTCAGCGGTATCATCGCCCTGGCAGGAGGTGTCCTTTTTCGCATTTTTGGATCTTGACTTGAAGCCCCTCTATCCACTATAAGCCACAGAAGTCAACTCACTAACACCAACCGAAAGGAGGACAAGATGGGCGACAGTGTGTACAAGATCATAGAGTTGGTGGGAACCAGCACGGTCTCCTGGGAAGATGCGGCGAAAAACGCCATTGAGCGGGCCTCCAAGAGCCTCAGGGATCTGCGGATCGCCGAAATCTCCAAGCTGGACATGAAGGTGGAAAATGGAAAGGTGGTTGCCTATCGGACTCGGGTGTTGCTCTCTTTTAAATTCGAAGGCATCGAGTAAATCGTACGGTCGAACCACGGGCTGCCGGCTCCCGGACAAGTGAGAACCCCGTGGAACAACGCAACAAAAGCATTTCATCTGTTTTATTTAAAAAGGCTCTCCGGTCTTTGCACCGGAGAGCCTTTTTATTCGGCATCCATCTTTTTTTCTTTTTACTTTGACAACACCGATGAAATTCCATATCCATTGATGGTGCGTGTGCCGTTTCCGTTTACATGCGAAATGGATCAGACAATTTGGTGAAAACCATTTTCTGAGGAAATGACCATGAAAGTAAAAACCGTTCAGATCCTCCGCGTCTTCGCCATGGTTTTGCTCGCCTCCCTTGCCTTTCCGGCCTTTACCTTTCCGCTGCGGGCCGCCGGCACCTTGGACGAAGCGCCTGACGTAACGGTCAAAATCGGGCGACTGGAGAAAAGCCTGGAGGTGATCGATGCCCTGGCCGCCGCTGCGGGCACGGAATCCGGGATGCCTCCCAGTGCCATCCTCAAGGGGATGATCCAGGGAACCGACTGGATCGATGCCGCCCGATCGATTGTGATCGGTATCGAAATCAAGGACCCCAAGCCGGACATGGCCCTTTTGATCCCTTTTAAAACGCCCAATCCGAATTTTGAAGCCGGTTTTCAAGCCCTTTTGCGATCCGACTACTATTATCTCGCCCTCCCTCCGGGTGCGGGAATTCCTTCAAAAACCCTGGAACCGGCCCTCGCCGCGGTTGCCCGATCCCGGCCCGACGCCTCGGTAAGCGCCGTCATCCGTATCGACACCCTTTTGAAAAAGGCCGACCCCAAAATCCAACAGGCCCTTTTGGCCCTGAAGAATATCCCACCGGAGCAGACCTCGAAAGAGATGCCCTTTTCACCGGATCAGCTCAGCGCAATGGCGGAAAATCTCATTCATACGGCCAAGCAACTTAAAACGCTTGAGATCCGGGTCGATTTCTCCCTTGATGCCATCACTTCCGATATGGCCCTGGCAGCCCACGAAGGGACCGAGATGGCCGATTTGTTCACCAAAAAGGCAAAAACAAGCCGGGTGGAAGGGTATCGCCCCCAACTTCAGATGACCTTTTCATCCCGTGCGTTCAATGCCGAAAAAGCGCTTTCCGTTATCGGGGGTACCTTCGGGGCGCTTTACCAAAAGATGGGGATCGATTTTTCCAAATTCATCGAAATCAGTTCTTTTTTCACCGGGGAAATGGCGGGCGGAATGTCCGTGACCCAAGAAGGCGTCATCCTTGAAATGATCCATGTCCTGGAAAAAGAAAACGGGACCGAGAACTTCATCGAAACGATTTATCTGCCGTGGCTGACCGATTTCGGCCGGAGCATGCAACAGGCCATGGAGAAACAGCTCAATTCATCCATGGAACCGGTTTTTGTCCGAACCCCGGACTCCACCGTTGCCGGCCGCCGGGTTTACGGGGTCCAGTTTCGAATGCCGATGCCCCCAGTAGGGCAGCCGGCGCCGGATCCATTGCTCTTCAAGGCCTTGGGCAATTATACATTCCGGATGATCGTCATGGATGATCTCCTTCTTTCGGCATCCACCGACGAACGGCTGGAGCGCCTCATTGAAAGTGCAAAGGGATTAAAACCCGCCCCGGCCACCGGTCCGTTGATAGCCATGGAATACGACCTGACCGCCTATATGGAATCCTTGAAAATGATGCTCCCCGGCATTTCGGCCGCCGGGGCGCCGCTGCCCCCCCTCGGAAAAGTAACCATGATGCTCGACGCCGAAAAGGGGCGCGTTTCTGTAAAATCCCGGATGAAGACCCGGGATCTTCAAAACCTCATCGCCTATGTCCGGGGAAGGGCACCCGATGAACTCCCCGCCGCCGATATTCCGGAACCGGAATCAACTCCGAAAAAAGCAACAGAACCGGTCCCCGTTGAGGCGCCCGCCGACGCCCAAAAACCCGATGTCGCCCCCTGGCTGAAAAAAGGGGCGCATGCGATGTTGAACGGCGACAATTCGTCGGCCGTCACCTATTTCAGCAAAGCCGTGGCAATGGACCCGGAAAACGCCGAGACCCATTTCCATTTGGGCGTGGCCCTGGGAGAGATGGGGGACTATCCCAAGGCCGTCGATGCGTTGAACCGTGCCGTTTCCTTGAACCCGGAAAAAGGAAACTACCGTTACGCGCGGGGAAGGGTGTTCCTGCTATCCGGTCAAAAAGAAAAGGCCTTAATTGATTTCAAGGCCGCCGCCGAACTGGGGGATGCGGATGCCCGGGCATACATGGAAAGGACCCCGGCGACGCTTCAAAATTGA
>CAZQUR010000077.1:0-11919 GCA_964596535.1 uncultured Desulfobacteraceae bacterium
GACCCCTTGACCCCTTTCAGTATTCAACCGCTTTTCCGGTTCTCCAGGAACTTATCCCTGCACGCCGTGCTGCAAAAATAATGCTCCCCGCCGTCCACGCGCACGCGGAGGCCTTCCTTTTTGGGGAAATACACCTCGCAGACCGGGTCTTTCACCATCACGTCATCGATCTGCGGGTGGCCCGAACCCGAATATCTTGTCTTCCGCGGGGCGTTCGGATCCAACCAGGACCGAAGGATCCGGTATCCCACATACACGGCCAGAATAAAGAGGAGGAGCTTCACGGACAGACCACCACCTGCTGGCTCCCCTCTTCCAGGGTCTCCAACAAAGACTGCATGCTTTTTTTTAATACCGGATGCATGACACCGGGGTCAATATCACACATGGGCTCCAGGACAAAGCGCCTTTCATGCATCCGGGGATGCGGTATCACCAGATCGTCGCGGTGGATGATGCCGCCGCCGTACAATAAAATATCCAAATCCAGGATCCGGGGCCCGAAACGGACGGGGTCCCGGTGTCTTCCCGCGGTTTCCTGGACGGACCGGGCGGCGCGCAACAGCGCCTCGGGTTCCAGGTCGGTCCGGATCCGGATGACCGCGTTCACGAACCAATCCTGGTCCGGATAATCCACCGGCTCGGTGAGATAAAAGGGGGATTGTCCGGTCAAAAACGTGGTCCCGTATGCCGTAAGCGCCCGGATGCCCCGCTTGCAGTTTTCGAGCCGGTCCCCCAGGTTGGAACCCACCGAAAGAAATACGTCGTTATCGGGCTGCACGCAAGAAATCCACCGTCTCGAGACGTTTCACGGCTTCCTGTATCCGGTTTCGGTTCACCGTAAGGGCCATCCGGATATACCCTTCCCCGGCGGCGCCGAAACCGTTTCCAGGGGTGGCCACCACGCCGGCTTCCGTCAACAGGCGGCCTGCAAACGCCGCCGACGTCATCCCTTCGGGGACCTGAATCCAGACGTAGAAGGTGGCCCGGGGGGTAAAGACCGACAGCCCCAGCTTTTCAAGCCCCTCCACAAGGATATCCCTCCGGGCCTGGTATTCCCGGTTCATCTCTTCGACGCACACCTGATCCGCCTCCAGGGCCGTAATCCCGGCCCACTGGACGGCCTGGAAGGCCCCGGAATCGATGTTGCTTTTCACCTGCCCCAACGCTTCCACCACCTCGGCACGCCCCGCGGCAAAACCGATACGCCATCCGGTCATGGCATACGTCTTGGAAAGGCTGTGGAACTCGATCCCCACTTCCTTGGCGCCTTCCACCTCCAGGAAGCTGATGGGGCGATACCCGTCAAAGGCCATCTCCGTGTATGCCGCGTCATGGCACACGATGATATTGTGTGCCCGGGCAAAGGCCGCCGCTTTTTCAAAAAAAGCCATGGACGCCACCGCAGCAGTGGGGTTGTTGGGATAATTGAGGAACATGAGCTTGGCCCCGTCCGCCACCTTACCCGGAACGGCGTCGAGGTCGGGGAGGAAATCGTTTTCCCGGGTCAACGCCATGAAATGGGACGTCCCGCCGGCAAACCGTATACCGGTATTGTATACCGGATAGGCCGGATCCGGCACCAGGGCCGTATCCCCCGGATCGATGAAGGCCAGGGGGATGTGGGCGATTCCTTCCTTGGAGCCGATGAGGGTGACGACTTCCCGCCGGGGATCCAGGTCCACGTTGAATCGTTTTTTATACCAGCCGGCCGCGGCGGCATTGAAGGCGTGCATGCCCGAATAGGACGGGTACCGGTGGTTGGCCGGATCCCCGGCGGCGCGGCAAAGGGCCTCGATGATATGCGCCGGTGTCGGAAGATCGGGATCCCCCACCCCCAGGTCGATCACATCCACGCCCTGGTTCCGGACTTCTTCTTTTCGGCGGTCGAGCTCCTTGAACAGATAGGGCGGCAGGGTTTTGAGCCGCTCGGCTTTCTCAATGGCGATCATGTTCCGGCTGTCCTTTCTCTGGCGGTTCAAAAGGCCGTTTTTGTTTTCCTCCCCGTAACCACAAGCCCCGCCTTTCAAGGCTGGGTCTGAAGATACTCTCAAAGAGAGGGATGTTTTGCGATTTTACGAGTGCATCATTTTAGATGATATCAATTTTGATGGAATCCTAAAAACCCGCAATTTCCCTCTCCCTTGAGGGAGAGGGTTGGGGTGAGGGTGAAAATAAGATGTATTTTCTATGGGTTGTATCCCCCTCCCCTTAATCCCCTCCCGCCAGGGGAGGGGAAAAAATGGTTTTTTACGAAGCCATCAATTTTTTCGGCGGGATATAAAATCCCGCCCTACAGTTCGATATGAGACGTAAGGCGGCTTTTTACATGCCGCCGATAGCTGAGATCGGGGTTTTTCGCTCATTTAATCCAGGCTTCTTCCCACATGATGCCTTCATAAATCACCCGGGCGTCTCCTTCCAGGAAAATATCGTCGAACCCGTCTTTCGTGCGTTGAAAATGAATGATGAGGTCTCCTCCGCCCTTGGGGAGCACCCGGACGGGTGAAGGCAGATCTTTTTTCGCCGCCGCCACCAGGGCCGCGGCGATGGCACCGGTCCCGCAGGCCAGGGTTTCGTCCTCCACGCCCCGCTCATAGGTCCGGATGGCGATGGGACCGTCCGCCTCGAACCGGACGAAATTGACGTTGGCCCCTTCCGGACCGAAATGGGCATGGAATCGCAGTTCCCTGCCACGGGTCCGCACGTCCACGCCCTCCAGTGCCGATGTTTCCACCACCGCATGGGGCACCCCCGTATTGACACGGCTCAAAGACACCGGACCCGCCTGCGTTTCCACGGTTTCGTCCAGAATCAAGCCCCGGGGACGGGGCATGTTTACCTTGACCCGGTCTCCCACGATTTCAGCTTTCACGATGCCGGTGTCCCCTTCAAAAGACAGTCTTTTCCCGGCGATGCCTTTTAAATAGGCGAAACGGGAGACACACCGGGCGCCGTTGCCGCACATTTCGGCCCGGCTCCCGTCGGCGTTAAAGTAGCGCCACTTGAAATCGGCGTGTTTGGAATTTTCGAGCAGAATCAATCCATCGGCCCCGGCGGAAAGCCTCCGGCGGCAGACCCCTTGGATGAAGGAAGGAAGCAGGGCCTCGTCCACCGCGCTTTCCCGGTTGTCGATGAGAATGAAGTCGTTCCCGGTCCCGCTCATCTTGTAAAACAGAATCGTTTTCATGGAATCACCTTTGATAAAATCATAGAAAACCGAGATCTCCCTCTCCCTTGAGGGAGAGGGTTGGGGTGAGGGTGAAAATGGTTTGTATTTTCTATGAGTTGTATCCCCCTCCCCTTAATCCCCTCCCGCCAGGGGAGGGGAAAAATGGGTTTTTACGAGTTCATCACCATTGATGTGTCGGTAAATTACGAGCCATCGCCGATTTCGATTTCGATTTCGATTTCGATTTTAACAAGGGTATTTCAGAAGGCTTCATGGGCGGCATTACGTGAAAAAGGGCGGGAGGGATTCCTCCCGTATCAAATCTGCGTAGGTTTCCCGGTCCCGGACCACGTGGAACCGGTCTCCTTTCACCATGACTTCGGGCACCCGCGGCCTGGAGCAATAGTTGGACGCCATGACGAATCCATAGGCGCCGGCGCTCATGACGGCCACCAGTTCCCCGCTTTTCAGATCCGCCATTTCCCTGTCCGCGGCCAGAAAATCCCCGCTTTCACAGATGGGGCCCACCACATCGGCGGTGATTTTATCTCGCCGGGCTTTTACCACGGGCTGCACGCCGTGATAGGCATGATACAACGAAGGCCGAATGAGATCGTTCATGCCCGCGTCCACGATGACGAACTCCTTTGCCTTCCCCTTTTTCCGATACAGTACCCGGGTCACCAGGATCCCCGCGTTTCCCACGATCACCCGGCCGGGTTCCAGGATCAGTTTCAGGGAAGTCCCCTTAAGAGCATCCACAATCGCCCGGGCGTATTCTTCCGGAAGCGGCGGCGACTCGTCCCCGTAAATGATCCCCAGGCCGCCCCCCACGTCGATGTATTCAAAATCGATGCCCGCAGCGCCCCGGAGCGTTTCCACCAGGGCCACCAGGCTCTTCAGGGCATCCTGAAAGGGTGTGGCGTCGGTGATCTGGGAACCGATATGGCAGTCGATCCCCCGGATTTGCACATGAGACAGGGTTTTTGCCAGACGGTAGCCTTCCACGGCCCCTGCCACGTCGATGCCGAACTTGTTCTTCTCCAGCCCCGTGGAAATGTACGGATGGGTCTTGGGATCCACGTCCGGATTGACCCGCAGCGCGACGGGCGCCGTTTTCCCCAGGGTCCCGGCACGTTCGTTCAGCAGCCTGAGTTCTTCGATGGATTCCACATTGAACATGAGAATCCCTTCTTTCAGGGCGTAATCGATTTCATCGATCCGTTTTCCCACACCGCTGTAGACGATACGCGACGCCGGAATGCCCGCCGCCAGGCCCCGGTACAGTTCGCCGCCGGAGACAATGTCCAGGCCGCCGCCCATCTTTGAAAAAAGGGAAAGGATGGCCAGGTTCGTATTGGCCTTGGCGGAATAACAGATCAGCCGGTCCATCCCTTTGAAGGCATCCGAAAATTCGTTGAAATGGCGCGCCAGGGTGGCGTGGCTGTAAAGGTAAAAGGGCGTCCCCACCGCGTCGGCGATGGCTTTCACCGGGACGTCTTCGGCGTACAACTCGGCGTTTCGATACTCGAAATGATGCATGGGTTTCCCTGTTAAAAGTCTATACCGCAATGCCGGCCGGGTATAAAACCCGGCCCTACATACCATGTAGGGCGGTATTTTACATGCCGCCGATGGGTGACGGTCTTTTTTCGTTGGAATCTAAAATCCTCCGTTGTCGGTTCACGATATGTAAGGCGGCATTTTATCCCGTTTGCGCGAGGACAAGCATGCCGCCGGAAAATACCCGCCGGTCTCCGGCCGGCTTGTCCTCGCCTTGGCGGGAGTGTAAAACCCGGCCCTACATGTTAAAGGGCAGATCCACGGCCGGGTGTAAAACCCGGCCGTGCATTTTTTAGAACAGCACCGCCGCCGCGTTGGAATCCGGGCCTCCCCGGCCCTCCCGGTCCACCGGGTTCACTTTGTAAATGTAGTAAAATCCTTTCTCCGGCCGGTCTTCATAAACAAAGACCGGCACGTCCGTCCCGGCATCGAGCCGGATTTCCACCGGGATTTCGGCCAGGCGTTCGAAGAAAACCGGGCAGTCCCTGCAGTCCGCACCGGCAGCGTCTGTTTTAAAACGGTAGATCGTAAAACCCGTCAGTTTCGACGGATCCATCGGCGGGCTTCCGGGCATGGACCAGGCCAGCCACACCCCCTGGGGCCCCCGGGTCACACGCAGATCCGTCACGGCCGGCAGCGGTTCGGGCGCCGGCGCAACCGGCGCCTTCTTGACACCGCATGCCTGTATCAAAAAAACCGCTAAAACCAAAGTCAAAAAAAGGACGGTGCGCATGAGAGCCCCCGTTTCCATCAATCATGGCTGACGATTCGGATCCGAATCCAGGATCCGATGGGCCAGGGCGTCCAGGCGACGCCCATCTTCTTCCAGGTCCGCCCTGGCCGTCTCCAGGGCCGACACCACACAGCGCCGGGCCGTTCCCCCGAAGGACGTCCGCCGGCTGATCATGGCCTCGGGTTCCAGGATGGCGTAGACATCCTTTTCAACGGGCGACGAAAAGGATTTGAGTTCCTCCAGTGTCAGGTCCCGGAGGTCCTTTCCCCGGGACAGGGCGTACTTTACGGCCTCTCCCACGCATTTGTGGGCGTCCCGGAAGGCCATCCCTTTGGCGACCAGATAATCGGCCAGGTCCGTGGCATTGAGAAACCCGGACATGGCCGCCCGCTCCATTGCCTCGGCATTGAACCGGATTTTTCCGAGCATGGCGATAAAGACGCCCAGGCAGGCCGTGAGGGTGTCCGTCCCCTGGAAAAGCAAGCCCTTGTCTTCCTGCAGGTCCCGGTTGTATGTCAGGGGAAGGCCTTTCATGAGGGTCAGCATGGCCAAAAGGTTCCCGAAGACGATCCCGGTTTTTCCCCGCACCAGCTCCGGAATATCCGGGTTTTTCTTCTGGGGCATGATGCTGCTTCCCGTGGCAAAGGCGTCGGGAATCTCCACAAAACCGAACTCCGAGGAAGACCACAGGATCAACTCCTCGCTCATCCGGCTCAGGTGCACCATGACGATGGACGCATCCGACAAAAACTCCATGATGAAATCCCGGTCCGAGACCGCGTCCATGCTGTTGGGTGCCACCTTTGAAAACCGCAAAAGCTCGGCGGTGTAATGCCGGTCGATGGGATACGGCGTGCCGGCCAGGGCCGCACTCCCCAGTGGCATCACGTCCGTGCGGCCGAAGGCGTCTTCGAAGCGTTCGAAATCCCGGGTAAACATTTCATAATAGGCCATGAGATGGTGGGACAGCAACACGGGCTGGGCCCTCTGGAGATGGGTGTATCCGGGAAGAAGGACATCCAGGTGCCCGCCGGCAAGATCCACCAGGACCCGCCGCAGGCGCAGCAGCTCCTGGAGCACGGTAAGGATCTCCTCCCGGAGGAACATCCGCACATCCAGGGCCACCTGGTCGTTCCGGCTCCGGGCCGTGTGCAGCTTCTGCGCCACTTTTCCCAAGTCCTGGATGAGCCGGGCCTCGACGTTCATGTGGATGTCTTCCAGGCTTTCATCGAACGCGAACTCCCGGTGATCGATGGCCCGTTTGATCTTGACGAGCCCCTGGATGAGGATGTCCGCCTCCCGGGCCGTGATCACCCCGGCTTTGGCCAGGGTCCGGCAGTGAGCGATGCTCCCCTGAATGTCGTAGGCATAGAGGCGCCGGTCCACATCGATGGACGCGGTGAAGACTTCGGCGATGCGCTCGGTGCGTTCCGAGAACCGCCCTCCCCAAAGTTTTTCCGTCATTGGTTTTCTCCCATGCCGCCCAAACGGCGGATCCCTGGAAGTCGTTTCAAAACCCCGGATGAGGTCCAAGGGCAAGGCGCCAGGCCGATCGGGAAAGCGCAGCATACACTGAGTATGTGAGCATTTACCGGAGGCCTGCAACGCAGCCATTGGGCCTCAGATGGGGTTTTGAAACGACTTCTATCCTTTGTCCCGGATCATCTTCCGAATGCGCAGCCGCAGGGCGTTGAGCCGGATGAACCCTTCGGCGTCCTTTTGGCTGTATACCGTATCGTCTTCGAAGGTGGCGAAATCCTCCCGGTACAAGGAAGCATCCGATTTTCTCCCCAGGACAATGCAGTTGCCCTTGTAGAGCTTCATGCGCACCACCCCCGAGACATCCGCCTGGGCCTCGTCCATCAGGTCCTGGAGCATCTTCATCTCCGGCGAGAACCAGAACCCGTAGTACACCAGCTCACTGTACCGCGGGATAAGGGAATCCCTTAAGTGCATGGCCTCCCGGTCCATGGTGATGGATTCCATGGCGATATGGGCGGCCCGGAGGAGGGTCCCGCCGGGGGTCTCGTAGACCCCCCGGGATTTCATTCCCACGAACCGGTTTTCCACCACGTCGGCGCGGCCGATGCCGTGTTTCCCGGCCATGCGGTTCAACCGGGCCAAAAGCGCCGCCGGGGAAAGGGCTTCACCGTCCACCGCCACGGGGTCCCCCTTTTCAAAGGCGATCTCCACGATCTCCGGGGAATCGGGCGCTTTTTCAAGCGGCGCACACAGGGTGTACAGATCCTCGGGCGGGGCCTGCCAGGGGTCTTCCAGGATCCCTCCTTCGTAGCTGATATGCAGCAGGTTCCGGTCCACGCTGTAAGGCTTGGCCTGGGTGGTGGGGACCGGGATGCCGTGTTTTTCGGCAAAGGCCATGAGATCACTGCGCGAATTCAAGGACCATTCCCGCCATGGGGCGATGATTCGGATTCCCGGCTCCAGGGCCAGGTAGGTCAGCTCGAACCGGACCTGGTCGTTTCCTTTTCCCGTGGCGCCGTGGCTCACGGCATCCGCCCCCTCGGACCGGGCGATCTCCACCTGGCGCCGGGCGATCAGGGGCCGGGCCAGGGAGGTCCCCAGCAGATACTGGCCTTCGTAAACGGCGTTGGCCCGGAATGCCGGAAAGACGAAGTCCTTCACAAAGACTTCTTTCAAATCCTCCACAAAGACCTTGGAGGCGCCGGTGGCTTCGGCTTTTTGGGGGATGTGGTCCAGTTCTTCCTCCTGGCCGATGTCCGCCGAAAAGGCGATCACTTCACAGCCGTAGGTTTCCATGAGCCACTTGAGGATCACGGAGGTATCGAGCCCTCCCGAGTACGCCAGCACCACTTTTTGAATCTTGTTTTTCATTTCGATGAATCAATCCTTATGAAATCGTAAAAAGTAAAATTGCGATGGCAAAGTAAAAAGCGCCAGATGCAAGGCGCGCAAATTCTGAGGAATGAGACGTACTTACAGGTACGCCGCAATGACCTGTCTGCGTGCAACGCACAGGCAGGCGAAGAATGCCGCGCAACGCCGCAGGTGGTCTTTTTACGAAGCCATCAATCCTTTCCGGGTCAAGTTCCTTCAGTCGATACAGTGCAGCAGAACCGCTTTGTGCATATGCAGCTTATTTTCGGACTGGTCCCATACCACGGAGCGCGGCCCTTCCAGGACCGGCGCGGTGATTTCTTCTCCCCGGTGGGCGGGAAGACAGTGCATGACGATCACGTCTTTTTTCGCCCTTTTCACCAGGGCCTCGTCCACGCAAAAGGATTTGAAGATTGCTTTCCGGGCGCGCTGCTCCCGTTCCTGCCCCATGCTCGCCCATACGTCCGTGTAGATGACATCCGCCCCGGTCACGGCGGCGACGGGATCCTCGGTAAGGACGATGCCGCCGGCATTGCGTTTCCGGGCTTCATCCACCACCTGTTCGTCGGGCATGTACCCGTCGGGGCAGGCCAGGGTCAGGTCGAGCCCCAGCACGGCGGCGGCGTTGATCCAGGAATGGGCCACGTTGTTCCCGTCCCCCACCCAGGCGATCCTGATCCCCCGGTATCCTCCCTTCTTTTCGATAATGGTCACAAGATCCGAAAGGACCTGGCAGGGGTGAAAGCGGTCCGTCAGGGCGTTGATCACGGGGATGCCGGAAAATTCGGCGAACTCGGCCAGGAGATCCTGGGAAAAGGTGCGGATGGCCACCGCGTCCAGGTAGCGGGACAGGACCCGGGCCGTGTCCCGGGCAGGCTCCCCCCGGGAAATCTGGGAGTCGGCGGCCCCGATGAAGATGGGGGTTCCCCCGAGCTGGATCACGGCCGCCTCGAAGCTGATCCGTGTCCGCGTGGAGGGCTTGTCGAAAAGCAGCCCCAGCGATTTTCCGGCCAGGGGGAACCCGGCGGTTCCGGCCGCCTTTTCCGCCTTGAGGCGGACGGCGCTGTCGAAAAGGGCGTCCATTTCCCGGGCGGGGACGTCCAGCAGCGTTAGAATATCTTTTTTCATGGGTGTTCCCCCCCTTGAACGATTTTTTTACCTGCTTTTATCTTCCAAGTCACTTCAACGTGTTGTTTTCGATCCCGATATCGATTTCGATACCGATACCGATTTTCTTTCAAGCAGCCTCAAGGTGTTGTTTTCCGATAATTCCCCCAAAGGCGAGATTTTCGAAAAAAAGTGTAAGGCGGGATTTTACATCCCGCCGGAAAATGACGGTCGGTCTTGCGGCGGCATATAAAATGCCGCCCTACATTCTTTCTGCCGTCTTTCAACCCGCCTCATGGGTTGCTTGGTTATCGTGTTTTTTCGCTTTCATCAAGGACGTCATCCAGGCACCGGATCAGGGCGTCCACGGCCGCGGTGTCGATGATCAGCGGCGGGGCGAAGCGCAGCACGTTTTCCTGGACGCAGTTGATCAAAAATCCCCGCTCCCGGCACGCCGCCACCAGGGGATCCCCTTCTTTGTTAAGTTCCATCCCCAGCAAAAGCCCCATCCCCCGGACATCCGCCACAAAGGGGTGCCGTTCTTTCAAGCCCGTGAGGGCGTCTTTGAAGTAAGCCCCTACGGCCGTGCATTTTTCAAGGATCTTTTCTTCTTCGAAGATGTTCAGAACTTCCAGGGCCGCGGCGCACACCAGCGGGGTCCCCCCGAAGGTGGAGGCGTGGGCGCCGGGACCAAAGGCCGCGGCCGTTGCTTCCCTGGCCAGCATGGCGCCCATGGGAAGCCCGTTGGCCAGGGCTTTGGCCAGCGTCATGATGTCCGGGACAATGCCGAACTGTTCATAGGCAAAGAGTGTCCCGGTGCGGCCCATGCCGGTCTGGATCTCGTCGAAGATCAAGAGCAGGCCCTTTTCGTCGCACAGGCGGCGCACCGCCTGAAGATAATCCGGATCCGCGCAACGCACGCCGCCTTCTCCCTGGATGGGTTCCAGCATCACGGCGCCGGTCTCGGGGCCCGCGGCGCCGGAAAGAGCATCGAAATCGTTGAACGGCACGAAATCGAATCCTTCCAGCAAGGGCTCGAATCCCTTTTGGATCTTTTCCTGCCCGGTGGCCGACAGGGTGGCCATGGTGCGGCCGTGAAAGGATTGCTTCATGACCACGACCCGGTACCGGTGAGGCTCTCCTTTTTCCTTGAAAAAGCGCCGGGCCAGCTTGAGGGCCGCTTCATTGGCTTCCGCCCCGCTGTTGCAGAAAAAGACCCGGTCCGCAAAGCTTTTTTCCACCAGGCGGGCCGCCAGGTCCACCTGGGGTTGGGTATAGTACAGGTTGGAGACGTGCACCAGGGTCTTTGCCTGGGCACAGACGGCTTCGGCGATCCGCGGATGGGCGTGGCCCAGGCTGCACACGGCGATGCCGGCCAGGAAGTCGATGTATTCCCGTCCCCGGTCGTCCCGGAGTGTACACCCTTGCCCGCTTTTCAAAAACAGCGGCTGCCGCTTGTACGTGGCGGCCAGGACCCGGTCCGCCTGATCAATTAGAGGATTCATGGGGTTGATCCTTTTCCTTCGATGTTCCGGCCGTGATTTCGGTGCCGATCCCTTTGTCCGTGAAAAGTTCCAGGAGGAGGGCATGCCGGCGCTTTCCGTTGATGATCTGCACTTTTCCCACCCCCCTTTCGATGGCTTCCAGGGCGTATTCGATCTTGGGGATCATCCCGCCGGTGATGGTCTTTTCCGCGATCATCCGGGGGATCACCGCGGCATCCAGGGAAGACAAAAGATTCCCTTCGGTGTCCAGGACCCCGTCCACATCCGTGAGAAAGACGAGCCGGGCCGCCTCGAGGGCCGAGGCGATTTTTTCGGCCACCAGGTCCGCGTTGATGTTGTAGGTTTCCCCCGATTCCCCCGCCCCCACCGGCGCAATGACCGGGATGAACCCCCGGGAGGTCAGGGTCTGGACCAGTTCCACGTTCACGTGGGTGACGTCGCCCACCAGACCCGGATCGATGATCTCCGGGGGCTTGGCGGCGTCTTCCTGGTGGACGATACGCAGCTTTTTCGCCGAAATGAGCCCGGCGTCCTTTCCGGTGAGACCCACGGCTTTTCCCCCGTGTTGGTTGATCTGGGCCACGATGGCCTTGTTGATCTTTCCCCCCAAAACCATCTCCACCACGTCCATGGTGGCTTCGTCGGTGAGGCGCATCCCCCGCACGAACCGGGGCTGCATCCCCATTTTGTCCATGACCGTGTTGATCTGGGGGCCGCCGCCGTGCACAATCACGGGATGGATGCCGATGAACTTGAGCAGCGTCACGTCCCGGGCGAAGTCTTCCTTGAGTCGGGCGTCCACCATGGCGTGCCCGCCGTACTTGATGACCAGCGTCATGCCGGAAAACCGGCGGATGTAGGGGAGCGCTTCGATGAGAATATCGGCGACCGGGTGATCCATATTTTCGGGTCTTTCTCTGTTTAGACGTTTAATTTTACTGTTCAGCCCGTGCGGACCGCTCGAATCTTGCCTCAAAGGGGTC
>CAZQUR010000077.1:12019-14029 GCA_964596535.1 uncultured Desulfobacteraceae bacterium
GGGATCGGCGTTCCATGATGCCTCTTATTTCCGGGGATGGGCCTTGTCATAGGTCTCCATGAGCCGGTCGATACTCAAGTGCGTGTATTTCTGGGTGGTGGAAAGGCTCTGGTGCCCCAAAAGTTCCTGCACCGCCCGCAGATCCGCACCGGCATCCAGCATATGGGTGGCAAAGGTATGCCGCAAGGCATGGGGGTGCACCCGCAGGGGGAACCCGCACTCCCGGGCCACCCGATCCAATATCCGGCCGATGGACCGCACGCTGAGCCGCTTGAAATCCTTGTTCAAAAACAACGGACGATCCTTGGCGTCTTTTTGTATCTTTTGAAACCCGTCTTCCTGTTCCAGTCTTTCCCGGTAGCGCAAAATGGAATCGAGGGCTTTTTTCCCGATGGGAACGATACGTTCCTTCTTTCCCTTTCCCATCACCCGGATCAATCCCTTTGAAAAATCCACGTGGGAAACGTCCAGAAAGGCCAGTTCCGAGACACGGATTCCCGTGGAATAAAGGGTTTCGAAAAGGGCGCGGTTTCTCAACCCGGCCGGGTGCGCCGTATCCAAAGCGTCCAGGAGGCGGAACACATCATCCACCGACAGATGCATGGGAAGGAACCGCCCCTGCTTCGGGGTGCGGACCATCTTGGCCGGATTCGTCCGGGCCTCGCCGTGCTTGGTCAAGAAGTGGTAAAAGGAGCGCAGGGCGGCCAGCTTCCGGGCGATGGTGGTCTTCTTGTTCTTGGCATGCAGCATGGCGAGATACGCGCGGATATCCGTCACGCTCACGGCATCCACGGTTTCGGGGCGGTCCTTGCTTTGGGCCGCCTCTTGGGACGCACTTTCCGAGACGAATCGAACAAATTCCAGGAGATCCTTTTCGTAGGCCCGGCAGGTATGCAGGGAATAGCCTTTTTCGGAGGACAAGGATTCCACGAACCGGCGGACCCTGTTTTTCAGCTCCCGGATCTCCATGGATTCGTTTCCATCACAGGTCGATAAGAGTTTGCAGCTCTTCCCAGGAACCCACCTCCACAAAGGGATGCGGGGCCCGGTTCCAAGGCTGGCGGTACAAAATGGGCGCCACGCCGGCGGCGTCCAAATCAAAACAGGTCTCGAGTCGATCTTCCACAAAGTAGGCGATGCGGCGTTCCATGAGCACTTCGGCCTTCTTGTCAAAAGTCCCGGTGGCCACGACCTCGATACGGCTGGAAATACTCCCCAGCACCTCCTGCATCCATCTGTGGACCGGTTCCGGATTGCTCCGGGCCGTCACAAAAAGGAGCGGGGACCGCCGGTTAAGGATCCGGGAAAGCACCTGGGGCGCATTGTCTATGGGGCGCAAGGGAATGGTGTGGCTGCCTTCCAGGATCTGGAGGAGCACCGCATCCATGACATGGGCATCCATTTCAAGGCAGGACTGAAGGTCGTAGCATGTGATGTCTTCATACCGGATACCGTCTACCCGGAACTCCCGGTGGGCGATCTCCAGGAACAGGCGCATGGTGTCCGCGAAGACCCCGTCGAAATCAAAGGCCAGGCATGCCGGATCGATCCGGCTTTCGGGAAAAGGGCACATGCCTGCTGCTTTTTCTATGCGGTCCACCGCCCTCAAGCCGACCTCCGGGTCTTTTTCTTGAGCCGGGAGATCCGCTTTCGGTAAATCGTGCTCATCTTGGCCTCCTGGGCCTCCAGGGCTTCTGCCCGCTTTTTCTTGAGATCCCGGATTTTCGTTTTCAGGGCCCGCACGGAACCGTTTCCTTTTTTCGGGCCTTCGTCCACGATGCCCTTGACTTCCTTGATGATCGAAAGGAGTTCGAATTTATTCATCCCATGGGCCCCGGTGATCTCGGGCATCTCCTTGGCGATCTCCCGGAGCTCCTTTACGGTCATTTTGTCGATCGGTTTTTCCTTGGCTTCTTTTTTCTTTTTACTCATCCTTAAACCCCCTCAATGTTTTTCTGAGATCGTTTTTTCCGGCGGGGTGTAAAACCCCGCCCTACATCTTGGACTTTC
>CAZQUR010000078.1:0-13687 GCA_964596535.1 uncultured Desulfobacteraceae bacterium
TCGGGAAGGGGGCCGCACCGTGGGCGCCGGCGTCGTCAGTGAAATTCTGGAATAGGCTTTCTAAAGGAGCAAAGCGGTGAGAGTGATCGTTACCCTGGCATGCGGTGAATGCAAGCGAAGAAACTACACGACCATGAAAAACAAACGGACGACCCCGGACAAGCTCGAATTTTCCAAATATTGTCGTTTTTGTCAGAAACACACCTTGCATAAAGAGACCAAGTAACACAAAGGGATATCCTGTTGTCGAAAAACGACGGTCATATGCAGGCCAGTAGCTCTAACGGTAGAGCATCGGACTCCAAATCCGGGTGTTGGGGGTTCGAATCCCTCCTGGCCTGCCAAACCGATATACCGATCCAATAGCTTAAGGATCCGTTTCTTAAGGTGCCCGTTGACGGAAGTTCCTTAAGCTATTGACTTTTAGGGGAAATATGGGGCGTTTAATACGGAAAAAACCGAATCCGAAACCCAAGAAGAAAAAGACCGCGGGCGAGACCGATTCGACCGCTTCGGAAAAGGCGCGGGGCGTTTCCAAAAAGCCGCTGCTGACCATGGTAAAGCCGCCGGAGGGGGGGAACAAACCCACAGGGGGCGTTCAAACGGCGGTTTCTTCCTTCAAAGGGAAAGTCGGAAAAGACAACGTCATCACCAAGAGCATTCAATTTTTGCGGGAAGTCAAGGTTGAGCTCAAGAAGGTGACCTGGCCCTCCCGGAAACAGACCCTGGGATCCACGGCGGTGGTGATCATTTTGGTCATCGTGGTTTCCCTCTTCCTCGGGGTGATGGACGTGGGCCTGTCCACCCTCATCCGCGTGGTTATCGGGTAGGAGGGAATCCCAGATGGCATTCAAATGGTACATCGTCCATGTCTATTCGGGGTTCGAAAACAAGGTGAAAACCGCGCTTGAGGAGCGTATCGCCGCATCTCCCCATGCCGATAAATTCAAAGAAATCATCGTCCCCACCGAACAGATCGTCGAACTGGTCAAAGGCAAACGGAAGACGTCTTCCCGGAAATTTTATCCGGGATATATCCTGATCCGGATGGAACTCAACGATGACACCTGGCACCTTGTGAACAACACGGCCAAGGTAACGGGGTTTTTGGGGGGGAGAGAAAAACCGTCCCCCATCCCGGATGAAGAAGCGGAAGCCATCCTGAACCGGATGGAAGCCGGAAAACTCAAACCCAAGCCCAAGTTTCTCTTTGAAACCGGGGATGAGATCCGGGTGATTGACGGACCCTTCACCAATTTCAACGGTGTGGTGGAAGAAGTCAACCAGGAAAAGGGGAAGATCCGGGTGCTGGTCAGCATCTTCGGCCGATCCACTCCGGTGGAACTGGAGTTCGTTCAGGTTACAAAGATGTGATGGAATCGTAAACTCAGATTAATCGAAAATCGTATCCCGGCAGGACGTGGAACCGCCGGGGACGGGGAGCATCAAACACCATGGCAAAAAAGGTCATCGCCCAGATCAAACTGCAAGTGGAAGCCGGAAAAGCCAATCCATCGCCCCCCATCGGGCCGGCACTGGGGCAGCACGGCGTGAACATTATGGATTTTTGCAAGGCGTTCAACGCCCGAACCGCCAATGACGAAGGGATGATCATTCCCGCCGTCATCACGGTCTACCAGGATCGATCCTTTACGTTCGTGACCAAAACACCACCGGCTTCCATGCTTTTGAAAAAAGCGGCCAAAATTGCCAAAGGATCGAGTGATCCGAAAAAAGACCGGGTCGCAAAGGTGTCGCGGCAGCAGGTGGAAGAGATCGCCAAACAGAAAATGGTGGACTTGAATGCGGATGACTTGGATGCGGCTTGCCGGATCATCGAGGGGACGGCAAGGAGCATGGGAATAGAAGTGGTTTAACAAAGGAGATCGGAACAGACAATGCCAAAGCGGGGGAAAAAATACAGAGAAGCCGCCAATCGTAACCAAGCCGACGAAAAACTCGACTTTACCGGTGCGGTGCAATTGGCCATCGACACGTCCTATGTCAAATTCGATGAAACGGTGGACATTGCCGTCCGCCTCGGCGTCGACCCCAGACACGCGGACCAGATGGTCCGCGGGACAGTCGTGTTGCCCAACGGACTGGGCAGGGAAGTGAAGGTCCTGGTTTTTGCCAAAGGCGAAAAAGAAAAGGAAGCCCTCGACGCCGGTGCCGATTTCGTGGGGAATGACGATCTCATCGAAAAGATCGTCGGCGGCTGGTTCGGTTTCGACAAGGCGGTGGCCACACCCGACATGATGGGTGCCGTGGGAAAAATCGGAAAACTTTTGGGTCCCCGGGGACTCATGCCCAATGCGAAAACCGGGACCGTCACGTTCGACTTGGCCAAGGCGGTGAAAGAATTGAAAGCGGGCAAAATCGACTTTCGGGTGGAAAAAGCCGGGATCGTCCACGCACCCGTGGGGAAGGTTTCCTTCGGCGTTCAAAAGATCGTCGAAAATATCGGTGCATTGATGGAAACCATCATTCGACTGAAACCATCGGCCTCCAAAGGAGCCTACCTGAAAGGGATCGCCGTTTCGACCACAATGGGTCCGGGTGTCAAGATCGATACGGCGTTTGTAAAAGAGTTGATCAAACAGTGAGGCAGGCTCGGCAGGAAACGTTTCCGGGGGCATGACCGGCCCGGGACGATCTTCTCGAAGCGCCGCCTTCCCAACAACAATGTCATCCCTGTCAAAGACCGCAGGCACACGATGTCGTGTTTAATCGCTTCGGCGGCCTGCCGAGACAGCGCACGGGATCCCATCAAGGGACCGGGACCGGAATAAATGGCAACGGAAAATCCAACGCCCGAACGATTCCACGCGATGAAGACGTGCCTCCGGCTTTGCCGGGATGGGAAAGGAGGTATTTTTCTTTGTGAAACTTGAACAAAAAAAACAAATCGTGGAAGCGCTCAGGGATCAGTTCGCCCGATCCAAAGTGGTCATCGTCACGGACTACAAAGGGCTCAATGTGACGGCGATCAATGCGCTTCGGAAAAAACTCAAAGAGGCGGGAATCGAGTACCGTGTTGCCAAGAACACGTTGTTCATCCGGGCCGCGGAAGACACGCAAATCGCGTTGATCAAAGAGCATTTCAAAGGGCCCAACGCCGTGGCGATGGCCTATGACGATCCCGTGGCGCCGGCAAAAATTCTGACCACGTTTTCCGAACAGAACAAAAAACTGGAAATCAAGGGCGGGATACTGGAAGGGAAAGTGATCGGCAACCCGGATATCAAGGCACTGGCGGCCTTGCCGGCAAAAGAAGTCCTGTTGGCCCAGATGCTCGGGGTGATCCACGGCGTGCCGACGGCCCTGGTCAGGGCCCTTAATGACGTTCCGGTGAGGCTGCTGAACGTGCTCAACGCTATTCAGCGGGAAAAGGAAGCGGCGGCGTAGCCGTTTTTTCAGTAAAAATGAATAAAAAAATATGAGTAAATGCATACGGAGGAATAATCCATGGCCGGTATTACCAAAGATGATGTTGTTGAATTTATTTCGAATATGAGCGTACTGGAACTGTCTCAGTTCGTGAAGGAACTGGAAGAAAAATTCGGTGTATCCGCCGCCGCCCCCATGGCGATGATGGCCGCGGGCCCGGCCCAGGCCGCCGATGCCGCTGTAGCGGAGGAAAAGACGGAATTCGATGTCATCCTCACCGCCGCGGGAGACAAAAAGATCCAGGTCATCAAGGAAGTCCGGGCGATTACCAGCCTGGGACTCAAGGAGGCCAAGACCCTGGTGGACGAAGCCCCCAAACCGGTCAAGGAGGGGGTTTCCAAGGATGAGGCCGAAAAGATCAAGGCGCAACTGGAAGCCGCCGGTGCCCAGGTGGAGATCAAATAGGGAATCGATTCCCCTTTGTGACGCCGTATAACGTTTAGGGCGTCGCGACGGTTCAACGGGAATCTTATAAACGGGAACAGAATGGACGGCAAGGTAAAAAGCAGCCCCGCAGACGGCGGGAGTGCCGGGGTTTTTACCTCGCCGTCGTTCCTTTAAGGGTTCACGATGGAGTGACCATGTCGGAAAGGCTTTTGATGAACAAACGGATGCGTAAATATTTCGGAAAGATCCGGCAGATTATTGAAATTCCGGATCTCATCGGAATGCAGCGGGAGTCGTATCGACGATTTCTGCAGATGGATGTTCCCCCCGAAAAACGGGAGGATATCGGCCTCCAGGGCGTATTTAATTCGGTTTTTTCCATAAAGGATTTCACCGGAAGTGCTTCTTTGGAATTTGTGTCCTACCGGTTCGGAGATGTCAAGCACAGCGTGGAGGAGTGCATCCACCGGGGGATGACCTACGAAGTTCCCTTGCGGATCACGGTCCGGCTGGTGGTGTACGACGTGGACAAGGAGACGGGCGTTTCCAGCATCCGGGACATTAAGGAACAGGAGATTTATTTCGGGACCATCCCCTTGATGACGGATCGGGGGACCTTTATCATTAACGGTACGGAACGCGTCGTGGTGAGCCAGCTCCACCGTTCCTCCGGGGTGTTTTTCGATCACGACCGGGGAAAAAGCCATTCTTCCGGGAAGATTATCTACACCTCACGGATCATTCCCGTGAGAGGGTCCTGGATCGATCTCGAGATCGATCATAAGGACATCGTCCATGTGCGCATCGACCGTCGGCGGAAATTTCCGGTCACCTATCTTCTGAAAGCATTCGGATATTCCACGGAAGATCTGCTGACCTATTTTTACCAGAGGGAAAAGATCTCCGTTTCCGGGAAGAAAATCACCAGGAAGTTCAACCCGGTCTTTTTGAGGGGACAACGGGCATCTAAAGATGTCAAAAATCCCGGTACGGGGGAAGAGATCCTGAAAAAAGGACACATGTTCACCCAGCGGGTGTTGAAGCGGATGGAAACGTTAAAGATAGACGCCGTCCCCATCGATACCGCCGAGATCCTGAACCGATCCTTTGCCCGGACCATCCTTGATCCGAAAACCGGAGCGGTGATCGCCAGGGCCAACGATGTGGTCACCGAAGAGATGTTATCCCGTTTGAACGAGGCGGGGATCCGGGAATTTGAACTCCTGGTGAACGCCGCCGCCACCAGCGACTCCATACGCAAGACGCTTTTGGTGGACAAGATTGAAGCCCGGGAAGAGGCTTTGGTGGAGATTTACCGGCGGCTTCGGCCGGGGAACCCGGCGACACCGGAAGTGGCCCAGGAGTTCATCGATCATCTGTTTTTCAAAAACACCTTCTACGATCTGTCGGGTGTCGGGCGGATGAAGATCAACCATCGCCTGGGGATTCAGACCCTCATCGGTGTGCGGACCTTGAGGAAAGAAGACATTCTTTTGACCGTCAAGACCCTGATCGAACTCCGGGATTCACAGGGGCCGGTGGATGACATCGACCATTTGGGGAACCGGCGGGTGCGGGCCGTTGGAGAACTGCTGGAAAACCAGTACCGCATCGGACTGGTGCGCATGGAGCGGGCCATCAAGGAACGCATGAGTCTCCAGGAGGTGGATGCCCTCATGCCCCATGACCTGGTCAATTCAAAGCCGGTTTCCGCGGTGATCAAGGAGTTTTTCGGGACCAGCCAGTTGAGCCAGTTCATGGATCAGACCAACCCCCTTTCGGAGACGACCCATAAACGGCGGTTGAGCGCGCTGGGTCCCGGGGGGCTCACCCGGGAACGGGCCGGGTTCGAGGTCCGGGACGTACATCCGTCCCACTACGGCCGGATTTGTCCCATCGAAACCCCGGAGGGGCCCAACATCGGGCTCATCGTGTCGTTGAGCACGTATGCCCGGGTCAACGATTATGGATTCATCGAAACGCCGTATCGGCTGGTGAAAGGCGCCACGGTGCTTCCCGAGGTGCGGTTTCTCAGCGCCTTTGAAGAGAAGTCCCATCCCATCGCCCAGGCCAACGCCCCCATCGATGCCGGCGGACATTATGTGAATAAAACCGTCACCTCGCGGGTGGCCGGCGAATTCATGATGGTCAGGCGGGAGAAGATCGAAATGATGGATGTTTCTCCCAATCAGCTGGTCAGTGTGTCGGCATCCCTGATCCCCTTTCTGGAAAACGACGACGCCAACCGGGCCCTGATGGGCTCCAACATGCAGCGCCAGGCGGTTCCCCTGTTGACCAACCGGGCGCCCCTGGTGGGAACCGGTATCGAGAAGGTGGTGGCCCGGGACTCCGGGGTGACCATCGTAGCGGAACGGGACGGCGTGGTGGACGACGTGGACGCATCGAGGATCGTGTTGCGGCATGACTCCGCGGCGTCAACGGAAAACGGAGGGCGCCCTGCAGTGACCGTTTACAGCCTGTCCAAGTTCAAACGTTCCAACCAGAACACCTGCTTCAATCACCGCCCCGTCGTACAGCGGGGACAGCGCATCGAAGCCAAAGAGGTCATCGCAGACGGACCGGCCACGGAAAAAGGCGAGTTGGCCCTGGGACAGAACGTCACCGTCGCGTTCATGCCGTGGGGAGGGTACAACTTCGAAGACTCGATCCTGGTCAGTGAACGTCTGGTCCGGGACGGTGTTTACACCTCCGTCCACGTGGAAGAGTTCGAGGTCATCGCCCGGGACACGAAGCTGGGAAGAGAAGAGATTACCCGGGATATCCCCAATGTGGGGGAAGAAACCCTCAAGGACCTCGACGAAAGCGGCATCGTCCGCATCGGCGCGGAGGTGAGACCGGGCGACATCCTCGTGGGGAAAATCACCCCCAAGGGGGAAACCCAGCTTTCTCCGGAGGAAAAACTCCTGCGGGCCATCTTCGGCGAAAAGGCCGGGGATGTGAAGGATACGTCCCTTCGGGTCCCGCCGGGTGTGGACGGGACCGTCATTGATGCGAAGGTCTTTCTGCGCAGGGGCGTGGAAAAAGACGATCGGACCCGCATCATCGAAGAAATGGAAATCGAATCCCTGAAAAAAGACCTCAACGACAAGATCCGGGTCACCGGCGACGTGGTACGCACCCGCATCGAAGGGCTTTTGACGGGCAAAAAGATCGCCGCGCCGCTCAAAAAAGGCAAAAAAATTCTGATTCCCAAGGATACCCCCATTGATGCCGCGGCGATCGCTGATATTCCCATGGCGCAATTGGAAGGGATTGTCCTGGAAGATGCCGGCCTGACCGAACAGATCCATGAACTGCTGGAGGGGTATCGGAATCAGTGCGAGACCTTCCGGAAGGAATTTGAAACTCAGGTGAACCATTTTGAAGAAGGAGACGACCTTCCGCCGGGGGTCATCAAGATGGTCAAAGTCTATGTGGCCATGCGGCGCAAACTCTCCGTGGGAGATAAAATGGCGGGCCGCCACGGAAACAAGGGCGTGGTTTCCCGAATCCTTCCCCAGGAGGACATGCCCTATTTCGAAGACGGGACCTCCGTGGACATGGTCTTAAACCCCTTGGGCGTCCCTTCCCGTATGAATGTGGGACAGATCCTGGAAATCCATCTGGGATGGGCTTCCAAGGGGCTGGGGGATCAGCTCAATCGGCTTTGGGAAGAAAACCGCCTCCGGGAAATTCGGGAAAAACTCAAAAAGATCTTCCCTGACCCGACCCACCAGGAGATGATCGAAGAAAGTGATGATCGCACGCTGGGTGAGATGGCGGCCAATTTCAAGGAAGGGGTGCACATGGCGACCCCGGTATTCGACGGGGCCAAAGAAGAGGAGATCAAGACCCTCCTCGTGGAGGCCGGTCTCCCCGCCGGCGGTCAAGCCACGTTGTACGACGGAAGAACCGGGGAACCGTTCAGCGGAAAGATCACCGTGGGGACCATGTACATGATGAAACTCCACCACCTGGTCGACGACAAGATCCATGCCCGGTCCATCGGCCCCTATTCGCTGGTGACCCAGCAGCCCCTGGGAGGCAAGGCCCAGTTCGGCGGTCAGCGGCTGGGCGAGATGGAAGTGTGGGCCATGGAAGCGTACGGCGCGGCCTATGCCCTTCAGGAATTTCTGACGGTGAAATCGGACGACATGGCGGGGCGGACCCGCATGTACGAAAAAATCGTCAAGGGCCAAAACGTCCTCGAACCCGGCTTGCCGGAATCTTTCAAGGTGCTGATGATGGAACTCAAGAGCCTGGGTCTGGATGTAACCCTCATGGATAAAGAGGAGACGAGCAAGGCATAACATGGAAACACTTTACGACTTTTTCGCCAAACCCAAGGATCCGAAGCAGTATGTCGGGGTGCGCCTCGCATTGGCCTCCCCCGACGACATCCTGAAATGGTCTTTCGGCGAGATCAAGAAACCGGAGACCATCAATTACCGAACGTTCAAACCCGAACGGGACGGGCTGTTTTGCGCCAAAATTTTCGGCCCCACCAAAGATTACGAGTGCAACTGCGGGAAGTACAAGCGGATGAAGCACCGGGGCGTGATCTGCGAAAAATGCGGCGTGGAGGTCATCCAGTCCAAGGTGCGGCGGGAACGGATGGGACACATCGAGCTGGCCACCCCGGTGGCCCACATCTGGTTTTTAAAAAGCCTGCCGAGCAAGATCGGGAACCTGCTGGACCTGACCTTGAAGAACCTGGAGAAGGTCTTTTACTTCGACAACCACATCGTCATCGACCCCAAGGGGACGCCCCTGCAAAGGGGCCAGCTTTTATCCGAGGAGAAATACCGGGAGGCACTGGACGCCTACGGGGACAAATTTGATGCCGGCATCGGCGCCGAGGCCGTCAAGGCGCTCTTGAGCCAGCTCGACCTGGAAGCCCTCTATAAAGAGATCCGGGCGGAGATTCTGGCCACCCATTCCACGTCCAAGCGCCAGAAACTGGCCAAGCGGCTGAAAATCGTGGATGCGTTTCGTCGCAGCGGCGTCGATCCGGTATGGATGATCATGGATGTCATCCCGGTGCTGCCGCCCGACCTGCGCCCCCTGGTGCCCCTCGAAGGGGGGCGGTTCGCCACTTCGGATTTGAACGACCTCTACCGCCGGGTCATCAACCGGAACAACAGACTCAAACGGCTCATCGACCTCAAGGCGCCGGAAATCATCGTGAGAAACGAAAAACGGATGCTCCAGGAGTCCGTGGACGTCCTATTCGACAACGGCCGCCACGGCCGCGTCATCACCGGGACCAACAAGCGGCCCCTGAAATCCTTGAGTGATACGCTGAAAGGAAAACAGGGACGTTTCCGGCAGAATCTCCTCGGGAAGCGGGTCGATTACTCGGGAAGAACCGTCATCACCATCGGCCCCGACCTGCGGTTGCACCAGTGCGGTCTTCCCAAGAAGATGGCCCTCGAGCTCTTCAAGCCCTTCGTCTATTACCGCCTGGAGCAGAAAAACCTGGTCTCCACCGTGAAAAGTGCGAAAAAAATGGTGGAAAAAGGGGTCCCGGAGGTATGGGACACCCTGGACGAAGTGGTCCGGGAATACCCGGTCATGTTGAACCGGGCTCCCACGCTCCATCGACTCGGGATCCAGGCCTTTGAACCCATCCTCATCGAAGGAAAGGCCATTCAACTGCATCCGTTGGTGTGTACGGCCTTCAACGCCGATTTCGACGGAGACCAGATGGCGGTCCATGTCCCCCTCTCGGTGGAAGCCCAAATCGAGGCCCGGGCCCTGATGCTTTCCACCAACAACATCCTGTCCCCGGCCAACGGATCCCCCATCATCGTCCCCACCCAGGACATCGTCCTGGGGATCTATTACATGACGCGGGCGGTTCCCCGGCTCAAGGGGGAAGGAAGGCTTTTTTCGAGTCCGGAGGAAGTCCGCAGTGCCTACGACGGCGGGGCCGTTGACCTGCACGCCAAAATCAAAGTGCGTCTCGACGGGAAAATGGTGGACACCACCACCGGACGGATCCTTTTGTGGGAAATTATCCCCCAAAGCAGCCTCATGGAGCTATGCCACATCGAGACCAAGGACGCGGCCAAGGCCCAACGGGCCATGGAAGCCATCCAGGGCGGGACCGATTTCGGGGAAGTCGCCCAGACCGTCTCCACGGCCTTGGATCGGGAGCCGGAAGGCTTGTGCGGGTTGCTGGTCCGGGATGAATTCGAACGCATCTTCTCCATTTCAGACGCGGAAACGGATCGGATCTTCGAAATGGCGCCCGGAGAGATCAGTCCCATCCTGCAGGGCGGGAGGCGTTACCATATCTTTAAAGTCCTCGACAAGCGGCCGGAGATGCCCTTTGAGGCCGTCAACAAAGTGATGGATAAAAAGGTCCTTCGGGAGGTGGTGGACTATGCCTACCGCAACCTGGGCCCCAAAGCCACGGTGATTCTTTCGGACCGTCTCAAGGACATCGGTTACCAGTATTCCACGACGGGGGGGCTCTCCATTTCCATCGACGACATGATTACGCCCCAGGGCAAGTGGGAGATATTGAAAACGGCCGAAAAACAGGTGGCCGATATCGAAAAGCAATACACGGAAGGTCTCATTACCCAGGGGGAAAAGTATAACAAGGTCGTGGATATCTGGGCTAAGGCCACGGAGGATGTGGCCAACGAGATGATGGAAGCCATGAAAACGGCGCCGGTCATCGATTCCAAGGGAAACCCGGTCCTGGATGAACACGGAATCCCCATTGCCGAGGAAAGTTTCAATCCCATTTACATGATGGCGGACTCGGGCGCCCGGGGCAGCAAGGACCAGATGCGGCAACTGGCCGGCATGCGGGGGCTCATGGCCAAACCGTCGGGGGAGATCATCGAGACCCCCATCACCGCCAATTTCCGGGAAGGCCTTTCGGTGCTGCAGTACTTCATCTCCACTCACGGCGCACGAAAAGGGCTTGCGGATACCGCCTTGAAGACGGCCAACTCCGGATATCTTACCCGGCGTCTCGCCGATGTGGCGCAGGATTGCAGTGTTTCGGAAGACGACTGCGGGACCCTGATGGGTGTGGAGGTGGAACCGCTCATGGAAGGGGGCGAGATTATCCAAAGGCTCGGCGAACGGATCCTGGGAAGGGTGGCCATGGAGGATATCCGGGACCCCTTCTCCGATGAAATCCTGGTGAAAGCCGGGGAGATGCTGGATGAAAAGGCCGTCAACCGGGTGGAAAGCGCCGGCCTGGCAAAGGTGAAGATCCGCTCCGTCCTCACCTGTAAATCCGAGTTCGGTGTGTGCGCCAAGTGCTACGGCCGGGATTTAAGCCATGGCAACTTCATTGAAATCGGTCAGGCCGTGGGCATTATGGCGGCCCAATCCATCGGCGAGCCCGGCACCCAGTTGACCATGCGGACGTTTCATATCGGCGGGACGGCGAGCCGGCGGGTGGAACAGGCCGACATCAAGGCCCGGGTGGAAGGGATCGTCAAGTTCATCGATCTCAACGTGGTGAAAAACGCCGAAAACGTCACTGTGGTCATGAACCGCCGGGGCGGTGAATTCGCCGTGGTCAGTGAAACCGGGAGGGAACGGGAGCGGTATCCCGTCATCTACGGCGCGCACCTTCTGGTGGAAGACGGCCAGGTTGTCCAGGCCGGAGATCTTCTGACGACCTGGGATCCCTTCACCACGCCCATCATCACCGAAGTGAACGGCACCGTGAAGTTCGGGGATATTGAGGCGGGAAAAACGTTACAGGAAAAGGTGGACCCGGTGACCGGGAAGTCGAGCCGCACCATTATCGAGTCCAAGAGTGCCGAGGTCCGGCCCCGAATCTCCATCAAGGATGAAAGCGGTAAGACCGCCAAGCTCCCCCGGTCATCGGGGATGGCCCGGTATTTTCTTCCCAACAGCGCCATTTTGCTGGTGGAGGAAGGGGACACGGTCAAGGCCGGTGATGTCATCGCCAAGCTTCCCCGGGCTACCACCAAAACCAAAGACATCACCGGCGGTCTGCCCCGGGTGGCGGAACTCTTTGAGGTGCGCAAACCCAAGGATACGGCCATCTTGAGCCAGATCGACGGATACGTTTCGGTCTCCAAAGATGCCAAGAAGGGGAAACAAAAGATCACCGTCACCCCTGTGGATGCCGGGGAAAAGAAGGAATACCTTGTTCCCCGGGGCAAACACATCAATGTGTACGAAGGGGACTATGTCCGTGCCGGGGAAGCCCTCATCAGCGGGTCGGCGGTCCCCCAGGACATCCTGAACATCAAAGGAGAGGTCGCCCTGGCACGCTACCTGGTGGATGAAGTCCAGGAGGTGTATCGACTCCAGGGGGTGCGCATCAACGACAAGCATATTGAGGTGATCGTCCGGCAGATGATGAAACGGGTGAAGGTGATGGAGGTGGGAGACACCGACTTTATCCCCGAAGAGAACGTGGATCGAATGCAGTTTGAAAAGGCCAACCAGGCGGTGACCGCCCAAGGCGGGAAACCGGCGGTGGCGGAACCCCTGATCCTCGGTGTCACCAAAGCCTCTTTAAGCACGGAGAGTTTCATATCGGCGGCCTCATTCCAGGAGACCACGAAGGTGTTGACGGACGCCAGCATCACCGGCGCCGTGGATCATCTCCGGGGGCTCAAGGAAAACGTGATCATGGGGCGATTGGTTCCGGCCGGGAGCGGTTTTCCCGAATACAGCGAAAGCGATATCGAGTTGGAAACCGTCGCCGAGTAAAAAATCCTGGAAAAGGTTGAAGTCTCCATAAAAACGCTTGACAAATATATCATTGCCGGCTAATTTAGTCATTTTTATCACTCCACTTTTCAATGAATCCGGTACGGTCGCAGAGAGTGCCGAAGTCGCGGGCGTTGCCGGATTTTAATCGAGGATGAAAGGGATCGTATGCCGACCATCAACCAGTTGGTCCGAAAGGGAAGACAACGGGTAAGACGGAAAGTCACCACGCCGGCCCTGAAAGGGGCTCCCCAGAAACGCGGGGTCTGCACCCGGGTGTATACCTCGACGCCGAAAAAACCCAACTCTGCCTTGCGGAAAGTGGCACGGGTTCGATTGACGAGCGGGATCGAGGTGACGGCCTATATCCCGGGCATCGGTCACAATCTTCAGGAACATTCCGTGGTTCTGGTCCGGGGTGGACGGGTCAAGGACCTCCCCGGTGTTCGGTACCATATCGTCCGGGGCACCCTGGACACCCTCGGCGTCGAAGATCGTAAGAAAGGCCGCTCCAAGTACGGGGCGAAAAAACCGAAGTAGGCCCGGGAAACATCCGGATCGGGGATAATCGAAAAGAGACAGGTAGGACGCACATATGCCCAGGAGAAGAGAAGTTCCGGTGCGGGAAAGCATTGCCGATTCCCGCTACGACAGCAAACTGGCGGCGCGATTCATCAACGCGCTGATGCAAGACGGCAAGAAGAGCACTGCCGAGGCGGTGTTGTACGGCGCCCTGGATATCATTGAAAAGAAACTCAATGAATCGCCCATGAAGGTCTTTGAACAGGCCCTTGACAACGTCAAGCCGATCATCGAGGTGAAATCGAGACGGGTCGGAGGATCAACCTACCAGGTACCGACGGAAATCCGTCCCTCCAGGCGTATGGCGCTGGGGATCCGATGGGTCATCAGCTATGCCCGGGGCCGATCCGAAAAAGGGATGGTCCGGAAATTGGCGGGGGAACTGATGGACGCGGCGAATCAAAGGGGGGCATCGGTCAAGAAGAAAGAAGATACGCATAAAATGGCCGAAGCCAACAAGGCATTTGCGCATTACCGCTGGTAAGGAAAAATCCGAGGGAGGAGTGTGAGATGGCGAAGGCGAAGTTTGAGCGGAAGAAGCCGCATG
>CAZQUR010000079.1:0-13288 GCA_964596535.1 uncultured Desulfobacteraceae bacterium
AATTTCCCCTCTTTCCGAAACCCAAATTTTTTGGTATGGTTTTATTTGATGAACTCGTAAAAATCCGAAATCTCCCTCTCCCTTGAGGGAGAGGGCTGGGGTGAGGGTGAAAATGTTTGTATTTTCTTATGGTTGTTTTCCCCCTCCCCTTAATCCCCTCCCACCAGGGGAGGGGAAAGGAAATGCGGGTTTTTACAAGTTTAACCTTCTCCCTTGAGAGTGGTGAGGGTGAAAAAAGAAAACAAAAGGAAGATTCATGGAGTTGACGGACCTGTTGTCTTTGGAAAAGTGGGTCGAAATCGAAAAAGAGATTTACCGGCGGTCCGGACTGGATGCTTCGGTATTCGACACCAAGGGATATCGTATTACGGGGTACCGGGAATGGGCAAACCCCCTCTGTCCGGTGATTAAAAATAATGACAAGGGACAAAGTTTCATCTGTGCAGTGGCCCATATGAATGTGGCGTCCCAGGCCCAACAGACGCGGCAGCCGGTCATCGAAGAATGTGATGCCGGCCTGGTGAAGGCCTGCGTTCCGATAATGGTCGGAGGAACCTATATGGGCGCTCTTTGCGGGTGCGGGAATATCCGGGAAGACAGTGAGGTGGAAACCTTTCTGATCAACAAGATCACCGGTATCGACGAAGAGACATTGGAGCCCCTGGCCGCGGAAGTAAAAAGTATTTCATCCGAAAACCTCGAGGCTGTGATATCCTATATGACGAAAATGGTTGACGCCGCCGTCGGCGAGTATCAAAACAAAAATCCCGGTGAATGAAATTCGTCGTGACCTCCCTTCAAAAGGACGGCGTGAAGGGAGATAAGATCGCTTTGAACTTTAGGTTCGAAAACCGCATTCATCGCACAGGAAGGCACATCTCATGAAACTGTCGACGCGAAGCCGATACGGCGTCCGTATCCTGGCGGAACTCGCCCGGCACTCGGACAGCGGGCCGGTAAAGGTGGGGAAGATCTCGGAAGAACAAAAGATCACCGTAAAATATCTCGAACAGCTCGTCCGGCCGTTGAAAAAAGCAGGGCTTGTGGAAAGCATCCGGGGTCCCAAAGGCGGACACATCCTTGCCAAAAGGCCCGAAGAAATCACGCTGGGGCGAGTGGTTCGCCTCCTGGAGGGGAAAAGTGACTTGCTGGACTGCCTCCCCTATCCGGAAAGCTGCAATTTTTCGGAAGGTTGTCCGGCACGCAAAGCCTGGAAGGAAGCGTCGGATGCCTTGTATGAAAAGCTGGATGCCATCTCCATCGCCGATTTGATCCAAGGCGACGTCGTCGGCTTGTGCCCCACAGATCCGCCGGATTCCGAAAAAGCAACCTGATAAAGAGCCTGAAAGCCAAGTCCGTTTTAGACGATGAAGTATACCGTACCCGCTTTCGATTCCGCCCCCGTCGCCCCAAAAGCATACCTTTTCCAAATCCAAATTTTTCGGGTATCGTCATGCAGAAGCTGATCATTTCCGTGTTGGGTTACGACCGGCCGGGCATCATCGCCGCCATCACCCGGATTCTTTTCCAACACGACGGCAACATTGAAAACGTGAACCAAACGATCCTGCAATCCCAGTTTGCCGGCACCTTCATCGCTTCCATCCCGTCGGCAACCGGATTGAAAACGATTCAACGGGCACTTGAAAAAGAACTGGAAGCCATGGGGCAACATGTCCATCTCATGCCCTTCACCCCCGAACCCCCGTGTTTCCATAACGTGAAGCATCAACCCTTCATCATCACCACCCAGGGGCCGGATCGGAAGGGCCTCGTGGCCGGGATAACGGAAGTCATGGCACGGCACGGCATCAATGTCACCAATCTTCAGGCCGTTTTCAAGGGAGGCGACGCCCCCGGCGACAACATCATGATCTACGAAGTGGATATCCCCGACGCTACGGATTGGCAGGCGTTTAACAAGGATTTGAGGACACGCGCGTCGGAGCTGGACCTTACCCTCAGCATCCAGCATCGAAACATCTTTGAAGCCATCAACCGGATTTAGAAAAGGAACGTCATGCTTTCCGATCGAGAGATCCTTTCCACGCTGGAGATGCTGAAAAACGAGCACCTGGACGTGCGTACCGTGACCCTGGGCGTCAATCTCCTCAGTTGCGTCTCCCACGATTTGAAACGCTTGACCGCGAATATCCGTCAAAAAATCCTGAGCCATGCAAAAAGCCTGGTGAGTGTATGCAACGCCGTCGGAGACAAATACGGAATTCCGGTGGTCAATAAACGCATCGCCGTCAGCCCCATCGCCGCCGTGGGGGCCCCCTTTTCCGGCCAGGAACTGGTGGAAGTGGCGAAAACCCTGGATGCGGCAGCCGTGGAAGTGGAAGTGGACTTCATCGGGGGTTTCAGCGCCCTGGTGGAAAAAGGGTTTTCCGCCGGGGACGAGAGCCTCATCCGGGCGATCCCGGAAGCACTCGCCGAAACCGAACGGGTGTGTGCATCCGTGAACGTGGCCTCCACCCGGGCCGGGATCAATGTGGACGCCGTGCTGATGATGGGTGAGGTGATCCGAAGGACCGCACAACATACGGCGGACCGGGACGGCATCGGGTGTGCCAAGCTGTGCGTCTTTGCCAACATCCCGGAAGATATCCCCTTCATGGCCGGCGCCTATTTGGGGATCGGGGAGGCCGAGGCGGTCATCAACGTGGGCGTGAGCGGGCCGGGGGTCGTCAAAAAAGCGGTGGATCGGGCCCTGGTATCGAATCCGGATCTGAACCTGGGGCAGCTTTCGGATCTGATCAAAAAAACCGCCTACAAGGTCACCCGGGTGGGGGAGCTGATCGGCAGGGAAGTGGCGGCTGCACTGGGAATCCCCTTCGGGGTGGTGGATGTTTCCCTGGCGCCGACGCCCAACGTGGGAGACAGCGTGGGCGAAATCTTTGAAAGCCTGGGGCTGGCCGCCATCGGGGTCCCGGGGACCACGGCCGCCCTGGCGCTTTTAACCGACGCGGTGAAAAAAGGGGGGGCGTTTGCCAGTTCCAAGGTGGGGGGATTGAGCGGCGCCTTTATCCCGGTCAGCGAAGACCTCAACATCGCGGATGCGGCGGCGGCCGGCTTCCTGAACATCGAAAAACTCGAAGCCATGACCAGCGTTTGCTCGGTGGGGCTGGACATGGTTGCCATTCCCGGAGATACGCCCGCTCAGACCCTTGCCGCCATCATCGCCGATGAGATGGCCATCGGCGTCATCAACAAAAAGACCACCGCGGCCCGTCTGATTCCGGTGCCCGGAAAAAGCGCCGGGGATCGGGCCCGGTTCGGGGGTCTTTTAGGGGAAGCGGTCATCATTCCCGTCCATCATGCCCGGATCCCGAATCGGTTCATTCAGCGGGGCGGGCTGATTCCGGCCCCCATCCATTCTTTGACCAATTGACCGGAACGCTTCCCGCAAGCTCCGCCTTTTAAGGCGGGGTTGAGGGAAGCGATCCCAAAATAGGTACTTACCTTACCGGGGAGCCCCGCCCTTCACGGCGGGGGGCTCCACCAAACGGAGGCTGCCATGACCCATCGCCATCTCATTGTTTCCAAAGGAGAAGACCATGTGGCGGAAATCACCCTGAACCGCCCGGAGCATCTCAATACCTTCAACACCCCCATGGCACTGGAATTGACCGCGGCCCTTCAAGATCTGGATGCGGATGCGGATGTCCGGGTTATCCTCCTCAAAGGGGCCGGAAAAGTCTTTTGTGCAGGCATCGACGTCAAGGAGCTGTCGGGGAAATCCACCCTCGAATACCGGGAATGGGTGGAGCGGATGGAAAATCCGCTTTTATCCATGAGCCGGTTGAAAAAGCCGGTCATCGCCCAGGTGCACGGGGTGGCGGCGGCCAACGGCGCGGGGCTCGTAGCCGCGGCGGACCTGGCCACGGCGGCGGAAAACGCCCGGATCGGACTGACCGCCATCAATGTAGGACTCAACTGCGTGGGACCGGTTCTCCCGGTGAGTCGTTCCGTGGGAAGGAAACGGGCGCTTGAGATGCTGTTTTACGGCGAGTTGATCCCGGCACGGGTCGCCTTGGACATGGGGCTTATCAACCGGGTGTTCCCGGCGTCCGAGCTGGATCAGGAGACGCGGAACTGGGCAAAAACCTTGGCCCGGAAAAGTCCCATCGCCCTCCAGATCGCCAAACAGGCCTTCTACACCACCGAAGACATGGAATACCGCAAGGCCTTCGACCATATGAACGAAGCCTTCGCACGGCTGTGTTCCACGGAAGACGCCAAGGAAGGCGTGGCGGCGTTCTTCGAGAAGCGGCAGCCCGACTGGAAGCTCCGTTAAGCGACCGGACAGGCTTTCATTATTGATGAAACCGTAAAAAGCCGAAATTGGGATGGCAAAGTAAAAAGTTTCAGATGCAAGGCGCGCAAATTCTGAGGAATGAGGCGTACTTACAGATACGCCGCAATGACCTGTCTGCGTGCAACGCACAGGCAGGCGAAGAATGCAGCGCAACGCAGCAGATGGACTTTTTACGAAGCCATCATTATTTGATGGTCACCACGGGACAACGGGCCTTTAAAATCACGTGCTGGGCCGTGGACCCGAACATGAGCTTTCCCACTTTTGATTTGCGGCGCACACCGATAATGATCTCTTCGATGTCTTTTTCCTTTGCAAATTGAACCAGGTCTTCACCCGGGGTGAGACCCCGGATCAAAAGATGGGTGTTGCATGGGAGACTCTCGGCCTCTCCTTTCTTTTTTTGGGCTTCCAGAAATTTTTCGGCGGCGCGGATCTCTTCCTGTTCGCTTTCGTCTCCTTTTTCCATGGAGATGACAAGCTCCAGGCTTCCCTGAAACGCTTTTGCGTGCCGAATGGCCAGATCCAACACCTTTGCGGCCACTTCCGATTCATCCATTCCCACCATGATCTTCATCTTTTCTCTCCTTGATGGCTTCTAAAAAGTCCACCTGCGGCGTTGTGCGGCATTCTTCGCCTGCCTGTGCGTTGCACGCAGACAGGTCATTGCAGCGTACTTGTAAGGGTACCCATCGGTTTCAGTCCACCGGAAAGCGCCACTCGGAAAGCGCCGTATCTTTGCCGTCGATGGCGTCTTCCATCATGCCTGCAAGTCTTTTCGTAACGGGTCCGGATGCGCCCGGAAGGGTCCGGTCTTCGATGCGCGTCAGGGGAAGCACTTTAAAAGGCGTGGAGGAAAAAAACGCCTCGTCGGCCCCCAGAAGCAGTTCCGGCGGTATTCGCAGTTCCTTTGACGCAATGCCTTTTTTCGTCGCCAGTTCCAACAGGGATTTTCGGGTAATACTCTGAAGAACGGTCCCGGCGGCCGGCGTCATCAGAATACCGTCTTTGACGATGAAGATGGATTCCGTCCCCCCTTCCGCCACGAACCCTTGGGTATCCAGCATAATGGCGTAGTCAAAGCCCTTTTTCCGGGCGTCGAGGCGCGCCACCATGCCGTTCAAATAATTGGCGGAGGCCTTGGCTTCCAAAGGAACGGTTCGGGGATCGAGCTTGCGCCATGCGGGAATGCAGGCCGTGGCTTCCCGGGACGGATCCCCGGAAAAATGCGGCAAATCCTTTTCCGGGTCGACGGCGAAAATAAACAAAGACAAGGGCCGGGGCGGGGGCAGAATATCCAAGGCGATTTCCGGATGGCAACCCACCACTTTGATGACCCCTTTTCGGATCTTGTTTTTCCGTACCGTCTCTTTGATCTGTTCCATGAGGAGATCCGGCGTGATCCCCAGTTCCATTCCGAGGAGGTGCGCGCTTTGGAAAAGACGCCGGACATGTTTGTCCAGCCTGAAGACCACCGGACCCGTTGCTGTTTCATGGAGGCTCAACACTTCAAATATGGCCGAGCCCCGGGCAAAACTGTGGGAAGCCACATGAACGGTGGCCGCTTTCCAGGGAATGAATTTGTCATCGGAAAATATCCAGCGCTCGTTCAGCATCCGGCGCCTCCTGTTGTGGGTGCCTGGCAGAGCAGGGCTTCATCCGTCAGCGTGGCGCCGAACCGATCGACGACTTCCGCCACGGTGAGGGCCTGTTTTTCCTCCCCCTGGACGTCATGACAAATTTTTCCCTCATGGAGCATGATCATTCGGTCGCCGTGCTGGATGGCCTGCTGCATATTGTGGGTCACCATGATCGTCGTCAATCGATATTCTTTTACGAGTTGATCGGTGAGCTGTATGACCTTCTGGCCGGTCTTTGGATCCAGGGCGGCGGTATGTTCGTCCAAAAGCAGAAGCTTGGGAACGGAGAGCGTTGCCATCAAAAGGGTCAGGGATTGACGTTGGCCGCCCGAAAGGAGACTCACGTTTTGCTTCATCCGGTTTTCGAGGCCCAAATCCAACAATTTCAGACTCTCCCGGTAAAAACTCCTTCTGGATTTGTTGACGCCCCATTTCAAGCCCCGGGGTTTTCCCCGCAGGTCCGCCATGGCCAGGTTCTCTTCGATGCTCATTGACGCGGCGGTTCCCATGAGGGGATTTTGGAATATTCTTCCGTAATACCGTGCCCGCTGATGTTCCGGGAGGTGGGTCACGCACTCCTCGTCCAGGTAGACATCCCCCTCATCCGGGCTGTCCGTCCCAGCGATCAAGTTCAGCAGCGTGGTCTTTCCCGCCCCGTTGCTGCCGATGACGGTGACAAATTGTCCCGCGGGAATATCCAGGTCTATCCCGTCGATGGCGATTTTTTCATTGACGGTGTTCTTGTTGAAAACCTTTTTAATCTTTTCGAGTCGAACCATTATATCAATCACGCAAGATCGGCAGATTCGTAAAAAGGTATTCCGAAAAAATCATACTCCCCTGAGATGGAGCTTTTCTTCCTTTTCTTTTTTCAAAGCCGGGATTCCCAGGGCGAGAATCACCATCACCCCTGTCGCCAATTTCAGATCGGTGGGCGCCAGCCCCAAGCGCAAGCCCACGGCAATGATCCACTTGTAAACCACGGAACCCGCCAGGGCCGCCAGGGTCTTTCGTGCCACCGTTTGTCTTCCGATCAACGTCTCCCCGATGATGATGGAGGCGAGCCCGGCGACGATCATCCCGATCCCCATCCCGATATCGGCAAAGCCCTGATCCTGGGCCACCATGGCGCCGGACAGGGCCACGAAGGCATTGGACATGCCCAAACCCAAAACGGTCATGTTGTCGGTGTTGACGCCGAGGGTGCGGATCATCTGTTCGTTATCCCCGGTGGCCCGCATGGCGAATCCGGTTTGGGTTTTAAAGAACAGATCGGTTAAGATTTTAATCCCAAAGGCCACCACCGCGAAAAAAGCGATGATGGAAACAAATCGGTTGATATCCAGGTTTTCCAGGGGCGTGATGAAGGTATCCACCGTGAGTAACTGGATGTTGGATCGTCCCATGATCCTCAAGTTGATGCTGTATAAAATCGTCATCATGAGGATGCCCGCCAAAAGGCTGTTGATCTTCAGGCGGGTATTGAGCAGCCCGGTGCAGCATCCGGCGAGGAATCCGGCAACGGTGGCAAGGAAAATCCCGTAGGCGGGGGGAACGCCTTCCATGATCAGGCGCGCCACCACGGCACCTCCAAGGGCGAAGCTTCCGTCAACGGTGAGATCGGGGAAAGAAAGAATCCGGAAACTGATGACGATGCCCAGGGCGACGATGCCATAGGCGAATCCCTGCTCCAGGGAGATGGGGAGTGTCCGTAACAATCCGTCCAGCATGAATAAATCCCGCTTTTAAACGATAAAGGGGGAGGCGGCTCCTCCCCCCCGAACCGATCGGCCCCTATTTTCCCTTGACGACTTTTCCCTGTTCATCCCATAGTTTGTCTGCGGCTTTTTCAACCAGGGTGACCGGCAACTGGAGTCCCTGGTTCTTGGCGTTTTCAAGACTGACCCACAGGCTGTATCCTTCCGCAAGACCGGCGGGGACGTCCCCCGGTTTTTCTCCCTTGAGGATGCGGGCGGCCTTTTTCCCGGCCGTATACCCCACCATGAAGTAATCGAGGCCGTAGGCGGCGATGGCGCCCCGGGGCACACTGTCCCGGTCCCCCACAAAAAGCGGGATGTCGTTGTCATTGCACACCTTGACGATGGACTCAAAGGCGGAAACCGCCGTGTTGTCCGAGGTGATATGGACGGCATCCACCCGTCCCACCAGGCTCTGGGCGGCCTGCATCACTTCCGCGCTCCCGGAGATATGGGCTTCGACCAATTCTCCCCCCATTTGGGTGACCGCGGCCTTCATCTCCTTGATGTGAAACGTCACGTTGACGTCCCCGGGGTTGTAAATGGTCCCCCATCGCTTGGCGTGGGGTACCAGGTCCTGGTACATCCGGCATTGAAGGGCGATGGGCCAGCGATCACTCACACCGGTGATATTCGTGCCGGTCTTTCCCATTTGGGGGACGATTCCGGTCTTGACCGGATCCGTTACCGAGGAAAAAACGACGGGAATCGTTTTGCTGATCTTGGCCGAGGCCTGGGCATTGGGGGTGGAGATGGCGTGGATGAGATCCACCCTGTCATCTTGGAACTTCTGGGCGATGATGGCACAGTTGGGTTGTTCCCCCTGGGCGTTCTGGCGGTCAAAAACCACGTTTTTCCCTTCGATGAACCCCTCTTCTTCCAGGGCGACCTTAAAACCCTTGGAATCGTTGTCCAGGGCGGGATGGGATACGATCTGATGCTCCCCGATGCGGATCATCTTTGCAGATACGGTCGAAATCCCGATCAATCCGCAAAGCAAAAAGAAAAGTCCCAGTGTGAATACTTTTTTCATGGCCGTCCCTCCTTGGTTAAGGTTTTTGTTGCAGATGGATCGACTTTTTGGCACTTGTAAAATAGTGGGGAAAACCTGTCAACAAAGGCTTCTATCCGAGGACCCGGGCCAACTCCCGGATGAAACTCGGATCCGTGCCGCAGCATCCGCCGATCATATCCACACCGGCCGCCCGAATGGCCTTGGCATCGGCGGCAAACTCCTCCGGGGTCTGCTCATAACGGGTGATCCCCTCCTTGACAACCGGCTTCCCGGCGTTGGGCTGGATTAAAATCGGTTTGGATGTCAATTTTCGCATCTTTTCCGCCAATACGATCATGTCCTGCGTGCCCAGCGTGCAGTTGGCCCCGAGTCCGTCGGCCCCGGCGTGATCCAGTGATGATACGACTTCTTCAAGACTTTCTCCCATCATCGTGAAGAATCCGTCTTTCACTTTATTAAAGGTCATGGACGCGACCACGGGAACGGGTCCTTCTCCCTTTGCACTGTGCAGGGCCACCACGGCCTCTTCCAGGGCGTACATGGTTTCGATGAAAAGAAAATGGACCCCCCCTTCCACAAGGGCGCGGGCCTGGGCCGCATAGGCCGCTTCCATTTCCTCACGCGTCAGATCTCCCAGGGGTTTCAGGAACCGTCCCGTGGGTCCCATATCTCCGGCCACCCGCTTGCCCGGGGGGCATGCGTTCAGCGCGATCCTGGCACCCGCCGCGTTGATGGCGTGGGCTTGATCCGCCAGGCCTTTGGATTTGAGCTTCACGGCGTTTGCTCCGAAGGTATTCGTGATCACCACATCGGCCCCGGCATGAAAATACTCCCGGTGGATGTTTTCCACAATTTCCGGACGATCGATATTGACCCGCTCCGGCGCTTCTCCGGGAGGAATCCCGGCCTTCATGAGGAGCGTTCCCATGGCCCCGTCCAAAATGACGGGTGTTTTTTCGATGACACCGAAAATCGGTAAATCCATGATCCGTTTGCTCCTTTAAGCCCGTGGAGGCAAAAGCGTGCGTACCTTCTTCACCCCGTCCGGCGCATCAATCCCGAATGCATCGGCGCCGATGTCTTGTCGAAACGCGTCGTCCACCGGTGCCCCGCCGATGATCACCTTCACCTTTTTCATGCCGGAAGCCTTCACCCGATCGATGACGCTTTTCATGGCCGGCATGGTGGTGGTCAAAAGGGCGGAAAGGGCGATGACATCCGCATCCGTTTCCTTCGCTTTTTCCACGAAGCGTTCGGGCGGGACATCCACACCCAGGTCAAAGACCGTGAACCCCGCCCCTTCGAACATCATGGCCACAAGATTTTTACCGATATCGTGGATATCCCCCTGTACGGTCCCGATGATGACCTTACCCGATCCCATATGTTCTCCGGGAGCCAGCCGGTCTTTGAGAAACGCCATTCCCGCCTGCATGGCCTTTGCGGACCACAGGACCTGAGGGATGAAATAATCCCCTTCCCCGAAACGCCGCCCCACCTCGTCCATGGCGGCGATCATCCCCTGGTTTAAAATTTCCTGGGCCGGCGTACCGGCATCCAGGGCCCCGTGAACGTTTTGGACAATGGTATCCACACTGCCGTTGAGAACCGCTTCGTACACATTTTCCAGATTTCCCATGACGTCTTTTCGTTACCTTTCCTGCGCGTTTTTCCAGATGCGGTCCAGTTCTTCCCGGACATCTTCGGCCACCGGTTCGGGAACATGATGCGCCCGCAAATGCTTTGCTTTTTCGATCAGGCGCGCTTCGATGCGCTTTTCTCCTTGCTGCATCCAGTTGGCCAAATTCTGCCGGTTGAACAAATTGGGCTGCCATTGCTCGTGTTGAAAATGATCCAGGGTGTGTTTTTCCCCCAAAAAATGTCCCCCGGGACCCACGCTGCGGACCACATCCAAGGCCAGGTGGGCGTCATCGATGCAAAACCCTTCCATGTAGCGTTTCACAAATCCGATCATTTCATCGGCAAAGACGATCATCTCCGGGGACCCGGTGAATCCTTGCCCCATGTAGCCGCAATCGTGTATCAGGTTGGCCCCGTCCATGGACGCGTTGAAAAGGGTAAACGCATACTCGGCTCCGGCCTGAAGGTCGGGAAACTGGGCGTCGCTGCATCCGGCCGTGCCCCACACGGGGAGTCCGTAGTGATGAAAGAGTTCGGCGCACGCGGAGTGGGTGAGCCGGAATTCCGGCGCCGTGTAGGAAACCGTGCCCCGTTTCATGTCCATGATGGTGGCGGCGATTCCCGAAATGATGGGTGCCCCTTTACCGGCCAGTTGATGGAGGGTCAACCCCGAAAGGGCTTCGGCCACGGCCACGGCCACGGCGCCGGCAAGGGTCACCGGGCCGGAACTCCCGGCCAAAAGGGCGGGCGTGTACGTGACGGGAATGCGGTTTTTCGCGCAAAACAAAAGCTTTTTCACCGCCTCGCCGGAATGGGTCAGCGGGGAAACCGGCTCCGAATAATGAATCAAAAACGGATACCGGGGCAATACGTCTTTTCCGCCGGCAACGGTCGCCGCCATCTCATGGATGACTTCCAGGTCTTTTGTGGATTCCGCGGTGAAAAAGACGGGTTTTTGCGTGTGCAGGGTTTCGAGGTGAAAACAGCGGATGTAGTGAAGTCCGGGGGCCACGTCCCGGGGGAGTCCGTAGGAACCGATGAAATCGATGTGCGGGAGGGCGTCGCTGATCACGGCGGCCGCGGTGATGTCCGCCTCCCGGGTGTCCCGGATGGTCCGGGTTTCAAGATCAATGGTTTTCGGCAGATCGGTTCCGGTCCCGAAATGGATCCTTCTTCCGCCCAGTTCCATGACCGGTGATTTGTTGCGGTTGTAAATCACCAGGTTCTTGGGTGCCGAAGCGATGGCCTCTTCCACCATATAGGCGGGGAGGGAAAGGGTTTTGTTTCCGATGATTTTCGCACCGTTATCCCGTAAAAGCGTCATCCCCTCGGGATCCAGGACGCGGACACCCACTTCTTCGAGTATGCGCAGCGCCGATTCATGCAGCTTTAAAATCTGAGCCTTGTCGAGGAGACGAAAGCGCGGCAGGCATCTTTCCGGAAAACCGGTTTCCATCATGTCTTTCGGCCTTTCGTGAATGGCATCAAAGGGGGCGCTACTTTTCTTTCAAGGCCTCAATCACGGCGCGCATAAAAACCGGGAGATCGTCCGGGGTGCGGCTGGTGATCAGGTTGCCGTCCACGGCCACCGGCTCATCCACCCATTCGGCGCCGGCGTGGATAAGATCATCCTTGATGGCGAAAAAGGAGGTCACGGTTTTCCCCTTTAAGACCTCGGCGGAGGCCAGCATCCATCCCGCGTGACAGATGGCCGCGACAACTTTTTGGGCGGAAAACATATCCCGGACCAGGGCCACCATCGCCGGGTGGCGCCGCATGTGATCCGGAGCGTATCCGCCGGGAATGATAAGACCGTCGTATTGATCCGCGGATACCTCCGCCGCGGATATATCCGTCTTGGCCACGGTGCCGTCTTTGCCGTGGTACCGGTCCGCGCTCCCGGATCCGACCACGACCACCTGTGCCCCAGCCTCCTTGAGGCGGTAATAGGGATACCAGAATTCGAAGATGTTGAACATCTCCTCCACCAGGATAATGACTTTTTTCCCTTTGAGTTCCATTTCAAACCACCTTTTCATTGTCCAAACGTTTGCAGATTCTTGACAAACATACACGATCCGCCCTATTTTGTCCAATACGGAATCGGCGGATTGACCCCTTTTTTAACCGAACAACAAACGTCTCCTTTTTGCCAGACATCCCATAAGGGCTTCGGAGGAGCCCTTTTATAGATCCAAGGCGGTCTGAAACCCCAAACCGAGGAGTCCGGCCATGAATACCAAAATGAAACGAATCGTATTATTTGTTTTCCTATCCTTCTTTCTTGCGTCGCCTTTGCCGGCATGGGCGGAAGACACCGTTTTATCCCTCAAGGAACGCATCATCGATATCCAGAACAAAGGGGATTTGGGCTTCCGCAATTTTACCCTTTGCAAAAATATCATTACCTACGGCCAGTATATCCCGTATCCGGACAACAAGGTAAAAACCGGGAGCACCGTCTTTTTTTATTATGAGCCGGAAAACGTGTACACCGATCGCCGCAACGGCATCTATCATGTCTGGTATACCCAAAGCATCATCGTCCGGGACGCCGATGGGAAGGAGCTTTTGAAATCCGAAGAAATCTTAAATTTCAACCACCAGGCCATTGCGCCGGTCCTGGATCTTTATGCAAAAAATTCCCTCAACCTGGGGAAGGTCTCACCCGGCACATACCAGTTTGAAGCGATCCTCCACGACAAGCTCAGGGATGCCGAGGCCAGGACGACGTATACTTTTGAAGTCGTCCCGTAGCACCGGCCGACCTTAAAACCGGTTTTACTCTTTCAAGCGGAAAATGAGATCTCTTTTTTGACCGTCCTTGAGGTCAACCATTCCCTCTTCACAGATGCGTAAAAAGGGGATGGCCGCACCCGTCAATGTGACGAGAGTCAGAAGCGGATCCGGAAAG
>CAZQUR010000080.1:0-13153 GCA_964596535.1 uncultured Desulfobacteraceae bacterium
AAAACCGTTTGCAAAGGAGAAGAAAATGAAAGCAGTGATCGCCAAACTCGTCAAAAACGAAGACCTGACGGAAGAAGAGATGGAACACGCCATGGAAACTCTCATGACCGGAAACGCCACACCGGCTCAAATCGGGGCGTTCATGACCGCCATGCGGATCAAGGGGGAAACCGTGGAGGAAATCACGGCCGCCGCCCGGGTGATCCGGGCCCATGCCACGCCGGTGAATGCCCGAAACCATTGCCGGAGTGTCAATATCGACCGGGATGAAATCAATGTCGAGGAAGAAACCGTCCTGGACACCTGCGGCACCGGGGGCGACGGGACCCACACCTTCAATGTCTCCACCGCCGCCGCCTTCGTGGTGGCCGGGGCAGGCGTAAAAGTGGCCAAGCACGGAAATCGGGCCGTCTCCAGCCAATGCGGGAGCGCCGATGTCCTGGCCGGCCTGGGGGTCAACCTGGATGTCAATACTTCCGATGTGGAAACCTGCATCCACACGGTGGGTATCGGCTTCCTTTATGCGCCGTTATTCCACGGGGCCATGCGGTTCGTCGCGGCCCCCCGGCAGGAGATCGGCATGAGGAGCATCTTCAATTTACTGGGTCCCTTGTGCAACCCTGCCGGGGCCAACGCCCAGGTGCTGGGGGTCTATGACATGGCCTTGACGGAAAAGATGGCCGCCGTTCTTCATCGACTGGGGACCCGGTCGGGCTTCGTGGTGTGCGGGGAAGGGACCTTCGACGAAATCAGCGTTTGCGGGCCCACGAAGATTTCCCGGCTGGAAGAAGGGCGCGTGACCACGTCTTTTATGGTGCCCGAAGACGTGGGCGTGACCACCGCCTCCATCGAATCCATCCGGGGAGGAGATGCCGTGGAAAATGCTGCCATCATCCGGGCGATTCTGAACGGGGAAAACGGCGCCCGAAGAGACATGGTGCTTCTCAACGCCGGCGCCGCATTCATGGCGGCGGGCCTGGACAGGGATTTTCAAGGCGGCATCGACCGGGCGAAGGAATCTATCGATTCCGGGTGCGCGTTAGAAAAGCTCCAAAACCTCATCGCCTTCACGGGTCAATGTACGGCCTTTTGCAGAAAGTAGGTGGTTTGTGAATCCGATATTGGAGCAGATTGTCAAAACCGCGAAAGAAGAGATCAAAGGAATCAAAAGAAGCATCCGCCGGAAGAACCGGCCGCAAGACTCTCCGGAGATCCGTGATTTTACCGCGGCGGTTTCCCGGCCCGGGCAGATCCGTCTCATCGCGGAAATCAAGTACGCATCCCCTTCTGCGGGGGTGCTGTCCGAAAAGAAAGACGCTTTGAAAATCGCAGCGGCCTATGAAACCGCCGGGGCGGCCGCCGTCTCCCTGGTGACCGAAAGGCGTTTTTTCAACGGGGATATCCGGGAGATTCCGCCTTTGAAACAACGGATGCGGCTTCCGGTATTGCGCAAGGATTTCATCATGGATCCGGTGCAAGTGGAAGCGTCCTTTCTATATGGGGCCGATGCGGTGCTTTTCATTGCGCGGATCTTATCCCCGGCGCAGCTCCGGGAATTGATCGGTGCAGCCAATGCGTTCGGCTTGCACGTACTCGTGGAGATTCACGACGAAACAGATCTTGAAAAGGCACTGGACTGCGGGGCTTTGCTCATCGGGATCAACAACCGGGACTTGGATACCTTTGAAGTGGACCCCGGTGTGACGGCCCGGCTTGCGCCCCGGATCCCTTCGGCTTGCGTCCGGGTGAGCGAAAGCGGCTTCCGGAGCGCTCAAGATGTAAAACGGCTCATCCCCCGGGATATTCAAGCCGTTTTGGTGGGTACGGCGCTCATGGAAAGCACCGATACCCTCGCCGCCGCCCGGTCTTTTGTAAAAGCCGGCCAGGGGTTGGCATGGTGAGGGTCAAGATCTGCGGAATCACCCGTCTTGAGGATGCCCTGTGGGCCGTGCGCTGCGGGGTGGATGCCCTGGGGTTTATATTTGCGCAAAGCCCCCGGCGGATCTCGCCGGCGTCGGCCAGAGGGATCATCGGCCGCCTCCCGCCGTTTATTTCCTCCGTGGGGGTATTTGTCAATGAAGCGTCACACACCCTTGTGCATATCGCCGAATTCTGCGGCCTGCAGTGGATCCAGCTCCACGGCGAAGAAACCCCGGGATATTGTCATCGGCTTCCCTTGCCGGCAATTAAAGCGTTTCAGATAAAAAACGCCGCGAGCCTGGAGTCGATTGCACCTTACAAAGGCGCCGTCAAGGGAATCCTTTTGGATACGCATCACCCGGTGAAAAAAGGGGGAAGCGGCCGATGTTTTGATTGGCGCCTGGCCGCAAAAGCCAAAAAATTCGCCTTGCCTCTTGTTCTTTCCGGCGGGCTTTCCCCGGCAAACATCCGAAAAGCCCTTGAAATCGTTCGCCCCGACGCCGTGGATGTGAACAGCGGTGTGGAAAAATCCCCCGGGCAAAAGGCTCCCGGACTTGTGAAAGAATTCATGCAACGGATTACGTGGAGTAAAACAAGAGACAATAAAGCGCCGTGATGCTGGAACCGTATATCCGAAACCGCCTGAAGAAGAAAAAAATCCTGGTGATGGCGCATCTCGTCATGGGATACCCTTCATTTGAAGACGATTACCGGATCATCGATACGATGGTCCAAGCGGGTGTGGATATCATCGAACTGCAGCTGCCCGGTTCAAATCCCTATCTCGACGGTCCGGGCATCCGGAAGGCGAACCGGGTTGCACTGGAAAAAGGGGCAACCCTTTCGGCGTGCGTGGGCTTTGCCGGCGATGTGGCGGAAAAGTGGGACATTCCCTTTATAATCATGGGGTATGCCGATGATTTTTTGAGCATCGGGATGCCGGAGGCGTTGACATTTTTTTCAAAAACAAAAATAAAGGGGATCCTGGTGCCCAACTTGCCGGTAAGAAGCGAAAAAGCGTACGCCGAAACCGCAAAAGAAAAAAGATTGTCTCCGGTTTTCGTTTTTAAGCCAAGGACATCTTTACGGCGGATGAGGCGCCTTTCCGCCCTGGGAGACGGATTGATCTATTGCCAGTCCCGCGACGGGGCAACCGGAAACAAGACGTTTTTCGGCCCGGCGTTCGAAGACCGCATTTCCAGGATCCGCAGGGTCACGCCCCTCCCTTTGGCCGTGGGGTTCGGTCTTCAAGGCCGGAAGGATGTCGATTACCTGCAGGGTAAGGCCGACATCGCCGTCATCGGAACCCGCCTGATCCGTATTTTCGAGAAAAAAGGGCTTTCCGGACTGGGCGCATTTCTCAGGGGACTTCGCTGAAATCGGCGCTGCTCTCTTCAAACCCGTGCTTCAGGGTGTGATCTCCACGCTGCGCTTGGTCTTTTTCCAAAGAAAAATCCGAACCGATAAACGATCGGCGGATCCATTCATTGCCTTTCAACGCCTTTTAAAATTGTTGAAATCGTAAAAAACCCGGTTGAGCGATTTATTTTGAACCTTGTTGCCATAAACGAATAAATGTATATTATTGTAAAACAAATTATAATAAGATATAGATCAACTTCTCTCCGCGGGAAAATGAATCCCCGGACAAGCGGAATTTCATTTCCACATGATGGGGACAATAATGCGAAGCCCCGGATCGAGGGGTTACGCCGACAATCGATTCTTAGCCGTTTTCGTGGTTTCCGGTGACCGGTTTGGATAAGGAGGACTTTTTTGGAACGTCTGTTAAACATCAAGGAAGCGGCCGAATTTCTGAACGTTTCGGAAATGACGGTCCGGCGGTGGACAAATCAAGGATTGCTCAACTGCTATCGTGTCGGCGCCAGGCGCGCAAGGCGGTTCAGACCCCAGGATTTACTGGCCACTCTCGAGGTCTCCCCGGAGAAGGTTGTCCCGGCGATGACAGACCTCGGCATCAAGGATGCGGCGGTTCCGGACGGTTCCCATATCACCCATCTGAGCATCGAGAACAACGAGGCACTGGAGACAGCGGCGGGGTTTGTCATGAGCGGCCTGAAAAAAAACGACACGGTATGTATTGTCGCTCCCAAGGAGAAAACAGAAAAGCTCATGAACACGTTGGACCGAAACCAGACAAACATGAAAAGATTTCTTGCAAGCGGCAAGCTGCACCTGAGCCGCGGGATGGAGACGCCCCATCGCCAAATGGAATACCTTACGGCGTTGGCTTCCCAATCCGGCCGTGGCTTCCGGGTCTTCGGAGACATGACCTGGACCAGGGAAAAAAGGTGGCCGCCGGAAACCCTCGCGCGGTTCGAGGAAGCCGTCAATCAAACCACCCGTCCCGGCGGCATGCTCCTGCTTTGCCAATATCCCCTTGGAAACTTCACCGGCACGGAGATTATGACGGCCCTGGAAACGCACACCCACCATATCTACCGCGGATGGATCCAGGAAAACCCGTACAATGGAAGGGTTATAATGAAAAGGCGAAAAAGATAATCCGCACCGCAGGAAGGGATGTCAGGTCGATTCCATTCATGCCGGGTTCAAGCGGTTATCTTTGCGTGCACGAAGCAGATTAATTTTAAAAACGGTTTTAATGGAAAAACCCGAAGGAGGCATCATGATGACATTACAGGAGCAACTCCAGGCGATCAAAGCCAAGACCGCCGGCATGATCACCCCGGAGGTCGCGGCGGCCGTCAAGCAAGGATTTGAGGCGCTGCAGGAAAACAAAGTATTGGAAAAGGCCCTCAAGGCGGGCGATACCGCTCCGGCTTTTTCACTGACCAATGCCGGGGGCGAGACAATCGATTCAAAGGCGCTTCTGTCTAAAGGGCCGCTGGTGATTCTTTTCTACCGCGGGAAATGGTGACCCTACTGCAATGCAGAGCTGGTAGCCCTGCGCGAAAGCTATCCCGACATTCAGTCGGCAGGAGGAGAATTGGTCGCCATTTCTCCTCAGCTTCAAAGCTATTCCCGGGAACTGGTAAAGGAACGCCGGTTGCCCTTTGAAGTTTTCAGCGACCCGGGCAATCGGGTTGCGGCGACTTTCGGTGTTGCTTTTTCACTCCCGAAAAGCATGCGGTGGGTTTATGAGGAAGTCTTTAAAATCGATCTGCCGAAATACAACGGGGATGACAGCTGGAGCCTGCCCATGCCGGCACGGTTCATCGTGGATCGGCATGCGGTGATTCAGGCCGTGGATGTGAACCTCGATTATACGGTGCGTCCGGAACCGGCTTCGGCCATCGAGGTGCTGAAGCGTCTCGAGAGCTGAAAAACCGGCGGACCGGATCAAACTCTGAAAAAACGTCGATCAAAAAAGGAGGTATCATGAAAAAAAGAATGGGATTCATGGCGGCGGCAACGTTATTGGCCTTGGGGAGCGTCATCGCTGTTTCCTCGGCCGGAGAATCCATGCCCGGTGCGGACGCGCAGGCGCTTTGGAATTACATCACCAAGACCCGCCCGTATGAAAAGTGGGCGTTCTGGCCGGGTCATGAGGGTATCTATCCCGGTAAAAGCCCCCACGGCGCCTTTCTCAAGCTCTATGCGAACGCGCCGGCCATAGAGGCGGCAAAAGCCGGCCGGCCGATGCCGGAAGGGGCGATCATCGTCAAGGAGAACTACGGAAAAGACAAAAAGACGCTCATGGCGGTCACCCCCATGTACAAAATCAAGGGCTACAATCCCGACGGCGGGGACTGGTATTGGGCGAAATACGGCGCCGCCGGGAAAATCGAGGCAGCAGGAAAGCCCAAGGGCTGCATCACCTGCCACAGTGTGCAAAAAGACAAAGATTGGCTTTTCACCGAAGCCAAATAGGCGATCCCACCCGGTGGCGGCGTGTGACGTTGCCATGGCGCCGCCGGGTCTCTTTTTCACAGGGCAGCGTTTTCCGCCGGGATTGGTGCCGTCTTTTCAAGGAGGGAGTATAGAATGAGTTGGATCTATGCATGGCTCGCGCGCATCGGCTATGATCACCCCCTGCATCCACCGGCGACCCATATTCCGGTCGGGCTGGTGATGGGCGCTTTTATTTTTCTTTTGACCGCACGGATATGCCGGAATGAAAACCTGGGACGGACCGCAAGGCATTGCATTGTCCTGGCATTTCTGGCCGCACCGGTGGTGGCGCTTTTGGGTGTGATGGACTGGCAGCATTTTTACGGCGGTGCCTGGCTTATCCCCATTCGCATCAAATTGGTCCTGGCGGGGGCGCTGATCCTTTTTTTACTCCTTGGATGGAAAGTATCTTCGAATGCGGACATTGCCCCGAAGCGAGTGATCGCCGTTTTTGCCTTATGCCTGGTGACGGTTTCCGGTTTGGGTTTTTTCGGAGGAGAACTGACCTACGGCACCAAAAGTACATCAATGGCTTCTGAAGATACTCTTGCGCGTGAGGGAGAAATGCTTTTTGCCGAAAGCTGTGCCATGTGCCACTACAGCGACCGCACGGAGACAAAGATCGGGCCGGGACTGAAAGATCTGTTCCTGCGGCAGAATCTTCCCGTGAGCCGAAAACCGGTCAACGCCGAGACCGTCGCCGGCCAACTCAAAAAACCGTTTGAAAGGATGCCGTCCTTTCCGGATCTGACCGATGCACAAATCCAAGTCCTGGTGGCTTATTTGAAGACACTGTAACAAGGATCGCACGGTTCAAATCATCTCCATCGACGAAAGAAGTCCATGCCGTCACAAACCCGAAAACGATCGAATTCTTGGCTGGTCTCAGCGGGGCGAACCCTTCTAAGGCGGCTCGAAACCCCCCGAAAATACTACGAGAAAAGGATTGTCAACAATATGGACAATCTCTACCGCGTCATCCAAAAGGGGGATGTCCTGTTGGTGGAAGGCCGTTCGGAGATGAGCCGGATCATACAACTGTTGACGTTGAGTTCCTGGAGCCATTCGGCATTTTATGTGGGCGATGCACTGGAGGCATACGGTTCGGAAAGCGTTAAAAATGCTTTGAATGCCGCCGGTGAGCCGAATCGACGGCATATGCTGGTCGAAGCCGATGCGGCAAACGGCGTGGCGGCGGCGCCGTTGGCCAAATACTGCGACGACAATATCCGCATCTGCCGGCCCTTCGGGATCGGCACCAAAGATCTGGAGGTCGTGATCGAGGGAGTCATCGGGAACCTGGGAAAACGGTACGACCATCAAAATGTTCTGGATCTGGCGCTTCTTCTTCTGCCGCCTTTTCTCAACCCGTTCAAAAAGAGAACCATCAAAGCCTGCCTGGGCGGCTGTTCCGAATATGAAGTCATCTGCTCGGGTATGATCGCCAAAGCCTTTCAGAAGGTAGGGTATCCGATTGTTCCCGCCCTGTCGCCGGAGAGGGATTTCATGGACGAAAACGTCAAGAATCCTTACGGCAGCGCATTGATCATGCGGCATTATTCTCAAATTGTTCCCAGGGATTTCGATTTAAGCCCCAATTTCGAGATCATCAAGTACAACATCATCGACATGGGTCATTTTGATTATCAATCCATTTGGGTGCGCAACGGAGTTCATGCGGATTCTCCGGGGTGAGGAAAACCGATCGAACCGGATCTTAATTTCACCTGGTGAGTCAACCGAAAAGACGCGGACGGCCGCAACCTTTTTCAGGCGGCGGATGCAATATCCATGCGCCTGGCACGGCTTTTTCTTCCCGATGAAAACGGGCGAAGGCCCTGTCACGGCGATGATCCCCGCTTCTGTAACGCCCCGGATTGCAGGGACCTGGTGCTGTTTCACGAGTATTTTAACGGGGATACGGAGAAAGGCCTCGGCGCTGATCATCAGACCGGATGGACGGCCCTGGTGGTTTGTTGTTTGGAGAGTGTAAGTAATGCTGGCCTGCTGCGACAAAGGGGATCAGCAGGCCATTGATCATAGACAGGCATTCGAAAATCAAACGACCAATTCATCATGGGAGGCAGACCGATGAAAAAAACCCGCCGTGTCACAAAGGAAAAAGTAACGTTCCGTTTTCACACCGATCCGGGAAAAGAAATATTTATCGCCGGGACGTTCAATGCGTGGGAACCGAAAAAATCAAGACTGAAGGAAAACGCCGCCGGCGAATACAGCGCCACATTGCTGCTGCCGGCCGGCCGCCATGAGTACAAGTTCGTCGTTGACGATGAATGGTGTGTGGATCCCCAGAATCCGGAAACCATCCCGAACGATCATGGGTCCACGAACAATGTGGTCGTTGTTGGGTAAGCTCGCAGTAGTATCTCCCCGTGAAAAGGATGTGCGTACCGGAGGTAAACCGTAAGGATCCATTGATCGTGGGGCGGCCGACGGCGGTTGGATTCATTTGTCGTGGACTGCCGGAGAATACAAGGCCTACCCAGAAGGGAGCGGATGTGAATGAAATCGATACTGGCGGCTGATATCGGGGGCACGAACAGCCGATTCGCCCATTTTCGAACCGACCTGGAAACTTTGCTGTCGTTGGAGGACAGCCTGTGGCTGCCGACCGGGAAGGCGGGATCTTTTACTCATCTCCTGCAGCAATTGCAGGCAAGCAACTTCTCTCTTGCCCTCGACCAGGCGGATATTACCGTCATCGCCGTCGCGGGCCCGGTGGAGCGGGGTGTCTACTGTGCCCCGCCTTACATCGACTGGGACATCGATCTTGAAAGAAATGAAGTTACCGGAAAATGGCACCGCGCAGTGCTGATCAACGATTTTGTCGCCCAAGCCTATGCCTGCCGGTCACCGGCAGGAGATACCGCCCGCAGGATTCTCGCCGGAGAGACCGTTGCCGACGGTGCCGTGGGCGTCCTGGGGGCGGGCACGGCCCTTGGCAAGGCCGTCCTGGTGCCGCTGGCCGACGGCGGGTTCCAGGCCCTGCCTTCCGAAGGAGGGCATGCGTATTTCCCGTTTCTTTCGGAGCGCGAATTTGCATTTCAAACGTTCTATCGGGAAAAAAGCGGCGTGCATCATATCACCGGCAACCTGGTCGTCTCGGGACGCGGTCTGAGTTATCTTCACTGGTTTTTGACCGGCCAAAAGGCAACACCGGAAGAGGTGACCGCCCATGGTCTGAACCCTGCATCCGAAACCCTGGCCTGGGCGGCGAAATTCTACGGCCGGGTCTGTCGGGACTATGCCCTTGAGGTGCTGGCCCGCGGCGGGCTTTACATCGCCGGCGGCGTGGCGGCCCGGTCTCCCGGGATTTTAACCCATGACGATTTTCGTAAGGAGTTTGTGGATTCTCCGACTATGGGTCACATATTGTCGGAGATACCCGTCTGCTTGATGGACAACCAGGACAGCGGCCTTTGGGGCGCGGCCTTTTACGGGCAGCAGCTCCTGCGGAAAGGATAAGGGATGATGACACAGGAAAAAAACAAAAAATGGCTCGGCAAGGCGGCCGTGGCCGGCCTCATCGTATTGGGTGTCCTTGCGTTCCGATATTTTGAACTGGGACAATATCTCTCTCTTGACTACATCAAGTCGTCCCAGGAACGATTCCAATCGCTCTACCAATCCCACCGGTTTGCCGTGATCGCCGTTTACATGGGGATTTACATCGTGGTGACCGCCCTGTCCCTGCCCGGGGCCGCCGTGATGACCCTGGCCGGCGGCGGGCTGTTCGGACTGGTTGTCGGAACCCTTACCGTATCGTTTGCCAGCACCATCGGCGCCACCATGGCCTGTTTCGTTTCCCGCTTTCTTTTGCGGGAATGGGTTCAAAATAAATTCGGCGACAAGCTGAAGACGATCAATGCCGGCATTGAAAAGGAAGGGGCCTTTTATCTGTTTTCCCTGCGCCTGGTGCCCATATTCCCGTTTTTCGTCATCAATCTGGTCATGGGACTCACGCGCATGCGGCTGTTCACCTTTTTCTGGGTGTCGCAGATCGGCATGCTGGCCGGAACCATTGTCTATGTTAATGCCGGTAAGGAACTGGCTCAAATCGATTCGTTGTCCGGCATTCTATCCCCCGGCGTGCTGATCTCCTTTGCCATTCTCGGCCTGTTCCCGATCACCGTGAAAAAACTGCTGGCGTTCTACGAGCGTAAATTTGGAAAAGGAGTTCAAAGCGAGGCGGTTACTGAAAAGACCGTTGTCTCACCACTGAAAGGTGAATCCGATGTTCGATGACATCGATCAATTGTGCGTCAACACCATTCGCACCCTGGCCGGCGACGGCTGCATGATGGAGGGGATCAGCGGCGAGGCCGCCTCGCTTGCCGGCCATCTCAAAGCGGACACCGGCGGCAGTTTGCCACAGATCATCCTGATCGCAACAGGAAGCGAAGTGTCGCTCTGCATCGCTGCCTATGAGCAGTTGGCCGCCGAGGGCATTCGGGCGCGGGTGGAGTGCATGCCCTCCTGGGAACTGTTCGAGCAGCAGGACCGGGCCTATCGCGACAGCGTCCTGCCGCCCGCCGTCAGCGCCCGGATATCGGTGGAGATGGCCGCCACCCTGGGATGGGCCAGATACGTGGGACCGTACGGCGTCAGCATCGGCATGGAGAACTTCGGCGCGTCGGCGCCGCTGCGGGATCTGCAGAAAAAATTCGGTTTTACGGTGGAGCGTATCGTGGCGCATGCAAAAGCAATTGTGGAAAATTAGAAATTAGAATGACACGCGTTTTGGTGCTCCATCTTCTATTTTCGAAATACAACAGGAGAGGGTTATGACGAAATTACAAGAACTTGCAAAACATGGCCAGTCCATCTGGTATGACAACATCCGGCGGGCATTGATCGATTCGGGGGAGTTGCAGACGTTGCTGGATGCCGGCGTGATGGGGGTCACCTCGAACCCGTCCATTTTCGAAAAAGCGATTGTGGGCAGTGCCGATTATGATGATGCGATCCGGGCGGTGGCCGCTGACGGCAAGTCGATTGAGGAAATCTATGAGGCGCTTGCCATTGAGGATATTCAGCGCACGGCCGATCTGCTGCGGTCTATCTACGAAGACACGAATGGCATCGACGGCTATGTCAGCCTGGAGGTCAGCCCGACGCTGGCGCACGATACCGAGGGCACGATTGCGGATGCGCGGCGGCTTCATGCGGCACTAAACCGGCCCAATGTGATGATCAAGGTGCCGGCCACCCCGGCCGGTATCCCCGCCGTCGAAGCGCTGATCGGTGACGGCATCCACATCAATGTTACCCTGATCTTCGGGCTGGATACTTACGAAGCCGTGGCCGAGGCATACCTGGCAGGGCTGGAGAAGCTGACCGCCGCCGGCGGCGACGTGAGCCAAGTCGCATCCGTGGCATCCTTTTTTATCAGCCGCATCGATTCCGCGGTCGATACGGCACTGGCGGCGTTGAACAACGAGGCATTGCAGGGGAAAATCGCCATTGCCAACGCGAAGCTGGCCTTTGCGCGCTCGCATGACATCTTCTCCGGGGATCGCTGGCGCAGGCTCGCCGGCCGGGGGGCGCGTGTTCAGCGGTTGCTCTGGGCCAGTACCGGCACCAAAAATCCGACCTATCCCGACACCCTCTATCTTGATGAATTGATCGGTCGGGATACCGTGAATACGGTGCCGCCGGCCACGCTCAACGCCTTCCTCGATCATGGAACCGTTGCGCCTGCGTTGGGTCAGGGGCTCGACAACGCCCGATCGCAATTGAAACAGCTCGCCGGCCTGGGGATCGACCTGGATGCGATTACGCAGGCGCTCCAGGATGAAGGGGTGGCCGGTTTTGCCAAATCATTTGACTCCTTGATGGCCGGTGTGGCCGCCAAGCGCGATCAACTGACGGTCGGGTGGCAAGCCATGAACGTGAATTTAAATGATCATCAGCGCACCGTGGGGGCGGCGTTGACTGAAATCCGTGACCAACAGATTATGAAACGCATATGGCAACACGACCACACGGTGTGGCGCGCGGATCCGACCGAAATCACAAACCGGCTGGGCTGGCTGCACTTGCCCGAAAACATGCCGGAACAGGTGGGTCGCATCATGGGGCTGGTCAAGGCCGTGCGCAACGATGGCTACACGCATGCCCTCCTGCTGGGCATGGGAGGATCCAGCCTCGCGCCAGAGATGTTCGCCAGCGTGTTCGGCGATTCCGAAGACGGCATGCAGCTTGCCGTTCTCGACAGCACCGACCCTGACATGCTTATGGATCGCGCCGGAGATTTGGACCTATCGAAAACGCTCTTTATCGTGGCAACCAAATCGGGGGGTACGGTTGAAACGCTTTCGGCCTTCAAATACTTCTACAACCAACTGATGAAGACGATGGTTGAGGATGCAGCCGGCCGACATTTTATCGCCATCACCGATCCCGGCAGCTCGTTGACGGACCTCGCCGGGAAATACAAGTTTCGTGATACGTTTTTAAATGACCCCAATATCGGGGGGCGCTATTCGGCGCTGTCGTTCTTCGGACTGGTGCCGGCGGCATTGGTCGGCGTCGATCTGACAGTTCTGCTGGAGCGCGCGCAGGCTGCGGCCTGCAACGCGCAAAGCTGCAATTGTCCGGTGGATGGCGACAACGCCGGTGCGCGTCTTGGCGTGATCCTGGGTGAATTGGCCAAAGCCGGTTGCGATAAGGCGACGATCATTCCCTCGCCGGCCATTGCCGGTTTTGGAGACTGGGTGGAACAATTGATTGCCGAAAGCACCGGCAAGGACGGAACCGGCATTCTGCCCGTGGTCGGGGAGGGACCCGGCCCACTCGATGTTTACGGCAAGGATCGACTGTTCGTCCATATCCGCTTGGAAGGTGATGACACCCACGATTCGGCTCTGGCTGCGTTGGAGAACGCCGGCCATCCTGTCGTCACCTTGCGCTTGAAAGACGCGTATGATATCGGGGGCCAGTTGTTCCTGTGGGAGATGGCGACCGCGGTTGCCGGTGCCCGGCTGGGCATCCAGCCCTTTGACCAGCCCAACGTGGAATCCGCCAAGATTCTAGCCCGTGAGATGGTGGCCCAATACATGGAAAAGGGAACCCTACCGGCCGGCGAGACAGCGCCGTTGACCGGCGAAGCGTTTACAACCTTCATCAACCAGGCTCGCCCCGGCGATTATGTGTCCATTCATGCCTACGTTCGGCCGACACCGGCCACGGATGCGGCATTGAACGGACTGCGGCTGCGCTTGCGGGACAGACTCAAGCTGGCGACAACCGTCGGCTATGGGCCGCGTTTCCTGCACTCCACGGGTCAGCTTCACAAGGGGGATGGCGGCAACGGATTGTTCATTCAGTTCACATC
>CAZQUR010000081.1:0-10798 GCA_964596535.1 uncultured Desulfobacteraceae bacterium
TTTTTTCCTTATGGACAAAGACATGGGATTTGTGAAAAAGGAAACAGGTTTTGAAAAGGAGAACAAGATGACAACCACCGACAGGGAATCCATTGAAGCCGCTCTAAAGACAAAGGGGCTTAAGCCCATCTTCAATCCCGGCAATCACAAGTGCTTCGGGTGCAGCCCGAAAAATCCTTACGGATTGAAGATGACCTTTTTTACCGATGATGAATCGGTCTTTTCCCGGGTAACGGTTCCGGAGCATCTTTGCGGATGGGACAATCTGGTACACGGGGGCGTCATCTCCACGCTGCTCGATGAAATCATGAGCTGGAGCGCCATCTATCTTTTCAAAAAAGTGATCCTGACCAAGACCATGACCGTGGACTTTCTCAAGCCGGTTTTTATCGGCGAAAGACTCCGATTGGAAGGCCGGATACACGAGCGGACCGGTGAGCGGGAGGCGGTCATGGAAGGCCGCCTCCTGAATCCTTCAGGTGAGATTTGTGCCCGGTCAAAGGCCGTCTTTGCGCTGATTTCCCCCAAGCTGTCCCGGAAGATGGGGATTTTGGATGAGGCGCTTCTCAGGGATTTCGAACCGCTCATCGGGCCGATATAGAAACGATAAAATGGAATGCCGCAACAAAAAGCACCTGGCCTGTTTCATCTCGGCCCACGGATTCGGGCACGCCGCCCGTGTCACGGCGGTGCTGGAGCGGCTGCTGGAATTGGACGACGCCTTTCATTTCCATCTGTTCACCACCGTGCCGCGCTGGTTTTTCGAATTTCCTCTTTCAGAGTGCTTTTCTTATCATGAAACGATCACCGATGTGGGTTTTGTGCAACGCTCTCCGTTTCTGGAAGACCTGGATGAGACCGCGCGTTTGCTGGATGCCTTCCTTCCCTTTGATGCGTCCCGCGTGGAAGTCCTGGCCGAAAAACTCCGGGATCTGGACTGCCGGACGGTGCTTTGCGACATCTCCCCGTTGGGCATCGCGGCGGCCAAACGCGCCGGCATCCCCTCGGTGCTGGTGGAAAATTTCACCTGGGACTGGCTGTATGCGGGATACCCCGATTTTTCAAAAAAGATCCGGCACCACATCGACGATCTCTCCCATTGGTTCGATGGGGCGGATCACCGGATCCAGACCGAACCGGTCTGTGCGCCGAAAAACGGATGCGTCCCCCTTCCCCCCGTTTCCCGGAAACCCCGAACCGATCGAAGAACCGTTCGGCAGCGGCTGGAGGGTCCCGGGGATACACCACTGGTCCTCATCACCTTGGGCGGGATCCCGGATGCCGTTTGCTTTTTCCATCGACTCAAAGACGCCGAAGGGATTCGGTTCGTCATTCCAGGGGGAAATCATGCACCGCAGCGGCGGGACAATTTGTGGCTGCTTCCCCATCACAGCGATTTCTATCATCCGGACCTGGTCCATGCCGCGGATGCGGTGATCGGAAAAGCCGGTTACAGCACCATTGCGGAAGTTTACAGCGCCGGGGTTCCTTTCGGATTTATTCCCCGGCCCGGCTTTCCCGAATCCGCGGTCTTGACCCGTTTCATCGAAAACCGGATGGCCGGGCGTATGATTCAAATGGAGGCGTTTTATGCGGGGGATTGGATCCGCGGCCTGGAAGACTGGATCGGGTCCGTGGAAAAAAGGTCTGCGCGCTCCAATGGCGCCCCTGACGCCGCCCGTTTCCTCTACAACATGCTGGACGTATAAAGCAAAAGCTTCCATTCGCCCTCGCGGGCTTTTGCCGTTCCACGGTTTGAATCCATAAACCAACTGTGGTAGATGGAAAAAGATCGGTGGAATATATGGGGAAACCTGACTCGATCCTGGATGAGGTAATGGCGGTCAAAAACATCGTCGTAAAAGAAGTGTCCAATCCCACTTTTTTCCCCCCCATGAAGCTGGCGTTTGAATATTGCAATGGAAAAGGGATCGAGATCGGTGCCGCCGCGCAAAACCCCTTCCATTTATCTGGAAGCCTGAATCTTTCCATCTTTTCCAACGATCCCGAATCGAAGGCATACAAGGATTTCATGATGTACCGGCAGGCACAGGCAGATATGTGCGGCGCCTGTGCCCGCGTCGATATCGCCGCTGAAGCCCATGCCGTTCCGCTGAAGCGCCATTCCCAAAATTACGTGATCAACTCCCATGTCATTGAACACATCCCGGATCTAATCAGTGCATTCCTGGAATGGAATCGAATCCTTAAGCCCGGGGGCATCATTTTCATTGTTTTTCCCAAAAGAGACGCCATTGTCGAAGATGCCGTCCGGCCCCTTACTTCGCTGGATCATTTCGTTGAAGATTTCAAATTGAAACGGGATGCCGCAAGCCACCCAACAGATCCAGGACATGGGATATGGGGACATTATCATGTTTTTTCCCTTCAAACCCTTTTGGACCTCCTCCGATGGTGTAACACCCATGTGGGACTGGGCTGGAAGGTTGTACACACGGAAGAAACGGATTCAAAGGTGGGCAACGGCCATACGCTTGTTTTGAAAAAGAAACGCTTTTCATTTTCCCGATTTAAAGGAAGCATCCATGCCTGAATTCACCCACATCGACGATAAAGGCCAGGTGCGCATGGTGGATGTCACAAAGAAAAAGGAAACGCTGCGCACGGCGAAAGCACAAGGGGTCGTCGTCATGAATGCGGACACGTTTGAAAAAATTTTGTCCCGGGACATCAAAAAGGGAAACGTCCTGGAGACCGCCCGCATCGCCGGTATTCTGGCCGCCAAAAAAACCCCCGCGTTGATCCCCATGTGCCATCCCCTCAACATCACCCATGTCCAGGTCGATTTTTTCCCGGAACCCCAAACAAATACCATCCGAATCGAAGCCTCCGTCCGCCTGAAGGGTGCCACAGGCGTGGAGATGGAGGCGTTGACCGCCGTTTCCGTTGCGGCATTGACCATTTACGACATGTGCAAATCCTATGACAAAACCATGACCCTCTCCCAGATCCGGCTCATGAAAAAATCCGGCGGGAAAAGCGGGGATTTTTTTCAGGATCCGGATGCGTAAAAAGATGTACCGCCGCCTTTTTTTAATTTTTTGCACCCTTGTGATGGCCGCCGGATGCATCGGCCCGGCAGTCAAAAAAACGGCCGTTCCTTTACAGCCGGTGTCCCCATTGGATTGGCCCCGGTTTACCGACGACATGGCCTACGACGGCCTGGTGCACGCCATCCGGCAAAGCCGTTCTTATCTCGAGCGGCTGGATCCCGAAAAACAGCTCTTTTTCGGAAAAGACGCCTATACGGTCTCACATGTCATCCGTTCGCTGGAAACGTTCGGGAATTTTATCCGAAACCGTCCATCGACACCGGCACTGAATCGTTTCCTCAAAAACCGCTTTCACATTTACCGGAGTGTGGGCGACGATAATACCGGTAAGGTTTTATTTACCGGTTACTACGAACCGATCCTCGAAGGACGCCTGGAAAAAGACCCGCCCTTTATTTATCCGGTTTATGCCAGGCCGCCGGATCTGGCCACCATCGATCTCGGACGGTTCAATTCCGAATGGAAGGGAAAGACCCTCATCGGCAGGTGTGCCGATCAAACAATGGTTCCTTACTACGACCGCAAAGCCATCGACGTGGATAAGCGCCTGGAGGGCAAGGCCACGTCACTGGTCTTTCTGAAGGACCCGGTGGATGCCTTTTTTTTACAGATCCAGGGTTCCGGCAAGGTTTATATCAACAGCAGCCGGCCATTGAATGTGCATTATCACATCTCCAACGGTCGGCCTTACCGGAGTATCGGAAAGCTTTTAATCGAAAAAAAGAGGATCGACCCATCCCGGATGTCCATGCAGCGCATCCGGGCCTACCTTGCAGCGCACCCGGAAGAAATTTCCGAGATCTTCAATTACAATCCCAGTTATGTCTTTTTTAAACTCGAAGACGAAGGCCCCAAAGGCGCGTTGGACGTGGTATTGACGCCGGGGCGCTCCATCGCGTTGGACCATCGCCTTTTTCCGCCCGCCGTCCTGGCCTTCATCGAGACACAAAAGCCCGTCGTCGACGCCGAAAAACAAATTCGAAAATGGATCCGTTTCAGCCGCTTTGCGCTTCATCAGGATACGGGCGGGGCCATCCGGGGCCCGGGCCGGGCCGATCTGTTCTGGGGTAACGGCCCGTATGCGGAGATCGCCGCCGGGCACATGCAGTATCCCGGAACGTTCTATTTTCTGGTTCTCAAACCCGATGCGTGACGGTTCCTTGGTCGACGTATTCACTCCCACCTTCCAATCGTCGTCTTGACACCTTCAAATAAAACCAGTAGGAATACGCATCTTCTAAAACACTGCCTTTAATGGCGGCCAACCGTCCCTGAAATAAAAAGGAGCCTTCCATGTTCGGCATCGGAATGCCGGAGATGATCATGATTTTGGCCATTGCCCTCGTGGTGATCGGGCCCAAAAAGCTTCCGGATTTGGCGAAATCGTTGGGCCGTGCCCTTGGAGAATTCAAGAAGGCCACCCGGGATTTCAAGGACTCGCTGGAATTCGACGACGATTTCAAAGAGATCAAGGACGTCAAAAAGGCCTTTGACGATGTGAACCAGGACGTCCGGGATATTGGAAGCACCCCGAAAGAAACGTCCGGCGAAGAAAGCGAAACACCGGCTTCAGAAAAGGCGGAAGACACCGAGGAAACAGTCCAGACAGCGGAAACGGAGGAAGCCCAAAAAGATGGCCAAAGCACCCAATGAAGAGGACAAGCTTCCGTTTACCGTGCATCTGGAAGAACTCAGAAAACGTCTCATTGTCTGCTTCGTCGCCGTGGGAGTGGGGTTTGCCCTTTCTTACGGATTCAAGGAAAGACTGTTTCACATTTTAACCCGCCCCCTGATCGCGGTGATGCAGGAAGGGGACAGACTGATCTTCACCGGCCTGCCCGAAGCGTTTTTTTCCTACCTGAAAGTGGCCTTCCTTTCCGGCATCATGCTTGCCGCACCGGTCATTTTATACGAATTCTGGATGTTCGTCGCCCCGGGGTTGTATCATAAGGAAAAGCGCATCCTTTTGCCCATCGTCTTTTTGTCTTCCCTTTTCTTTGTGGGGGGGGCACTGTTCGGATATTTCGTGGTCTTTCCTTTCGGCTTTCAGTTTTTCTTGAGCTTTGCCACGGAAACCATTCAGCCACTGCCGTCCATGAAAGAATACTTGAGTTTTGCCTCCAAGCTGCTTCTGGCATTCGGCATTGTCTTCGAATTGCCTCTTTTGCTGACGTTCATGTCCCGGCTGGGATTGGTCTCGGTGGCCTTTTTGAAAAAAAACCGAAAGTACGCCTTTTTACTGTTTTTCGTCATGGCCGCCATCCTGACGCCTCCGGACGTGGTCACCCAGACAATGATGGCCCTTCCCATGATGGTCTTGTATGAAATCAGCATCCTGGGAGCCCGCCTTTTTGAGCGGAAAAAGATCGATGAAGACAACGCCTGATCCGGTGTTCCCCTTGACAAACCGTCAGAGGCGTTGTTAGATAATTTAGGGCAGTAGGGTACGAAACCAATAAACGAAGGGAGGTGACAATTGGCTATGGGAAAACGGTCATGGATACGCGTTGCGTGGATAACCGGTATTGCCCTCTTGTTTGCCGCCGGAGGCCTCATCGCGGCCGATAAAGCACCGGACGTGATCAAGATGGAAAACAAGGCCTACGAGGAGCACACGAAGCCCATCGTGGAGTTCACCCACAAAAAGCATGCGGAAGACTATGCGAAAAAAGCCCCCGATTTTTACAAAAACGGGTGCGGAGAATGCCACCACGATGACAAGGGAAAGCCCTTAACCGGTCTTAAAGACGGGGACCCGGTGCAAAGCTGCATCGAGTGTCACAAGATACCGGCGGAACGGCCCAAGGGAAAAGATGCACCGAAGCTGTCCAAGAAAGAGCGCCTGGAGTACCACGCCGAGGCGCTGCATTACAACTGCAAGGACTGCCACAAGAAATACAACCGGAAGAACAAGACAAGAGCCGCTCCCACCACATGCAGCAAATGCCATCTCCGCGCCGAAGACTAAAAGAACGATTAAAACCGTTTTCAGTGGCGGAAATCAATGGGGCGATCGCCTTGAAGGCGGTCGCCCTTTTTCTTTTGGGATGCAAAGCCACACGCGCGGAAGACCATTGCCTCCCCCCAGGAAGGGGTTCCCAGGGCATGGATGTGGGTGTAGGTGGCCAGGACGTTCTTGTAACATACCCCGTCTCTGCCGTTGAGGAATCCGGTTCCCCGTTTCATGGAAAAGGCAAAATCGGCGTCTTCCCCCCCCCACTCGAGGACACTGGAATAATGAAATTCATGGCCTCTTATCTCCTGGCCGATGGGATAAAACGGATTTTCGGCAATGACTTCCACAATGGTATACCCATGTCCCTGGGGACGCTTGGAAAAGCCGAAGGTCACCGGTAACACCCCCGCCATGGGATAGTCTCCTTCTTTGAGCACCAGGGATTGTCCCAGGTACATCAAGCCGCCGCACTCCGCGTACACAGGGAGCCCCGCTTCCACCAGGGACCGCAGGGCCTCCATGAAGACGATGTTTTTGGAAAGGGCCGCGGCATGGGTTTCCGGGAATCCGCCGCCGATGTAAAGAGCGTCGATGGCCGGAATCCCGACCTGGGACAAAGGGCTGAAAAAGACCAGTTCCGCGCCGGCCCGGGTAAGGGCCTCGATGTTTTCCGGATAATAAAACTGAAACGCGCTGTCCCGGATCACCCCGATCTTGGGTTTTTGCGGAAAAGGACCGGACACGGCGTCCCGTTCGGGCTTTCCTTGAACGGAAACCGGTGAGGCGGATATCGAATTAAAAACGGGGGAGTTCGCTAATCGTTTTTCCTCCGGTGCCCGCACATGCGTGGCAACGGTTTCCAGGGCCGCCAGATCAATATGGCGGGAAACCGCCCGGGAGGCGTCTTCCACCGAGTCCTTGGCCCAGTCGTGCTCCATTGTCGGAACAAGCCCCATGTGTCGTTCGGGAAACCGCTGGGTCAATTTGGGAACGGCCCCCACCACGGGGATCCCGCAGTAGTATTCGATGCTCTTTCTTTGGATGGTTTCATGGCGGGAGCCCGCCACACGGTTCAAGATGACGCCCTGGATGGAAACGTCCGGATCCAGGTGCATGCACCCGAGCACCACGGCAGCCATGGTCCGTGTGGTTTTTGTGCTGTTGATCACCAAAATGACGGGGGTATCCAAAAGCTTGGCGATCTCTGCGGAACTGGTGCGCCCGAGATGATCGATCCCGTCGTAAAGGCCCCGGTTTCCTTCGATGACGGCGATGTCTCCGCCGCGACTGTGTAACAGAAAAGAGTCGATCACCCCCTGAGGGGGCATCAGGAAGGTGTCCAGATTATGGCAGGACCGGCCCGCCGCAAGGGCAAGCCAGCCCGCATCGATGTAATCCGGACCTTTTTTGAACGGGATGACCCGCTTCCCCTGCGCGCGCCAGGCTGCAAGGATCCCGATGGAAAGAAAGGTTTTGCCGGATCCACCGCGGCACGCCGCGATCATGATCCGGGGAGTTGCCATAGAATCGAACGCACAAAACCGGAGAGGAAAAATCCCGGTTATTCGCCCTCCGCCCCCGATTGTTTCCCGGTGCCTTTCAGGCCGTACAGGGAGGTGCTGCCGCTGGACCAGAATTCCAGGACCTGGTCCTGGATCAGTTGATTCACAACCTTCTTGGCGTCCCGGGGCTTGGCCTCCAGAATTTTGGCCAGATCGTTGAAGTAAAACTTGGTCTTTCCCTTTTTCTTGGAAAGCTCTGAAATGATTTTTTCTTTTGCTTCTGCATAGTCCATGGACGTGTTCCTTTATTGAGGGCAGGGGCCGAAAGGCCCCCGCCCGGATTCATTTAGAACTTGAACTGCGTGGTTTGCCGCCAGGTAAAATACGCCGGATCCCGGAAATCGTCGATGAGATGATGGGTGAAGTCGAGTTCGCATTTTTCGAAGAAGCGTTCCCATCCGATCCGTTCGGCCCATTCTCCCAGGCGTTCGTATTTTCGAGCGTCGTTGGCGTAGGCTTCAACAATCTTCTTGATGCAGTCCGTGGTCTGGGGCCAGCGGGGCGCTTCATTGGGGAGAAACGCCACGACGACCTTGGAGAACTTGGGCGCGGAAATCCGGTTGGACACCTTGCCGCCGGCCATGATCACAATGCCGTCCCCCACGTCGTCGGCCAAGGGCATGGCCGGGCACATGGTGTAGCAGTTTCCGCAGAACATGCACCGTTCATTTTTGACCGCGACGCTGCTGACCTTTTCTCCGCCGGGCATTTCCACCTTGGCCGGCTTGATGGCGGCAGTGGGACACGCCGCGATGGCGAGCGGAATTTCGCACATTTTGTCCAGGTACTCATGATCCAGCATGGGCGGTTTGCGGTGGTAACCCAAAATCGCGATATCCGAACAGTGGACCGCACCGCACATGTTCAGGCAGCAGGCCAGGGAGACCCGGAGATGTGCCGGGAGACGCATGTCGCGGAAATCGTCGAAGAGGACGTCCATGGTGGCCTTCACCGGACCCGACGCATCGGTGGCCGGTGTGTGGCAATGGATCCAGCCCTGGGTGTGGACGATGTTGGTGATTCCGGCACCGGTCCCGCCCACCGGGAACTTGTAGCAGCCCCCGGGTTGTTTACGGCTCATCAAGTCGTCGACAAGAGGTTGGACTTTGTCTTTACTGTCCACCATGAACTCGATGTTGTTCCGGGTGGTGAACCGGAGGTAACCGTCGCAATGCTTATCCGCAATATCGCAGACCTCGCGGATGAATCCGACGCTCATCAGGCGCATGCCGCCGACTCTGACCGTATACACCTCGTCTCCGGTTTCCGAAACGTGCACATACACACCGGGTTCAAGGTATTCGTGATAGAGCCATTTGCCCTTGTTCTTGGCGATTACCGGCGGATAAAACTCGTCGTATTTCCTCGGACCGATGTCGGTGATGCGGTCCTTCATCGGCTCTTTCGGATTATATCCTGAAGATATAAATGCCATGGTCTTTCCCCCTTATCTCTTATGATATTTCCTGAACTCGTTGATGTCTCGGCTCCACCCGCCTTCCACTTCTTCTTCCTTCCAGAAGATGTAGGGGTTGGATCGCGGCTCCTGCACCATCCTCGGATCCGGCTGCAGTTCGGTGACATCGAGGAGCTTCTGGAAGCCCTGCCGTTTCATCAGTTCGCCGAGGCGCTCCCGGTTCTTCCCTTCCTCCATCCACCAATCCCAGATCTTTTCGATGATTTCCTTGATCTCATCGTAGGGTTCTTCAGCTTTGATGAAGGGGACCAGCATGGTGCTCATCTGGGCGCCGTCGAGAATCGGGGCCTTGGCGCCCACCAGCATGGAAAGCCCGCGGTCGTTTCCGATGCGCAGGGCCCGCGGCATCACATTGATACAATGCATGCACCGGGTGCATTCCTTGTTATCGATCTTGAGCTCCTTGCCGTCCATCCACATGCATTCGGTGGGGCACAGGGCAATGACCTCTTTTTGGATGTCGAATTTCCCCCAGTCCCGGCCCATGTGGGCGCCCGCATTGGGTTTCAGCTCGCCGCCGATATACGCCTGAACGGCTTCCTGATCGATACGGATGTCGTCTCTCCAGGTTCCGATGAAGGAGATATCGGCCCGGGCGATGGAGGCCACGCAGCAGTTGGGACAGCCGTCGAACTTGAATTTGAATTTATAGGGAAATGCCGGCCGGTGCAGCTCGTCCTGATAGGCCTGGGTCAGGTCGTAGCACAGGGCCTGGGTGTCGTAGCAGGCGTATTCGCAACGAGCCTGGCCCACGCAATCCGCCGGGGTTCTCAGGTTGGAGCCCGATCCGCCCAGGTCCTGATTGTATTTGTGGGTCAGTTCATAAAAGATTTCTTCCAATTGCGGGGTGGTGGTGCCCAGGAAGATGATGTCACCCGTGGAACCGTGCATGTTGGTGAGCCCGCTCCCCCGGAATTCCCACAGATCGCAAAGCTGCCGCAGATATTCGGTGGTATAAAACTTGCCGCCGGGTTGGGCCACCCGCAAGGTGTGGAAATGAGCGACGCCGGGAAACATCTCGGGCTGGTCGCAGTACCGGCCGATGACGCCGCCGCCGTATCCGAAGACCCCCACGATGCCGCCGTGTTTCCAGTGGGTTCTCCCATGTTTGAACGATAGTTCGAGGACGCCGAGGAGATCCTCACACACATCCATCGGGATCTGAAACTCGACATTCCTTTCGTTTTTGGCCCTTCTGGCCGCTTCTTCTTTGATGTCGGTCACGAAACTCGGCCATGGACCGGATTCCAATTGGTCCAACATCGGGGTTTCATGTTTTGGCATTGTTTTCCCTCCATTCTTGATTGATGTTACCGTCTCAACTTCTTTCTTTTCGAGAAATGGCCCTCTCTTTGACTGGTCTTCGTCACCCCCCCTCGAATGCGTTTTTCCTTTTTCCTGTTTGGTCGCTATTTTATTTTCTTGTTCTGAAGATGAAATTTCATAAAGATCGGACTATAAAGTTAATGACCATTCATGTCAACAAAAAAAGCAGGTTGTTTTTATTTGAAAATCTCAACAGGTTCCTTATCGGAAGCCCAATGTAACGGGTGTGGAGTCCACCCGCCCTGAAGGGCGGGGCGCCCCGGTAAGGAAATACTAGAAACAGGGCTTGCGGGGAGCGTTCCGGGCAAAAAATGCCGCGTCAAGCGGCCAAAGACAGGTATCAGGACAAAATGGATCGGCGTGGCAGCCGCTTTTTCCCGCCGGTACGAATCAAGGAGGAAAA
>CAZQUR010000081.1:10898-13058 GCA_964596535.1 uncultured Desulfobacteraceae bacterium
AAATGGATCGGCGTGGCAGCCGCTTTTTCCCGCCGGTACGAATCAAGGAGGAAAACGCCGATAGAAGTTCATCCGTATGGGTGGGGAGGTGTTTCAGCACAAACGCCGCCTCGTCCTGGGTACGACACCGATGGGTAACCAGAGCGGTTAACAGTTCGAAAACATCTTTGCGGTTCATTGCCCCCATATAGGCCGCGAAGCAGTCGACCAGGGATGCCGGAAGGAAGGGCAGGGGCGCCTTTTCCCCGAGGGCAAGGATAAATCCGACAGTCGCAGGACCCACACATTCTCCGTCGGCCCATAACCAGTCTCCGATCCCGGACTCCCGGTCCAGGCGAATGCGGCAGGACAGATTCAGAAAAAAAAGGAGGAGCGCATCCAGAACCAACCGGGAGGTGACCTTCTTTTTCCTTCGGCCTGAAGGGGACTGAAGCATGGGCCGGTAATCCCGCACGGTAATCAGGCGCACCTGGAGTCCTTCGGAATCGATTTTCAGAACGAAATCCCCCGCGGCATGATGCCAGGGGTGCACTTCTTCAAACGTGAGGGGGGTATAATAAGAGGTGAGAATATACGCGATGTTTTGATAAAGGGCTTGTTCCCGTTTCTTGCTCAACAGATGCGCACCGTGAGTGTCGTCCCAGACGCATATCCCGCCCCGACGGGTTTGATCGTCCCGGTGCAGATGAAATTCATGATACCCTTCGAACCAGTCCCCCAAAAACATGGCATATTTCCCTGCCTTCGTGGAAATCGCTCCGGAAGCATAGACCCGCGGGATGAATGAACGGGGGAAAAGACCCTGCAACCTTTCCAGGCTGCGGGTTTCCCTTTTCAGGATCCTTTTCCCCGAATCCGAAACCGCCACATTCAAAACAAAGGTTTTCAACCAGCCGTTTCCGAGAAGGGAAACCTTTGCCGGATGGTAGAATTCTCCGTGTTTTTTCAGACAGATCCGAACGGTGCGGACGTGGAGGGGACCCTTCATCGAACCGGCGTTTTGGGAGACGGCCGCCATGCACCGGGAAATCCCCTTTTTTTCCAAAAATATCCGGGCCGCTTCGAAATACATCCCGAAGGTCACCGGTGCATGTGCATCGGCGATCGTGACAAAGTGACGCGTCAAGGGAAGGCGTTTCTCCCAAAGAGAAGAACTTTTGTCGATGGGGGCGTCTTCCCGATAGAGACCGTACTCAAACTCCACGGCGCTCGTGGGTCCTCCTGCGTGGATCGGGGCGTTTCAAGGATGGCGCTTTCTGAAACTACCGGGACGACGGCTGCGCAAGGTGGGGTTGAAGCTCTTTGAGGATTTCCGGCGCCACTTCGTACCCCAACGCGATGGCCTTTTCGCAATGGGCCGCCGCCGAACCCGGGTCACCCTTTTCCAGATAGGCGATGGCCAGATTATTGTGCGCCACGGCAAAGTCGGGTTCCACGGCCAGGGCCTTGTTGTTGGTTTCGATGGCTTCGTCCACCATCCCTTTGATGAGGTAGGCATTGGCGAGGGTGGTCAGGGCCTGGAGAAAATTCGGATTCCAACGGGTGGCTTTTTCCAGGGCTTCGATGGCCTTGTCCACTTCTCCTTTTTGCATATACACAAACCCGATATTGCCGTACCCTTCCGCAAATCCGGCACGGGATCGCACCGCCTGCTGGTTGTATTTCAGGCACCCGTCCAGATCCCCACGGGCCAGGGCGATGCCGCCCAGTTGGACGTAGGCTTCCGCCAGATTGGGACTGCAGGAAACGGCTTCGTGCAGCTCCTTTTCGGCCTCATCATATCGCTTTTGCCCCAGCAACCCGATGGCCAGATTGTAATGAGACGTGCCGCATTCGGGATTGGCAGCGATGGCCGCCCGTTGCGTGGCGATAAATTCCTCCACATCTTTCGGTTTCATCATTGGATAACCTCTCCACATTGAAACGTTATTCCGGAATTTTGGGCGTTCCGGCGGTTTTTGTCAAGAAAAAGCACGGCCGGACTCCTTTTTTCTTGACACAAGGGCTCCACTTTTTTATTTTTTCCTCTCATCGGATTTTTTTCTACAGGTCTTTTTGCCGTTAAAATCAAATACTTTTTTAAAGAGATAAAATCGTAAAAAGCCTAATTTGGGATGGCAAAGTAAAAAGCGCCAGATGCAAGGCGCGCAAATCCTGAGG
>CAZQUR010000082.1:0-12946 GCA_964596535.1 uncultured Desulfobacteraceae bacterium
GCCGCATTCCTCAGAATTTGCGCGCCTTGCATCTGGAACTTTTTACTTTGCCATCTCAATTTTATTTTTACGAGTGCATCATCATTTGATGGATGTATGGTTTCTTTTAGGCAAAGCGTTACACCCGCCGCCGTTTGGGCGGTCGGCAGCCGTTGTGCGGAATGGGGGTGACGTCCTTGATCATCATCACGTTGAACCCGGCGGCCTGGAGGGATCGAAGGGCGGATTCCCGGCCCGACCCCGGCCCTTTCACATAGACCTCGACGTTTTTCATGCCGTGTTCGACGGCCTTCTTGACGGCGGCTTCCGCGGCCATCTGGGCGGCGAACGGCGTGCTCTTCCGGGATCCTTTAAATCCCTGCCCCCCCGCGCTGGCCCATGCCACGACGTTGCCTCCCGGATCCGTGATCGTGATGATGGTGTTGTTGAACGTGGACTGAATGTGGACCACCCCGGAGGGGATGTTCTTCTTTTCCTTTTTCTTCGTATGGGTCCTCTTTGCCATGGATTCGATCCTTGTGTCTCAAATATAAACGATCAATGGAATGAATTACTTCTTCTTTGCCGCGCCCTTTTTCTTCACCGCGGCCCGCCGGGGACCTTTCCGCGTCCGGGCGTTGGTTTTGGTGCGCTGTCCGTTGACCGGAAGCGATTTTCGGTGCCGCAGTCCCCGATAGCATCCCAGATCCATCAACCGTTTGATGTTCATGGAGACTTCGCTGCGGAGTTCTCCTTCCACCTTGTATTTCCCATCGATCATCCGGCGGATGGTGTTGATTTCGGATTCCGAAAGCTGATCGGTCTTGATGTTGAAATCGATGTTCAGCTCCGAAAGGATCTGTCTGGCCGTACTCCGACCGACCCCGTAGATATAGGTCAGTCCGATCTCCACGCGCTTGTTTTTCGGCAAATCGACGCCAGCAATTCGTGCCAAGGCTCGTCTCCTCCCCTTTATCCCTGTCTTTGTTTGTGCCGCTTGTTATCGCAGATCACCCTCACGACACCGTTTCGGCGAACGATTTTACATTTTCTGCATATTTTTTTTACGGAGGGTCTGACTTTCATACGCTTTTCTCTTTCTTTTCAATGCCGGGGCTTACTTTGCCCGGTAAGTGATCCTTCCCCGGGTGAGATCATAGGGAGACAGCTCCACCGTCACCTCGTCGCCGGGAAGGATCTTAATGAAATGCATCCGCATTTTCCCGGATATGTGCGCCAGCACGCGGTGCTTATTCTCGAGTTCGACCCGGAACATGGCGTTGGGCAACGTCTCCACGACGATGCCTTTCACCTCGATGGGTTCATCCTTTGCCATAGGTCAACTCCCGTCCAGCCGGCTCAATATGACCGGACCGTTTTCCGTGACGGCGATGGTATGCTCAAAATGGGCCGACAGGGCCCCGTCTTCGGTTACGGCGGTCCATCCGTCTTCCAGTATTTTCACCGCATATCCTTTTTCGTTCACCATTGGTTCAATGGCCAGGGTCATCCCGGGTTTCAACCGGACCCCGGTCCCCGGTTTTCCGAAATTGGGAATCTGGGGGTCTTCATGGAGCGTGCTTCCGATGCCGTGTCCCACGAACTTCCGGACCACCGAATACCCGTGGGCCTCCACATGAGACTGGATGGCATGGGAAATATCCGACAACCGGCCTTCCGGCACAGCCTGTTCGATCCCTTTGTAAAGGGCCTCCTTCGTGACGGTCATCAGTTGTTCGGTGGAAGCGGGGATCTTTCCGACGGCCACCGTCACCGCGGCGTCCCCGTAATATCCGTCATACAGGACCCCGAAATCGAGGCTCGCGATGTCCCCCTCCTTCAACGGAATACGGTTCGGAAACCCGTGCACCACGACCTGATTCACGGAGGCGCACAAGGAAAACGGAAATCCCCTGTATCCCTTGAAAGCCGGAACAGCCCCCTGTTCCCGGGCCATTTTTTCAGACAAATCGTTCAACTGCATCGTCGTGACCCCCGGCGCCACCGCGCTCTCAAGGACGCCGAGGATTTTGGCGACAATTCGATTGCTGAACCCGATCTTTTCAATCTCCTTTGGTGATTTTAAAACCACCATTTCAATGGCGACCCTTTATGGATCCGCCCTTCTTCAAGAACCCCTCATAGTGGCGGGCCAGCATATGGGATTCGATTTGGGCCATGGTATCCAGGGCCACGCCCACCACGATCAAAAGCGCGGTTCCGCCGAAGTAAAAGGGCACGTTGAACTTGGTGATCATGATGGACGGTATAACGCATACGATCGAAACATAGGTGGCCCCGCCCAAAGTGATCCGGGTCAATACCCGATCGATGTGCTCCGCCGTCCGTTTTCCGGGGCGGATGCCCGGAATAAATCCCCCGTGCTTTTTCATGTTGTCCGCCACATCCACCGGGTTGAACGTAACGGCCGTGTAAAAATAACAGAAAAAAAAGATGAAACCCACGAACAACAGTTCATAGAGGATGCTTCCCGGCTGCATGGCGTTGGCCACGCTCTGCATCCAGGGAACCTTGATAAAACTGGCGATGGTGGCCGGGAACATGATGATGGAGGATGCAAAAATCGGGGGAATGACACCCGAGGTATTGATCTTCAGGGGAAGATGCGTACTCTGTCCGCCGTACATGCGCCGCCCCACCACGCGCTTGGCGTACTGCACGGGGATCCGCCGCTGCCCCTGCTCCATGAATATGATGGCGCCCACCACGGCCACCATGAAAATCAACAGAATCAGGACCAAAAAAATGCCCATTTCTCCGGTGCTCACCAGCCGGAAGGTGTTTCCCACGGCATTGGGGAGCCGCGCCACGATGCCGGCGAAGATGATCAGGGAAATCCCGTTGCCGATCCCCCGTTCCGTGATCTGCTCCCCCAACCACATGATGAACGCCGTCCCGGCGGTCAACGTGATGACCGTCATCAACCGGAATCCCCATCCCGGATGGATCACCACCGGAGCCCCTCCGGGGGAACTCATGCTTTCCAGCCCTACGGCAATCCCGAATCCCTGGATGATGGAAAGGACCACGGTTCCGTAACGGGTATACTGGGTGATCTTTTTCCTCCCTTGCTCCCCTTCCTTGGAAAGCCGCTCCAGATGGGGCACGACCACCGTCAGCAATTGGAAGATGATGGATGCGCTGATGTATGGCATAATGCCCAGGGCAAAGACCGAAAGGCGTTCCAGGGCACCGCCGGAAAACATGTCGAACAACGCAAGGAGGGTCCCCCTGACCCGTTCGAAAAAAGAAGCCAGGGCCACGGCATCGATTCCCGGTGTGGGAATATGCACGCCGATCCGGTAAACGAAAAGCAACCCCAGCGTAAAGAGGATCCGCTTTCTCAGTTCCGGGATTTTGAAAATATTTCCGAATCCGCTGGGAACCATGGATTAAACCGTTTCCACCTTTCCGCCGGCCTGAAGGATCTTTTCTATGGCGCTTTTGCTCGCTTGATGCACGCGAACGGTAAGGGGGCGCTCGAGGGTCCCGTGGCCGAGGAGCTTGATGCCGTCATGGTTTCCGCGCACCAGGCCCGCCCGGACCAGCGCGTTCTCATCCACCACTTCGCCCTCTTGAAACCGGGCTAAGTCCCTGAGATTGATCACGGCGAAGCGCTTCTTGAATATATGGGTGAACCCCCGCTTGGGAAGGCGCCGCTGGATGGGCATCTGCCCCCCTTCGAAACCGGGGCGCACACCGCCGCCGCTCCGCGCGTTTTGTCCTTTGGCCCCCCGTCCCGAGGTGGTACCCCGGCCGGAGCCGTTTCCCCTGCCCCGCCGCTTTTTATCCTTCCCTGCGCCGGCGGCCGGCGATAATTCGTGCAGTTTCATATTTTCTCCTTGGTCTCGACCAAGTGGGCCACTTTGGCGATCATGCCGCGGACGGCCGGTGTGTCCCGGAGGACAACGGTCCTCCCCCGGCGCCGAAGACCCATGCCGAAAAGCACCTTCCGATGCGCCTGTGGACGCCCGATCATGCTTTTCACCAGTGTGACTTCCAATTGCTTTGTCATGAATTCCTTCCGTTTTAAACGGCTTCGGCGACGAGGTTTCGCCGTTTGGCCACCTCTTCCCGGCTCTGGAGTTTTTGGAGCCCGGCAATGGTGGCCTTCACCATATTGTGCGGGTTGTTGGATCCCAGACATTTGGTCAAAATGTTCTGAACGCCGCAGGCCTCCAGGACCGCCCGTACCGCGCCGCCCGCGATCACCCCCGTCCCTTTGGAAGCGGGTTTTAAGAGCACCCTCCCGGCGCCGAACTTCCCGATGACTTCATAGGGGATCGTTTCGTTGATGAGGGGAACCTGAATCATGTTTTTTTTCGCTTTTTCCATCCCCTTCCGGATGGCTTCGGGGACTTCTCCGGCTTTCCCGAGACCGTAACCGACGTTTCCGTCTCCGTCCCCGACCACCACAATGGCGCTGAAGCTGAAGCGGCGTCCCCCTTTCACGACTTTCGCCACCCGGCTGATGTGAACGACCTTATCGATGAAATCCTTTTCCCCCGTGTCTGGTTTGAACAAGTATCGCCTCCTTTATCCCTTGCCGGTTGCGGCGGTGCTAGAACTTCAGGCCCGCTTCCCGGGCGCCGTCCGACACGGCCTTCACGCGGCCGTGGTATAAAAACCCGTTTCGATCAAAAACCACCTGCACCACCCCTTGATCCAACGCCCGCTTTGCGATGCGTTTTCCCACGATCACGGCTTTGCCGGTTTTCCCCCCGGATCCGGTTTCGGCATCCGTTTCCTTTTCCAGCGAACTGGCCGCCGCCAGCGTTTGCCCTTTGGTATCGTCCACCACCTGAGCGTAGATGTGGTTGGCGCTGCGAAATACACAGAGCCGCGGTCGATCGGGCGTGCCGGAAATCTTTTTCCGAATACTTTTCTTCCGTTTCAACCGGGCCATTTTTGACGGATTGATGCGTCCCATGTTATTGCCTGCCTGATGAATGTGTCGATGAATCTCAATATACGAACGATGCTATATAATGGCTATTTTTTACCTGTTTTTCCGGCTTTCAGATGGAGACGCTCCTGCGCATACTTGATCCCCTTCCCCTTATAGGATTCGGGGGGACGAATGCGCCGGATGGAGGCCGCCGTGTGCCCCAGGAGCTCCTTGTCGATCCCCGAAAGTCGGACAATGGTATTTCGATCCACGGAGGCGGTAATCCCCCGGGGGAGTTCATATTGAACCGGATGAGAAAAACCGAGGTTCATCTCCAGACGATTTCCGTTCACCGCGGCCCGGTATCCGATGCCGTTGATCTCCAGGACCCTCTCAAAACCGTTTTCAACACCCGTGACCATGTTGAAAACAAGGCTCCGGGTCAGCCCCGAAAGGGCGCGGCTCTCTTTTCCGCCGAGGGTTTTCACCCGGATTTCTTTTTTATCGATTTCCAGATCCACATCGGGATGGATCGTCTTTTCAAGGGAACCCTTGGGCCCGTCCACCGTTAACTTCCGGTCCTTGTAAACGACCTTGACCTTTGAGGATATCGGAATCGGTTTTTTCCCTACACGTGACATGGTGAACTCCTCATATCCCTGCACCCGATCCGTCCCCGATTCCGGGGGTTACCAGACCGTGCACAGCACCTCACCGCCTAAATTTTCTTTTCTTGCTTTCTTGTCCGTCATCACGCCTTTGGACGTGGAAATGACGGCAATCCCCATGCCGTTCAGTACGGGTTTGATGTCTTTGCTTTTAGAATACACCCTTTTACTGGGCTTGCTGATACGCGCCATGTTCAAAATGGCGCCGGCCCTCTGCGGACCGTATTTGAGATAGACCCGAAGCACGCCCTGTTTGGTATCCTTGATGTATTTATAGTTCTTGATGTACCCTTCTTCCTTGAGCACTTTCGCGATCTCGATTTTCAGCTTCGACCCCGGTATATCGACACTCGAAAAGCTGGCTTTCGCTGCATTCCTGACCCGTGTCAGCATATCCGCAATCGGATCATTCATCGCCATGGTTTTCTCCGTTTTTTTTCCTTGATATTTTCGACATATCCCGCCTGGATTTTTTCCGGCAGTGGTCCCGGTTCTGCCGTTTTACCAACTGGACTTGATCACGCCCGGGAGTGCCCCTTGGGAAGCAAAATTTCGAAAACAGATCCGGCAGACGCCGAATTTTCGGATAAAGCCTCTGGCCCTGCCGCAGATGGGGCAACGGTTGTAGGCCCTCACCTGAAATTTGGGTTTTCGAGTGGCCTTTATTCTAAGGGATTTCTTCGCCAAACTCTCCTCCTTGACCAAAGGATCCGTGGATTAATTTCTGAACGGCATTCCCAAAAGACGCAGGAGTTCTTTTCCTTCCGCGTCGGTTTCCGCCGTGGTGACGATGCTCACATTGAGGCCCTTGATCTTCTCGATCTTATCATAATCGATTTCGGGGAAGATGATGTGCTCCCGGATTCCCAGGGAATAATTCCCGCCGCCGTCGAAGGCCTTTCCCGACAGCCCTTTGAAATCACGCACCCGGGGGAGTGCCACATTCACCAGCTTACCGTAAAAATCGTACATGCGAACCCGCCGCAGGGTCACCATGCAGCCGATGGGCATTCCGGCCCTTAATTTGAAGGCGGCGATGGATTTTTTGGCCCGCGTGATGACGGGCCGCTGGCCCGCAATCCTTTGCAGCTCTTCAACAGCACTGTCCAAGAGTTTCATGTTCTGGGAGGCTTCACCCAACCCCATATTCAAAACAATTTTTTTTAATTTGGGGATCTGCATGATGTTCTTGTATTGAAACGTCTTCATCAACTGAGGCGCCACTTCCTGCCGGTAATATGTTTCAAGCTGTGTCATTCCGGACTCCGCTTTTTCTAGTGATCCATCACTTCGCCACACTTGCGGCAGACCCGGACTTTTTTCCCGTCTTCGAGTTGCTGCAACTTGACGCGCACCGGCGCCAGGCATTTATCACACATCAACATCACGTTGGACCAATTAAGAGGCGCCTCCATTTCCAGGATTCCCCCCTGGCGCTGTTTTGCCGAAGGTCGTGTGTGACGCTTCACGATATTGACGTTTTCAACCAGGATGCGATCCTTTTTTCGGTTCACCTTCAAGACTTTTCCGATTTTGCCGCGGTCCTTGCCGGTGATCACTTTGACCTTGTCATCCTTTTTGATCCGGGTCTTATCCCTCATCTCGTATCCGATCTCCGTTGCCTTTTTTACCTGTTTTGTGATGCTCTTGTCCGCCGAATTGAATCCGGTTCACAGGACCTCGGGGGCCAGGGAAATGATTTTCATGAACCGCTTGGCCCGCAGCTCTCGCGCCACCGGACCGAATATCCGCGTGCCGATGGGCTCTTTGCTTGCGTTAATCAAGACCGCCGAGTTATCATCAAAGCGGATAAAGGACCCGTCCGCCCTTTTGAGCGCCTTTTTGGTCCGGACCACCACCGCCTTGAGCACGTCTCCCTTTTTAACCTTGGCGTTGGGAATGGCCTCTTTCACGGAAACGACGATGATATCGCCCACTCCCGCATACCGTCTCCTGGAACCGCCGAGAACCTTGATGCAATACAATGTCTTGGCGCCGGAATTATCAGCCGCCGTTAATCGGGTTTCTGCCTGAATCATCTCGCCATCTTCCTCGCATGCGCTATTCGGCTTTTTCGATAATCGCACTGACGCGCCATTTTTTGGTTTTGCTCAGCGGCCTCGATTCGGTAATGAGCACCTTGTCCCCTACCCGGCAGACGTTTTCTTCATCGTGAGCCGAAAACTTCGCGTGCCGGCGGATATACTTTTTATACAACGGATGCATCACCGTCCGTTCCACGTTGACGACGACGGATTTGTGCATCTTGTCGCTCAACACCGTCCCGACGAGCTGTCGTTTCATCCCTCGATCTTTCATGGAGGCTACCCGCGTTTCTCTTTTGTTTCGGTTGAGGATGTTTCCCGAGTCACCGTCCGGATCCGGGCGATGTCTCTCCGGATCTCCTGGATCCGCTTCGGATTTTCGAGCTGTCCGATTTCATGCTGAAAGCGCAGATTGAAGAGGGCTTCCGTTAACTCCGTGCGCTTCCGCTGCCGCTCTTCCGGAGTCAATTCCCGAATTTCACTCGCCTTCATCAGTCCTGTTCCCTTTCAATAAACTTTGTCTTCACCGGGAGCTTATGCGCCGCCAAACGCAAGGCTTCCTGGGCCACGTCCCGGGGGACCCCTTCCATTTCATACAGGATTCTTCCCGGCCGCACGACGGCAACCCATCCTTCGGGGCTTCCCTTCCCGCTTCCCATCCGCGTTTCCGCCGGTTTCTTGGTGACCGGTTTGTCCGGAAAAATCCGAATCCAGATCTTGCCGCCGCGTTTGGCCCTCCGGGTCATGGCGACCCGGGCCGCCTCGATTTGCCGGGCCGATACGGCGCCGCACTCCGTCGTCTGAAGTCCGTATTTCCCGAAAGTCAACGTCGAGCCCCGATACGCTTTCCCCTTCATTCGGCCTTTTTGCTGCTTGCGGAACTTGACTTTTTTGGGACTGAGCATCGAATGCGCCTCCTATGCCTCCAACACGGGCTCCTCTTTTTTGAGAATTTCCCCGTGGAAAATGAATACCTTTACCCCGATGATCCCGTGGGTGGTTTTGGCTTGGGTAAAACCGTAATCGATATCCGCCCGCAAGGTGTGCAACGGAATGCGTCCTTCCTTGTACCATTCCGTTCGGGCCATCTCCGCCCCGGCCAGCCGTCCCGCACAAATGATCTTGATCCCTTTGGCCCCGAAACGCATGGCCGAAGAGACGCTCCGTTTCATGGCCCGGCGGAACGCCACCCGCCGTTCAATCTGGAGGGCCACGTTTTCCGCCACCAGTTGGGCATCGATCTCGGGCTTCCGGACTTCCTGGATATCGATGAGGATCTCCGAGGGGACAAGGCCCTCCAATTCTTTTTTAAGCTGGGCGATCTCGGCGCCCTTTTTGCCGATGACGATACCGGGCCGGGCCGTATAAATCCGCAGCCGGATCCGATTCGACGCCCTATCGATCTCGATCCGGGAAATCCCTGCATGGAACAGCTTCTTCTTGATGAAGGTCCGGATTTTGTGATCTTCGAGGACGTAACCCGCATAGTTTTTCCCGCCGTACCATCTCGACTCCCAGGTCTTGATGATCCCCAGCCGTAAGCCGATGGGGTTGACTTTCTGGCCCAATGCTTTCTTTCCTTCCTATTCGGTTGACTTCTCGCTCAAATTCACCGTGATATGGACGGTCCGTTTCAGGATCCGCGTTCCCCGGCCCCGTGCCCGGGCCCGGAACCGTTTCAAGGTCGGGCCGGGATCGGCCGTGATGTTTTGAATCACGAGTTTATCCACATCCAGACCGGAATTTTGATTGGCGTTGGCAACGGCGCTGCGGATGACTTTTTCCACCAGGCCGGCACCCCTTTGGGGCATGAACTTGAGTGCCTCCAGCCCGGCTTGCACCGGTTTGCCTTTCAACTCCCCGATGACTTTGCGCACCTTTAGGGGAGAGATCCGCACATATTTGGCTTTTGCTTTGATTTCCACCTTATCGATTCCTTCTGTCCTCGCAGGAATAATCCTTTCCGCCCGGCGCTCAAGCCGCCTCCTCCGGCCGTTTGAAGCTTACTTCTTGACGGTCGATTTCTTTCCGCCGGCATGCCCGAAGAAGATTCGGGTGGGGGAAAACTCCCCCAGCTTATGTCCCACCATGTTTTCGGATATGAACACAGGGACGAACTTCTTCCCGTTGTGGACCGCCAGCGTGATACCGACCATCTCCGGGATGATCGTCGATCGTCTGGACCACGTTTTGATCACCCGGCTGCTTCGGGTTTCCTGGGCCTGCATCACCTTTTTAAACAGATGGGGATCCACAAACGGACCCTTTTTTACGGAACGCGGCATACTGTCTCCTGCATTTCAACCCCGGAACCGATACGTTGTTTCAGCGCCGTATCGGGTTCTTTAGGGGTTATTTCTTCTTCCTGCTTTTTACGATGTAGCGATCGCTCTTTTTGTTTTTCCGGGTATTATACCCCTTGGTGGGCTTCCCCCAGGGCGTACACGGATGCCGTCCGCCCGAGGATCTCCCTTCACCGCCGCCCATGGGATGATCCACGGGATTCATGGCCACGCCCCGAACCCGGGGCCGCCGGCCAAGCCATTGCTTGCGACCCGCCTTTCCCAGATCCACATTGCTGTGTTCCACGTTCCCCAACTGCCCCACGGTGGCCTTGCACTCCAAGAGGACCATCCGCAGTTCACCGGAAGGGAGCTTGATCAGGGCGTACGGCGATTCCTTGGCCATGACCTGGGCATACGTGCCGGCGCTCCGTACGATCTGGCCTCCCTTCCCCAACCGCAACTCGATATTGTGGATCTGGGTGCCCAAAGGGATGTTTTTCAAGGGGAGGGTATTCCCCGGCTTGATGTCCGCATCCGGACCCGATACCACCCGGTCATTGACGGCCAGGTGCTGAGGCGCCAGAATATATCGTTTTTCCCCGTCCACATAATGGAGCAATGCGATCCTGGCGCTTCGGTTCGGGTCATATTCAATGGCCGCGACTTTCGCCGGAATCCCGATTTTATCCCGCTTGAAATCGATGACCCGGTATCGCCGCTTGTGGCCGGCACCCCGATGCCGGCTGGTGATCCTCCCGTAAACGTTCCGCCCGCCGCTTTTCTTCAGGGGTTTCGTGAGCCCCTTTTCAGGGGATTCTTTTGAAATCTCCTGAAAATCCGAATAGGTCTGAAACCGTCGGCCGGGGGATGTCGGATTTTTCTTTTTCAGCGCCATGTGTTTTCCTCGCCGGCGTTCATGCTGTAATCCATATGATTTATTTGTCACCTGGGGGCGCTATTACGCCCCTTCGAAAATGTCGATCCGTTCTCCGGGGGCCAGTGTGATGACGGCCTTTTTCCAGTTCCTGCGTTTCCCCAGGACCCGGCCCCGGCGCTTGATCTTTCCTTCCACGTGGGCGGTGCTGACACCGACCACCTTCACCTTGAAAATCTTTTCCACGGCACGCCGGATTTCGATGCGATTGGCATCCGGACGCACTTCAAAGGTGACCTGATTGGCCTTTTCTTTCTGGAAAGTGGTCTTTTCACTCACCACGGGCCTTTTAATAATGTCATACGCAATCATGACGAGAGCCTCCCTTGGATCCCCGGGATGGACGCTTCCAGAAGAATCAGCGTTTGATGCTTCATGACGTCGTAAACGTTAAGCCCTTCCACCCGCAGCACTTTGATTCCCGGCACGTTTCTGGAGGACCGTTCAAGGGTTTCATCCTTTTGGTCCGTCACGATGAGGGCGTTTTTCACGCGCAGTTCCTGTAAGGCCTGCACAAAATCCCGGGTTTTGATCCGGGACAGGGCAAAAGCGTCCAGGACCACGAGAGCGTCGTCGGTCAGCTTGCTGCTCAGGGCCATCTTCAAGGCCATTTTCCGGATCTTTTTGGGCACCGCAAACCGGTAGTTCCGGTTATCCGGTCCGAAGATCACGCCGCCGCCCCGTAAAAGGGGAGACTTGATGTCCCCGCGCCGGGCCCGCCCTGTCCCTTTTTGGCGATAGAGTTTCCGGGCGCTCCCCCGTACGTCGCTGCGATGCTTCACCGATGCCGTTTGGGAACGCTTGTTGGCCAGCTGCATGGTCACCACCTGATGCAGGACATCGGCCTTCACCGGCACATTGAAGATGGCATCCGGGAGTTCCACCGTGGAGACGGCCTCCCCTTTGATGTTTTTCACGTCTAAAACCGCCATATGCGCCCTCGTATTAAAACCGCCCCGTTCCTTTGGTTAACGCTGTGTTCCGGTGCGGCGGACTCTTTGTGGATCCTCCCGCCCTGAAAGGCGGGGCTCCCCGGTAAGGTAAGTACCTGTTTTGATAGTCATCCCGCATGTCTTTTGTGGATCTCTACGAGTCCGGACACGGGTCCGGGAACCGCCCCCTTCAACAAGAGAAGATGTTCTTCGATCCGGATATCCACCACTTCCAGGTTATGGAGGGTCCTGCGCGCTTTCCCGAAACGGCCCGGAAGCTTTTTCCCCTTGACCACCCGGGAAGGCCATGCACTGCACCCGATGGATCCGGGCGGACGCTCGTTGTGGCTCCCGTGGGTCTTGGGTCCCCGGTGGAAGCCGTGCCGCTTGATGGTTCCGGAAAACCCCCGGCCCTTGGTGATTCCGGTGACGGTCACCCGCTCCCCCACCTGGAAAAGATCCAGCCGGATCTCCTGTCCGAGCGTATAGGCATCGGGATCTTCCACCCGGAATTCTTTCAAATGGGAGAATCCATGCCCTCCACTTTTTTGAAAATGCCCCTTTTCCGGCCGGTTGACTTTTGCGTCCTTCTTGGGACCGAAACCCACCTGGACGGCGTCATATCCGTCTTTGGCCTCGGTCTTGACCTGGGTGACCACACACGGCCCGGCCTGAATGACGGTAATCGGCACCAGGGTCCCGTCGGAATTGAACAGGCTCGTCATCCCCAGCTTTTTCCCCAATACCCCTTTGCTCATGGCTCGTTTCCTATCGGTGGACCGGCCTGCAGTCTTTGCCGGTGTTCGGCGTCTTTACAGCTTGATCTCCACGTCCACGCCGGGTGACAGATCCAGTTTCATCAACGCATCCACAGTTTGCTGCGTGGGTTCCACAATATCCAACAGACGCTTGTGCGTCCGCACCTCGAATTGTTCCCTCGATTTTTTATCGATGTGGGGGGACCGCAGGACACAGTACTTGTTGATCTGTGTGGGCAGCGGAATCGGTCCCACCACTTTGGCCCCCGTCTTGTTGGCCGTATCCACGATATCCAGCGTCGCCTGGTCCAAAAGCTTGTGGTCGTAGGCCCGCAGCCTGATCCGAATCTTGGTACCCGTCATGTCCGTCTTCTTTCCGCGCTATTCCAGAATTTCACTGACGACGCCGGCGCCCACGGTGCGGCCCCCTTCCCGA
>CAZQUR010000083.1:0-12938 GCA_964596535.1 uncultured Desulfobacteraceae bacterium
CTTCGTAAAAAGGCCACCTGCGGCGTTGCGCGGCATTCTTCGTCATTGCGGCGTATCTTTAAGTACGCCTCATTCCTCAGAATTTGCGCGTCTTGCATCCGGCGCTTTTTACTTTGCCATCCCAAATTAACCTTTTTACGATTTCATCAAAAGTGAAGCGCTATATTTCGAGCCAGGAGTCCGAATACAGGGTTTTTCCAAGGATGACGTTCACCGTTTTGGCGTAATCCTGCATCTCCTTGGAAAGGCTTTGCATGTCGGGCGCTTCACCGTCCATCGTCTTATGGATCAGCTCCACGATGTCCGGCCGCTTTCCCTTGGCGATTTCGGTCAATTTTTCGTCCCGGGGATCCGAGATGACCGAATACATGCCGTACTTTTCCAGCATGACCATGTAGGTCTGGTTCAATATGGGGCGAAGGTGCTCCGGCGGTCCGTTGGAAATATTGGAAAGCCCGCAGGTGCTCTTGGCCCCGGGGGTGATATCCGGGAGCATCTGCTGAAATGCCAACAGGCTCATCAGTTGCGGCTGCTGGATGTTGAGCGGCGTAACGATGCCGTCCACCCAGATCTTTTCATTGGGGATGCCGGCTTCATTGGCAAAGTATAGGAGTTCCACGCACAGGGCGGCCCGCTCGTTTTCATCCCTCGGCAGCCCTTCCGGGCCCCACATGAGGGCGATGAAATCGGCATTGTACTCGGCGGCCAGGGGGACCATCCGCTCGTATCGTTCCGGCCGCACCATGATGGAATTGATGAGCGGGGGAAGCTTGCAGACCTTCAGGGCCGCTTCGATGGCGTCGATGTTGGAGGTGTCGAGGGCCAGGGGGATGTCGTCCACGACCTCCTGAACCGTTTCGACCACCCACGGCATGAGTTCATGACCGTCCTTCTTGGCCGGACCCAGGTTGATGTCGATGTAATCCATGCCCTTTTCCTTCTGGAAGAGGGCTTCTTCCTGGATCGGCTTCGGGTCCCGTTCCTTGAACGCGCGGCCGATCTTTCTCGATATGACGTTCAAACTTTCGCCAATCAGTAACATGTCGCCTCCTTTGGATTCACACATTGACGGCTTTCAATGGCCTCGGTTTCAGCCCCCCTTTTGTCATCGGGATCGGAGGAAGCCGGGGATATGGGCGGCCTCTCTGGGTCCCACGGTCACGGTCCAGCCGGGGAGTTCTTCTTCCATGTCTCCGGCAATGGCCGCTGCGTAGCCCGGAATGATCACCTCTTTGTGTTTGATTTTGTCCTCGATGCCGCATTTTTTCACGAATATCCCCACATCGTCTCCGGCGAACTTTCCGGCCGCCCAAGCGGTCATAACCGAAAGCCCTTCGGAGTCCTTGATCAACAGCCATGCCGGCACCTTGCTCCCTTCCACTTCTCCGGAGACGATGAAGTAGGTGAGGGCGAAGTTGGTTGTGACCATAACCGGAGAATTTTCATTCGGGGTCCCGATCTCGTAGATGCCCTCGGTGACGGTCATGGGGCGCTGGGGATCGGTGTAGATATTGAGCCGTTCCAAAAGGAGCGGGAACAGCGATTCCCCGATAAAGTCGGAAAGGACGATAATGCCGCCGTATTTGGCCACGAACATGGACGCGATGAGGGCCTCCACATCCAGGTTGGAGGCCATTTCGCAGGGGAAAGTAATCGTTGGAAACCCGACTTTCCGGTTGCCGTCTTTCAGCGCCGCACGACGGATGGCCACCTGGTCATGCAGGGCGTTTTGGATCTCCCGGGAACCCGGATCCAGCACCAGGTTTTTGAGCCCCATTTCCGTGAGTTTGTCGGTAAGCGGAACGAGGTCTTCGATACTGTCGGCCTTCACCGCCAGGGGCAGATCGTTTTCTTTGGCCAGTTTCCCGAAATCGTCCGCATTGGCCGCCGTGGCGGCGTACATGAGGGGCCGCTTGAACCCGCAGGCGTCGATTCCCGCTTTCATCACGGCCGCATCTTCGGTCATCAGGACCAGGTTGAATTCCGAGGTCTCGGCAATGGTCTTGGCTTTTTGGGCGAATGCCCCGGCATCGCCGTTGACGTCTTTGAGCGCCACCATTTCCGGGCGCAGATTGAGCCCCACCCGCTCGAACTGAAAGGCGTTCCAGGTCTTGAGTGTGGCGGCAAGCGCCTTATCGTCCATATCGGAATTGACCAGCGCCGCCAGGGCGGGCTTGTTGTAAAAGGTCTTTTCATGGCGGTGAAGGACCGTTTCCCCGCCCACCGTGAAGGCTCGGACCCCTTTCCCGATGGCCACCGGACGGATGGGGGGCGCCGCGGCTTCGGCCAGCTGAGCCCTGGCTTCCTCCGACACATAGGGGCAACTGTCGAGTTCGGCTTTCCCGGATGCCAGGTTCATGGCAAAAGCCAGGCAGGTGGGAACGCCGCACTCCTTGCAGTTGGTTTTCGGCAAGAGCTTGAAAATCTGAATACCGGTTAATGCCATTTTATTCTCCTTGTTCGATGGATAAATTTCCGATATCGCGGCGCGGGGGCTTTTAAGCGTCCCGCGCCGCGGTGTTTTCACTTACTCGGAGATGATCGAATCCATGGAAAGGGCCGGATGTCCCTTTTCCTGGAGGAAGGGAAGAATCTCTTCTTCGGTGATTCCCACCGTCTCATCCGCGATCATGTCAATCAAGTTGGGAACACCGAGTTCTTCACCTCTTTTGAGGAGACGCTCCTTGATCTCTTCCTTGAGGGACTTGGGCATCCATACCAGGCGCAGGAGCCCGCCGTCGCCCTTGATGAATTTCCGCTGGGTGATGTTGAACTTGGAATGTCCCACGAATCCGGGCGAAGACTGTCCGCCGCCCATGACGCCGGCCAGTGTCGTAAACTTCATGCCGCACGGCGTTTCCCCGGTGTAATCCCGGTGCACCGTCATGACGCCGTTGCATTGAGGCAACAGCGCCGCGATGCACTCGCAACACCCGCAGGTGGTCATGGGCTCCTTGACCATAGAGTAGAAGTTGTATCCGCTGACGGCCCCCCGGGAGGCCTGCTTCACGAACTCGTTGACTCCCTTCCACTGCCCCAGCACCGGGTCGAGACATTCCCCTTTTTCGATGGGCTGGTTCGGGCCGGTGGGGTTGATCTCGAAGGACGCCTTGCAGTCCATCCAGTTGTAGGCGCCGCAAAGACCGGTCCGTTCCGGGCTCACGGTGCAGACATGGGTGGGCGCGAAGGACTGGCACAGGGTGCAGGAATAATAAATTTCCACGGCTTCGTCGGTCATGTTTTCCACCCGCTCGTCCCGGGTCTTGTATTCCTGGCGAGCCCGCTTGGTGAGCGCGTCCACGTCTTTTTTATCGGTGTACAGGGTGACTTCCACCTTATCGAGGATGCTTCCGAAGTCCTGGTGGAACTTGGCGTGCAGGACGACGCCGATATGCTTGAGGCTGAAACCCTTTTCCACCACCGCCTTGCTCACCCGGATCCACGCGATGTCCCGCTGACCGATGTGCATGACGCCCTGGATATAGTTGATGAGGTGGTGGATCTGGCGTTCCAGGATCGGTTCGAAGTCCACCTGCATCTTCCGGCCGGCGATCTGGACATAGATTCCCAGCGGGAGGTTTTCCCCTTCCTTGGTGTCGCTGAGGTCTTTTCCGACCAGGTTTACCTTCCCGTCTTCGATCTCCTTCATTTCCCCCATTTTCACGAGTTCCGTGGCCTGGGTTTTGCCGCCGCCCATCTGGCTGTAGAGATCCCCGCCCCGGACGCGCTCGCCCTCATAGGCCGGGCCGAAGGAACACGGAATGTCGATGGTGGAGACCGTAGTCTTGAGCCCGCGGATCTCCACGGAGCGCTGGACCATTTCATTGTGGGGGACGTTGGCCACCACGTGTTCGTAGGTGCAGATCCCGGTGGGCAGGACTTCGGGGATATCCGTGTCGGCCAGGGTGGGGAATCCCCAGTTGACGCAGCCCGCCGCCGCCGCGGCCCATTCGGCGTTCACGTCGCCCAGGGCGTTCACGAAGGCAAAGATCCGGTTCTTGTTGTAAAGGAGCATCCGTTTGTAGTCTCCCGGCTGAACCCCGCCGAAGGCCATGGTCGCCCGGTTGGCAAACCCCAGAGCGAAAATGGCCGACGAGATGTCCGGGCCGAAGGGGACGATGCGGGTGTTCCACCCCACCTGGACCCCGGCTTCCAGGAGTTGCTCGATAATGGTCGTGCCGTTCTGGTTGGCGGCGCAGAAGATATAAAGACTGCGGCGCTGGTATTCTTCCACGATCATCTTGGCGGTTTCCGGATCCGGAGCCGCCCCCACCATGGCGGCAAACCCCGGCGCCGAACCGTCCACGAATTCCACGCCGCGCTTCCGGAACACGGTGTCGTCGGCGGCGCCGAGCCAGATTTTCCCGGCTTCTTCATCGATCTCTTCGGAATGCAGATAGAAGTCCGGGTCTTCCAGATACCTCAGGGCCTCTTCGATTTCGAAGGCGAACAAGGCCGCCATACCGGCGTCCAGAAGGGGGCCCAGGTACGGAAGGTGGTTTTGCCCCTTCACATGGGGGGGGAGGAGTTTCCGGGCGAAATCCAAGGGTTTTTTCATATCTTCGAGGGTTTCCACCTTCATGCCCAACAGAGAATAGATGACCGGCAGGTAGTACGCGGTGTTGGGGAACCCGACCTTGGTGGAGGCGTCGTACGTCTGCAACGCCTTTTTGTGTTTTCCTTCGACTTTGGAAACGATGTTGTAGCCACCCTGGATGGCGGCGAATGCGACGAGTCTAGACATATTTTCTTTCCTCCTTCATTGAGGCGTTGATGTTGAAATCCGTCATCCTCATTATGCGGTGGCTTCAAGCTTCATGCGGTCCGCCATATCCATAAGCTGCCGCTCTCGGGCTTTATCGATGCCCAGTGCTTTCCGCTTGGCATCGATGTGGGCGATCATCTTCTGGGCGTGCTTGATGGGATCGGCTTCCAAATCCCATTTCCCGCCGTACATCTTTTCCATTTCTTCAAAGAGGTATTTTTGGAAGATGGGCGCCCCCGAAACCGGGAGGGTCACGCCGAAGACCGTGTAAACACCGGAACTGACGAAATAGTGTCCGATACTGATGGCCTTTTCGCTCATCCATTCGGGTGCGCTTCCGGCGGCGGGGAGATCGGAGATGTCTTTCCAGGGGCCGCCGGCCTTGACGACTTCCGTGGCGGCCAGAAGGATCCGGCTGTTGTCCACGCAGGATCCCAGGTGGAGCACCGGTGGAATCCCCACGGTTTCGCACACTTCTTTGAGTCCGGGGCCGCAAAAGACGCCGGCGGTCTCGGGTGTTAAAAGCCCCTCCATGGCGCAGGCGATGCCGTTGCACCCGGTGGTCAGCACGATCACATCGTTCTTGATGAGTTCCTTGACGATGGCGATGTGCGCTTCATTGTGGCGCGTCCGGGCGTTGTTGCACCCCACCACGCCGGCCACCCCGCGGATGCGCCCGTTGATGATGTTGTCGTTGAGGGTGTAAAAGGTCCCGCGGAAGGTGCCCCCCAGATGGTATTCAATGCTTTCCACACCGAATCCTGCGATCTGAACCGCTTTTTGTCTCGGGATCATCACTTCGCTGCCGCGATTTTGGAAGTTGTCGATGGCCATCTTGACGATCCGCTTGGCGTCGTCCAGGGCATGGTGCTCGTCGAATTCGATATGGGTGACGTTGGACTGTTCCATCCTGGCGATGGGATGGGTGGTGATGAGCTTGGTGTGAAAGCACTTGGCCACGTTGGCCAGGTTCTGGAAGATGCACTGGATATCCACCACCATGGCATCCACCGCACCGGTGATGACGGCCAGTTCCTGCTGCAGGAATGTGCCGCAAAGGGGGACTCCGTGACGCTGCAGGATCTCGTTTGCCGTACAGCAGATCCCGCCCAGTTGGATCCCCTTGGCCCCTTTGGACTTGGCGTAGTCGAGCATCTCCTGGCTTTGGGACGCCGCCACGATCATTTCGGACAACACCGGTTCATGGCCGTGGATGACGATGTTGACATGATCCGCCTTCAGAATGCCCAGGTTCGCTTCACTCTGGAGGGGGTAGGGGGTGCCGAAAAGGACGTCCTGCAGGTCGGTGGCCAGCATGGATCCGCCCCATCCGTCGGCCAGGGAGGCCCGGGTGCACTGTTTGACGATGTTTTTGTAGTCCTGGTCTACACCCATATGGGTGCGGTGCATGATCTCCACGATCTCCCGGTCGATGTTCCGCGGCAGGACTCCGTATTTCTTCCATTTCTCGTATAGAAGCTCGGGGGCCCGTTTCAGATACAGCAATTCGCCGTCGGGTTTTCCCCATTCGGCGAGGGCCTTTTCCGCCACTTCCAAAGCGATTTCGTCGATATTGCGGTCTTTGACCCCTCCGTCCGCCTCCACGGTGGTTTCCACGTCCAGGTGGGGCGCGATGGCCAATAGTTTCTGGGGATCTTTGATCTGATAGTCCTGGGTTTCTTTCCTTGCCACCGACAGGAAGACTTCCGCCACGCACCGGCCGTGGTCGCTGTGAGCCGCGGCCCCGGCGGCCACCATGCGGGCGAAATTGCGGGCGGCGATGGTATTGGGCGTCGCGCCGCAAAGGCCCTTTCGGGTGTCGTTTTCCGGGTCCACGTCCTTGGTGATCGGAAGCCGGCAGGGGCCCATGGCGCAGTTTTTACAACAGATGCCCTGGATGCCGATATTGCAGGGCTTCATGGCGGCCGCACGGTCGAACACCGTGTCGATGCCGAGTTCCTGTGCCCGTACGATCATTTGCTGCGTAGCCGTATCGATCGACGACGCAACCGGATCCGCAACCTTTTTGGCCTTTTCCTTGGTCACTTCCTTGGTCACTTCTGCCATTAGAGGTTCCTCCTCATGATTAAAATACGTTTTGGGATCGTTTGAAATGATAAAGCGGTTTTCGCTGCCCGACGCCGTCGATCCATCAAGCCACCCGTCGGTGAATCCGGTTTAAGCGCTCGATGAGCTTGTCCGTCATGGATTTTTGTTCCGGTGCAGGGGTGGCGGGGACTTTCGCCTTTTTTGCGGTCGCCCGCTGAGCGGATAGGGCTTCCCTTTCTTTGGCCCGTTGGGCGCGGATCGCTTCCTCTTCCGCTTCCCGTTTGGCCCGGGCCTCTTCTTCCGCTTTGGCTTCCGCTTCGGCTTTGGCTTTGGCCTCCTTTTCCGCCTTTGCCTTTGCTTCGGCGTCCGCTTTGGCTTTGGCCTCCGCCTCCGCCTTTGCCTTTGCTTCGGTGTCCGCCTTGGCTTTGGCTTCCGCGTCCGCCTTGGCTTTGGCTTCCGCCTCGGCCTTGGCTTCCGGGTCTTCCGCAGGGGCGGGAGCGGCTTCCGCCTTGGGTTTCAGCGCTTCTTTTTCAGGCGCTTTGGGCGGGGCTTCCGCCTTCTTCGGTGCGGCCTTGGGCGCTTCCGCGGCCTTGGGGGGCGCCTTCTTTTCGACGGGTGCCGCCTTTTTCTCTTTTTCCGCTTCGATGGTCAAATCCGGCTCCGGCGCCAGGGCGGCATAATCGATGGCAACTTCGCCAAGCGCCTTTTGGGTAACGGTCACATCCTTTGCGGCACCGCCGTCCATTGCCAGGTCGATGAACGCCTTAACCATGCGGATGGATTCAGGATGCCGCATGATCAAAATGTCGGATCCGGCCATCAGGTAACTGATCGCCCCCACGGCCTCCATGAGGACGCCCCGCTTTTCGGGATCCCCGAGGGTGGGCGCATCTTCCGCCGTTTCCTTGGCCTCCTTGCACTTCCATACTTCGTTGCCGAGGTTGTTGATGATGGGAAGCTGGAGTTTATCATCCCCCTGGGTCAGGGCGGCCATGCGGATCCGCTCCATTACGGAGTAAGAATATTCCAGGCCGTATCCCAACCCGCCGGTGGTGGGATCGATGAGCATTTTGTCTGTGGACATCCCCAAATTTTCAAGAAGGATATTGACCTGCTTGGCAAGGTTGACGTCGATGGGGGAGGAAGCGATGAGGGTTTGTCCGTACCCCAGGGCCGCCGCACCGATCCCTTTGTGGTTTTTGTCTTCCACGGGACCGATGGTGATGGTTTTCCCCTGGGTGTCTTCGGCCACTTTTTTAAAGACTTCTTCGTCTTTTTGCGGATTGGCCGATCCCCAGACGATCAACGGCACCTTGACGGCGTCGCTGACCTTTTGCACCGTTTGGGATGCGTCTTCCGGGCTGGCGTTTTGCCCGTTGGGATCGATGCTTTTGAGTTGGAGAACGATGAGTTCGGCGCCGAAGGTCTCCACGCATTTTTTTGCCCATGCCGCCGGGTCCGAGACCACGTCCTTGAAATGGACAAGAACGGATTCCGGCCAGTCTTCGGGTTCCATGTCCCAGACTTCCATGGCGATTTTGGGCCGATTGGGCATCTCCCCTTCGAACAGGTAGAAGGGGTAGCATGTCTGCCCCCCCACCTTCACCGACGTATCGCCTTGGCCGATTACGATCTCCTTGATCTTGCCGGTGTAACTTTCTTTATAAAATTCAAAGCCCAATGTTCCCTCCTCATGACAGTGTTGAAGGTTGACGTTGATGATCGCTTACAATGCCATGCTGCTCGTGTTGTTCGCCGTGATTCGCCTCCTTTCTTACCTTGGATTTCGATATGCTAAGCCCTGAACCGGGCCGTTTCATACCCGTCGGGATCATCCGGCGCCCTTTGCCCTTTGGGCGTCCGGCAAAAAGATTTATCCGGGGATGGATCACACCCATGACCAAAGAGTACCTTTTATATGGGGAGGGTGAAATTGTCAACAGGTTAAACAAGCTGAATGAGATTTAATTTTTGCCGTGAATTCATCCAGTTCGGAGGGATTTTCGGGCTTCCAACCGGGCCTTGAGCCGGGGAAAATGTTCCAGGTCCGTGTGCGGCAAAAAAAGGGCCGCGATATAGTGGTCCATGTAGGAAGTGGTTTCGCTGAGTTCGAAATTGGTCATCTTCCGGGTCACTTCCACCACATCGCGCCGGATCCAGTTGGTCAAGGCGCTCATCTTTGCCCCCATGAGGGATCCGTTTCCGACATAGCGGACCTTGTCCGGGTCCGTTTCGGGCAACAGGCCGATGGTCATCGCCTTTTCCAGGTCCACATAACTCCCGAAGCCGCCGGCGAGATAAATTTGCTCCACATCCCCGATGGAAAGTCCCACTTCTTCCAGAAGGGTCATGCACCCGCTGAACAGGGCGCCTTTGGCCCGGATGAGGTTGTCGATATCCGGTTCCGACAGGGTGACGTCCCGGTCGATCTGGGTCTCGTCTTTAAAGGCCAGGACATACTCCCAGATCCCGTCGACGGCGCGAACACGTGGGGTCTTCAGGTCCCGGTTGAATTTTCCGTCGTTGCTGATCACACCGGTTTCCAAAAGCGTGGCCACCACCGAGATCAACCCGGAACCGCAGATCCCCTTGGGTTTGACGTTCCCGATGGTGATGAACATGGGTTCCATGGTGATGGGATCGATGGAAAAATCTTCGATGGCGCCTTTGGCGGCGCGCATGCCGAACCGGATGCCGCCGCCTTCAAAGGCCGGGCCCGCGGAGCAGGCGGCGCAGGCGAGCCAATCCTTGTTCCCGATGACGATTTCGGCGTTGGTACCGATGTCCATGAACAAGGACAGCGCCTCCGACCGGTACATGCCGGAGCCCATGACGCCGGAGACGATATCCCCTCCCACATAACTGGAGAGGGCTGGGTAAAAAAGCGCCGTCACATGATCCCCCACGGCAAGACCCAGATCCACGGCCCGGATGGGCGGAAAGAGCGTAGACGCCGGTACGTAAGGGGATCTCCGGATATAACGGGGGTTGATCTTCAAAAAAAGCTGGGTCATGGTGGTGTTGCCGGCAAGGGTGATGGTGGCAACGGCCTCCGTGTCGATACGGGCATGACGGAAAAGCCTTGAGATAATCTTGTTCACGGTCTCGATGACCACCTGATGCAGTTTCTCCAGTCCCCCCGGTTTTTCCGCATAGACGATGCGGCTGATCACGTCTTCTCCATAACTGATCTGGCCGTTGAAGTCGCCGTACTGGGCCAGGACGTCACCGGTTCTCAGGTCGAGGAGTTGGCCGTAAATGGTCGTGGTCCCGATGTCCATGGCAATGGCGTAGTTGCGATCCGTGGTGTCGCCGGGCTGGACGTTGATGATGCGGGTCCGCCCGTCTTTTTCCCGGACGGGGCGGGCCAGAACAGCGGTGACCTTGAAGTTTTGCTCCCTCAAGACGTCCGGGATCTTCCGGAGCACGGAGAGATCCACTTCCAAACGGTGCTCGTCATGGACCAGCTTTAAAAAACCCAAAAGCCGGGTGGTATCCGGAAGGTTGTCCTGGGCTGAAGGAGGGGACAGTTCCAGGTATTTCTTTTCCACCGGCGGAACGAAAAGCCCCTTCTCCTTGAGTTGATCCAGATTCATCTCCTGGATGCGGGCGGTTTTCCGGGGGACAGCCGCCAGGTTCAGCACCTCGGCGTCGATGGCGGATTCCACCGGAACCCGGACCACCAGGTTGCTGGCGACGGCCGAAAGACACGCCTGCCGGTAACCCTTTTCCACGTCTTCTTTGCTCAGCTTCTCCGAGAGACTCCCTTCCACGTGTCCTTCTTCGATAAGGACGCGGCATTTCCCACAGACCCCGGCCCCGCCGCAGGAGGCATTGATATGCACCCCGGCCTCCATGGCGGCCCGGAGGAGCACCTCTTTGTCCTTCACCTGGATTTCTTTTTGATGCGGCAAAAAAAGAACATTATGCATGATGACTTTCCACTTTTGTCTATAATGAATCCGATAGATCCCCGGGGTTATTCCCAAACCCGTAGCAAAAAAGACAATTTATGTAATAATTTAAAATTCTTAAAGATTCTTCGCCATGTTTTTTATACAACATTGGGGTTATTTCGGCGCGTCGAACCGGCAGGTCAGCACCAGGACGTCGCTGTCAAAGGTGGTGTGGACCTTGTAGGGCAACGTTTTGAACAAATTGACCATCCCCTTGTTTTGGGGGTTCGTGTAGGCGATAAAGCCGGCAATGCCGTTTTCCCGGGCGGCTTCGGCCAGTTTGTTCATCAGGATTTTCCCCAAACCTTTCCCCTGAAAGTCCTTACTCACCGAAAAGGCCACCTCTGCGATGTTTTTGGCCGGATCCAGGAGATACTCCCCGATGCCCACCACCCGTCCGAACCCGAACTCCCCCACCAGGGCGACAAGGGTCAGATCGTTGATGTAGTCGATCTGGGACAGTCCCTCGATTTCATCCCGCATAAAGGCCGATTTTTCATAGAAAAAGCGGGAAACAATGTCTTCTTTTTCCAGGGAATAAAAATGTTCCTGGATCCGCCGGACATCCACGGGTTTCGCCGGCCGGATGACCACCTCCCGGTCGTCGATTTTGCGGGTTTCTTCAAGCTTCAGGGGGTAGACGCCGCGGGTGAAGTCGGGAATCTTCCTTCCGGCGTCGAAGAGCCCCATCCTCTTGGCCTCGAAAAAGAGTTCGTCCCGGAAATCGGGATGGGCGATGCTGATCATGGCCATGGCCCGTTCCTGGAGGCTTTTCCCGAAGAGGTTGACGGCCCCGTACTCGGTGATGACATATTGCACATCCCCCCGGGGGACCACCACGGCGGCGTCGGAGAGATTCGGTACGATGCGGCTTTTCTTTCCGTCCCTCGACGTGGAAGCGAGCATGAGAATCGATTTTCCACCCTCGGAACGGGCCGATCCCCGCACGAAATCGAGCATGCCGTTGACGCCGGAAAAATTGTTGTGGGGGAGGGCGTCGGCGGCCACCTGGCCGGTGAGATCCATGGCCATGGCCACGTGCATGGAGACCATTTTATGGTGCCGGGCGATGATGGCCGGATCGTTCACGTAATCGGACGGTTGAAATTCGATGGCCGGGTTGTCGTTTAAAAATTCGTACAGGTTTTCCGAGCCCAAAGCGGAACTGGCCACGAGCTTCCCTTCATTGAAGCCTTTCTTCTGATTGGTAATCACCCCCATGGCGAAAAGATGCAGGATGTCATCTGTGATGTACTGGGAATGGACCCCGAGGTCGTTTTTCCGGGAAAGCCCCAAAAGGGTGGCCTGGTGGGTGGCGCCGATGCTGATGTGAATGGTGGAGCCGTCGTCCACGAGGCGGGCTACCTGTCTCCCGATGACGTTGGCGGCTTCGAGTTCGGGTTGAGGGCCGAGGGTGAGGAGGGGTTCGTCGTGTTCCACGATCACGTCCACGTCATTGACATGAATGAAGCTTCTTCCCAGGACCCGGGGCATCTTGGAATTTACTTGGGCGATCACCAGGTCTGCGGAGGTGGCCGCCGCCATCGTGATGTCCACGGAGACGCCGAGACTGAGCCATCCAAAATCGTCCGGCGGGGTGGTCTGGATCAGGGCCACGTGGATGGGCATCCGCCGTGTTTTGAAGAGCTTGGGAATGGCGGAAAGATTGACGGGGGTGATAAAACGCTTGTTCCTTTCGATGCCTTTCGCTGCGGCTGACCCCAAATAAAAGGATCGGATGGCCAGGCTTTGGCCTTCCCCTTTGCTGGCGATCAACGACAAAGGGACGCTTTCCATGCTGAAGAGCCGGACGATCTCGATGTCCGGGAAACGGGAGGATTCTTCCGCCAGGAGGCGCACCAGATGCTGCGGTTCACCGCAGGAAGAAGAGATGAACACCCGTTGACCCGGCCGGATCATCCGGACGGCGTCTTGTCCGGATCGGCGCTTTTCCACATAATTGTCCGCCCAATAGGCGCGCGTGGGCATCTCTGGCTTTCCTCGATTCAAGGGTTGTAAAACGGCATTCCATAACGGATATGCCTGCCATTGGATACTTTCGTATCCTAAACCGGTCTTGTGATCAAGAATTACCGGAACTCCCCCTCCTTTTTTGATTCCTGATTGGATTGCCAGGAATTCACCTTGACTCCATGCCCGATTTCCTC
>CAZQUR010000084.1:0-12629 GCA_964596535.1 uncultured Desulfobacteraceae bacterium
GATGCGGCTTGAAACGGGCCAAAAAAACAGGTGAATCTTGCATGGTTAATGGAATCGTAAAAAGGCCGACGATATTATCCTGAAAATTTCCCTTATCGAGGCGCCACGCTCTTTCGGACGGGAGGGTGCCAATGGCGCTCATAAAAGGAAAAGCAGAAAGGAAGGAAATGAAGACACCCGACGTAAAGCTGTACGCGTTGAGCACCTGCAGCCACTGCAAATCCACGAAGAAGCTCCTGGATGAGTGCACCGTGGAGTATCAGGTGGTGGATGTGGATCTCCTGGAAGGGGAAGAGCGCAATGCCATCCTGGAAGATGTAAAGAAGATCAACCCCAGGTGCTCCTTTCCCACCGTTATCATCGGTGAAAAAGTGATCGTGGGATACAAGGAAAAGGAGATCAAGGAGGCGCTGGGGCTCTAATGGACGTGCAGAAACTGTATCATACACTCAAGGAAACCCAGGAAAAAAAAGGGTTCTATTTCAACCGGGACAAAGAAACGGTTTTCGAACTCCTCGAAGCCTTGCGGATCAACAAAGACCGGTACGGTTATATGGCCTGCCCCTGCCGTCTGGCGTCCGGAGACAAGGAAAAAGACAAAGACATCATCTGCCCCTGTATCTACCGGGCGCCGGACGTGGAAGAATTCGGAAGCTGTTATTGCAACCTTTATGTGTCCAAGGCGTGGAACGAGGGGACCATCGAACATCGATATGTGCCGGAAAGACGACCGCCGGAAAAGTTCGGCTTCTGAGCCGGCCTTTTGGAGGGGTTACACCGTTTATCCCCCGAAATCGTCGAACGCAATCATTTCCGGTTCTACACCCAGTTCATGGAGCATCTTTCGGACCGCCTCGAGCATGGGGGGCGGCCCGCACAGATAATACTCGATTTCCGTGGGATCCGGGTGGTCCTTTAAATACATGTCGTAAGCCACCTGATGGATGTATCCCGTGGGCCCCTTCCAGTGATTCTCGGGTTCGGGGACGGAAAGGGCCACCACAAACGTGAAATTATCATAATTTTTTTCCAGTTCCCGAAATTGCATTTCGTAAAAGAGCTCTTTTTTTGAACGGGCCCCGTACCAGAAAGACATCCTGCGCCGTGTTTTCAACGTAAGCAGCTGGTGGAAAATATGGGCTCTCAACGGCGCCATCCCCGCCCCCCCGCCGATGAAACACATCTCCCGGCCCGTGTCCTTGATAAAAAAATCCCCGTAGGGTCCGCTGAGGGTCACCCGGTCGCCGGGCTTCAAGGTGAACAGATACGAAGAGGCCACGCCGGGGGGAATTTCGGTCTCTCCGGGGGGCGGGGTGGCGATGCGGATGGTGAACATCAATTCGGGCTCTTCCGGGGTGTTGGCCAGGGAATAGGCGCGATAGACGGGCTCTTCGGCCCTGGCCTTGAGCCCCCAGAAATCGAAACGATCCCAGACTTTCTTATAGGTCTCCCCCACATGGATCTCCCGGTAGGAGCGTTCGTATTCCGGAATATCGATCTGGACATACGCCCCGGTCTTGAAATCCAACGTCTCTTCCCCTTCGAGCTTCAGCTTTAATTCCTTGATGAATGAAGCCATGTTTTCATTTGAGACCACCACGGCGCTGTATTTTTTGATATTGAAAATCTCTTCGGGAATACGGATTTTCATATCCTCCTTGACCTTGAGCTGACAGGTCAGGCGGACGCCGTCGCGTTTTTCCTCCCGGTTCAGGTGCGCCAATTCGGTGGGAAGAATGTCCCGTCCCCCTTCTTCCACTTTGCATTTGCACAATCCGCAGCTCCCTTTCCCGCCGCAAGCCGAAGGAAGCAATATGTCGTTTTGGGTCAATGCCGAAAGGAGAGAGATGCCGGTGGAAACCCGGAGACTCCTGGACGGATCATCATTGATGACGACGGTGCGGTCCCCCTTGACGACGACCTTCGCCTCCACAAAAAGCAACGCCACGACCATGACGCCGATGACGCCGGTAAAGACCGCCAGTGCGATGATGAAGATTTCCACCGTCTGTTGCCTTTGTTCACTCGATTGAGTAATTTTCGAGTTCGCCGCAGGTTACATGGATATTCCGGCAAAAAGCATGAACCCGATGGCCATCAAGCCGGTGGTGATCATGTTGATGGCAAACCCCCGGAGTCCCTCCGGTACATCCGCATAGCGCAGCTTTTTTTGAATGGCCGACATGGCGATGATCGCCAGGGCCCAGCCCATCCCGGAACTGGCGCCGAAAACCGCGGTTTCGGGAAAGGTATAGGTTCGTTCCACCATGAAGAGGGAAACGCCCAAAATGGCGCAGTTGACGGTAATTAAGGGAAGAAAGACCCCCAGGGAGGCATACAAGGCCGGGGAATACCGATCGATGATCATTTCCAGGGCCTGGACCATGGCGGCAATCGTGGCGATGAACAGGACCAGCTTCAGGTAGCTTAAGTTTACTTCCGGAAACCCGACCCAAGCCAGGGCGCCCGGCGCCAGCAAAAAATGGTAAATGAGCCAGTTGACCGGCGTGGTAATGGTCAACACGAAAATGACCGCAACGCCGAGTCCCGTGGCGGTCTTCATATTTTTGGAGATGGCCAGAAAGGAGCACATCCCCAAAAAGTAGGCCAGCAGGATATTCCCCACGAAAATGGAATTAACGGCGATGCTGATCAGGTTTTCCATACGCATGCGTCCGGTCTATCGCCCTTTTTTCCTTGAAAGAAGCGTATGCTCCAGCCAGACAAAGAGTCCGATGATAATAAAGGCGCCCGGAGCAAGCCGCATGAGCCCGTTGTCCAGGTACCCTGCCTCGTAAAAAAATGCGGGTATGACCGGATATCCGAAGAGTTTTCCGGATCCCAGCAGCTCCCTGAAAAACGCTACTCCCATTAGAACCGATCCGTATCCGATGCCGTTGGCCAGGCCGTCCACAAAGGATTTCCAGGGAGGGTTGGACAGGGCGTACCCTTCCGCACGGCCCAGGACAATGCAGTTGGTAATGATCAGCCCCACGAAGACCGAGAGCTGCCGGCTCACCTCGTACATGAAGGCCCGGAGGAATTCATCGGCCAGGATCACCAGGGTGGCGATGACGGACACCTCCACCATGATGCGGATGTTTCGCGGTATGGCGCGCCGCATCAGGGAAATGATGAGGCTGGAAAAGGCCACCACGAAGGTCAGGGCAAGGCTCATGACCAACGCGGTGTTCAATTGCACCGTCACGGCCAGGGCCGAGCAGATTCCCAGAATCTGCTTGGAAATGGGATTGGCTTCCCACAGGGCCCGGGCAACGGCCTTGTAGGATCGGGATTTGCGCAGGACCTGGACTGGAGCCGGCGTCATGGATGGCCCCCAACCGCGGTTTGGAAACCGCTTATGTTCCATTCCGGTTTCATCAAGGGACTGCAATCATATTTTTTCGGAAACGGATGGATACCGGTTCGTAGCTTCTCAGAGTCTCCCGGATCCCGGCGGTGAGATACCGCCCCGTCAAGGTGGCCCCGCTGATGCCGTCCACGGTGTGCGGACGCATCCGCTCCGGAACCGACTCCCCTGCCTCCCCCCGGGCGATCCGGATGGAGACAAAATTCCCGCCTTTGTCCACGATCTTTTTTCCGATCCATTCTTTTTGGAACCATTCCTTTTCGATCTCGCCTCCCAGGCCCGGGGTCTCCGAATGCTGAAACACCGTAAACCCGGCGACGGTGGCCCCGTCGTTTTCAAGGGCCAGGTATCCGTAGATCCTTCCCCACAGGCCATCCGATTCCACGGGGACGGCGTATGTGTGAATGGTTTGATCCTCGAGCCGGACATACAGAGGAAGGTCCGTATCTCCGCGTTTTTGCGCATCCACCAGTTCCCCTTCCGGTGTCACCCATAAGGTTTTAATCTTTTCCTTATAGATCTTTTCGATCTGACTTTCGACCAACGGTTTTCCGGCGATGATCAACCCGACGGCTTTTAAAACATTGCGCTGTTTTTCCAGGCGCATGTTGTGCTCCTGGCGGCGCTGCAGTCCTGTGGATGCCGCCGTGAGGAGCACGCTGCAGACCACGCAAAGGGCGACGGCGAAAAAAAAGGAGCGAAGCGGTTCAGACATTGGGCACCCGCCTTTTCAAACGCGCCTTGATCTCGATTTCATCCAAAAGGGGCGCAAAGAGATTCATGAAAAGCACCGCCAGCCCTACCCCTTCCGGAAAGGCCGGGTTGAACACCCGGATCAATACGGTGAGGGCCCCGATGCCGAAGCCGAAAATCCATCGGGCGCCCTGCATGTGACAGGAAGATACCGGATCCGTGGCCATGTAGGCAAAGGCGAACATGGATCCGCCCATAAAAAGATGATAAAAGGGATTCAGGGAGAGATACGGCACGGGCTCCGGACCCGCCAAAAGATTCAGGGCCCCGGCGGTGATCAAGAGCCCCAGGACACAACCCAGAATGATCCGGCAGCTGGCGATTCCCAGAAGCACCAAGAAAACCGCCCCCAGGATCGCCAGAAACGTGGCCGTACCGCCGATGCTCCCCGGATAAAAGCCGAAAAGAAGCCGGGACAGGGTATACCCCGAATCCAGGAGGACCCCGTGAACATCCTGGAGCCGCTCCATGCCTCCGGCCACCGACAACGGGGTGGCGCCGGAAAAGGCATCCACAGGAACCGTCCGGCCGTTGACGAGAAGGGTCCACACTCCGTCCCCTGAAATTTGTGCCGGATAAGCAAAATAGAGAAACGCCCGGCCGGTAAGCGCCGGATTGAGGAAGTTGCGTCCCGTTCCCCCGAAAATCTCTTTCCCGATCACGACACCGAAAGAAATCCCCAGGGCCGCCTGCCACAGAGGGATCGTGGGCGGCAGCGTCAAGGGAAACAGGGTGCACGTCACGAGCACCCCTTCGGATATGGGATGCCGGCGGATCGCCGCAAAGAGGACTTCCCAGGCGAACCCGACCCCAAAAACCACTACGACGATGGGAACCACCGCCGAAAGACCGATGAAAAGGGCGGGAAAAAAATCCGGAACCCGGCCGGCCGCCAAGAGGGCCTGCCGCCCCACGTTGTATACCCCGAACCCATAGTGCGGCATCAGGGCCAGGATGACGAGCATCATGTACCGCTTCACATCCAGGCTGTCCCGAACCAGTGGGGCTTTTCGGGTGAAACGAGGCCGGGCCAGGAATACCGACTCCAGGGCTTCATACATGGGACCAATCCGTGCAAGGGGACCCTCTGGATCGAACGCCTTTCGAATACGTTTCAAAAACGAACCGTTTTCGTTCATCGGCGGACGTCCTCCCGGTAAAGGTCGGCCCGGGTCCTTTTCAGCGCCTGGACAAGATCGATCTTTGAAGGGCATACATAGGAGCACAACCCGCATTCGACGCAATCCAGGATCCCGTGCGCCAGGGCTTCTTCCATTTCGCCGATGACAGCGGCTTTATAGGTAAACTGGGGGAGGATATCCACGGGGCAGACCTCGGCGCAATAGCCGCACCCGATGCAGGCCCGTTCTTCTCCGTGATAACGGGTATCCACGGGGAGAAGTCGGGTATTGAAGTGCGACAAAAACGCCCTGGAATACGTGGGCTTTTGGTATCCCGGCGTGAAAAGGGCCCACTTTTCAGGTGTTGGATCCTCGGAAAGCACGACCACGGCGTTCTCATGGAAGCCGAGGTAATCCTCTCCGGAAGCGGGATATCCGGTGAAAACGCCTCCGACCACAAAGCGGTGCGCGCCGCCGTTGCCCGATGTTTGGGTGATATGGCGCAAGGGGGCACCCAACCGGACCGTTACATGGCATGGATCTTGAGCTTCCGTTCCGGCCGTCACCACGATCTTTTGGGTGGGATAACGCCCCTCCCGCAGGGCCCGGGACAACAGGAGAAGATCCTGGCCATGGAGGGTCCAGGTGCGGTTTGGATTCGGATCCGTCTTGGTCCGGTACAGGAACACCCCGGCATCCCCGCAGGGGTAATGTCCGGAGACCTCATGGGTGACCGTTTCCTTTAAAACCGCGGGGACTGCATATACCGACGGAAGTACCACCGCCACATGTTCGGAAAGTTTATGCAAGACCCGCATCCCGAACCGGAACAACGCCGCGGCGTCATTCAAAAACACCGACGGATGCGGCTCAAAGGGTTCTCGGGTCCCCATGCTCACGATGATACCCGGAGGATCCGTCGCCCCTGCCGGGATGTTCCGAAACGGCAGCTCCCGAAACAGGGCCCACAACCCCCCGTCCTGGATCCGGGCTTTCAGGTCCGCTTTTCCCATCGTCTCGAGGGCGGCATCGGAAACCGGCGCAAAGGACTCGTGGGTTTCTTTTTCATCGAGCCGGATCACCACGGCCTCGAGGACGCGACGGGGTCCGAAACGGATGTCTTCCACGGTGCCTGTGCCGGGAGAGCGGAATTTCAGCTCCGGCCGGTGCTTGTCTGTAAAAAGGAGTGTCCCGGTTTTGACGGCATCCTTCTTTTGGACCGCCAGCCGCGGTTTAATGAACGGAATATGATGGGGGACGAGGGCCACCGTGTCCGGTGTTTTGCGCCGCGCAAGAGTTAAAGACGGCCCACCGGCCGCCCGAAGCGTATATCCTTTTTTGATCTGCAACAGCTGCACGCGTCTGGATTCCTCATATCCGGGGCTTTTCGTCCAAAGCATTTTAGCATCGTCTTCGGGTATTTTCAACCGCCGCTTCGGGAACAAAGGACTCCAGCGGACCGGATCCCCTGCGCCTTGACTTTTCAATCTCAAAACGCATATTAAAGTCATCCGAAAGAAAAAACACCCCATTCGAAATTGAAAAAGGAGACGGCATGACATTGGAAACCAAACACGTCAAGCGGGTTTGCAAATGCGAGAACTGCGGCAATGAAGCGGAAATGCTCATCACGTGCACCCTGGAATCCCCCCGAGACCATCATGGAGCGAAGGAAAACGAGGCGGAAAAGGGTGCTGCAACGCGGGTCAAGGGGACGGGTACGTGTGCGAGTTGCGGCAACGAGGCGGACATATGGGTTGACCTGTAAACAGAGACAGGTTTCCACCCTTGATGGAATCGTGAAACATAAAAATTGATGGAATCGTAAAAAGCGCTCCCGCTTTTGGCAATGCAAGGCGCTTATATTCTGAGAAATACTGCGTAACGCCGCATGCGGACCCTTTGCGAAACCACCATCCGTGGAGGAAAAAAATGGAAGAGTCCACATCCGCCATCAATACCGGTCTGAGGGGCATTCCCGTCGCCAGCACCCGCATCAGCGACGTGGACGGCAAAGCCGGGCGCCTCATTTACCGGGGGTATCGGGTCCAGGATTTGGCCGAATCGGCCACCTTTGAAGAAATCATCCACTTGCTGCTCTACGAAACGCTTCCCAACAAGGCACAACTGGAGCAGCTTTCCACGCGTCTTTCCGAGAATCGACGCCTGGAACCGGAGATGATCGCGGCATTGAAGACCCGCCCGAAATCCGCCCTTCCCATGGATGTCCTTCAAGCGGCGGTGTCCATGCTGGCGCATCATGACCCGGATATCCGGGACACTTCCCGGGAAGCGTCCTTGCGGATGGCGATCCGGCTCATCGCCAAGCTTCCCACCGTGGTGGCGGCATGGAACCGGATCCGGAACAACCGCCCCCCCGTGGATCCGGATCCCGGCCAAAGCAGCGCCGCCAATTTCTTATACATGCTCACCGGAAAGGCGCCGGAGACGGATACGGCCCGTTTTTTTGACGTGGCCCTCATCCTGCACGCCGAACACTCTTTTAACGCTTCCACTTTCGCGGCAAGGGAGGTGGCCTCCACGCGGGCACACATGTATGCCGCCGCGGCGGCCGCCGTGGGATCCCTATCCGGCGAACTTCACGGAGGCGCCAACGCCCGGGTCATGGAAATGCTGCAGCAAATCAAATCCGTGGATGCGGTGGAGGGCTATGTGGAAAACATCCTGGCCTCCGGGGGACGGATTATGGGATTGGGGCATGCGGTATATCAAACCGACGATCCCCGCGCCCACATCCTGGCTCCCATGTCCAAAATCCTGGGGGAACGCATCGGCGACCCCCGCTGGTATGACATTTCCAGGCGGCTCGAAGCGGTGGGAAAGGCGGCCTTCTTAAAACACAAAAACAGAGAAATTTACGTCAACGTCGATTTTTACAGCGCGTCCCTCTACCACGCCATGGGGATACCCATCGACCTGTTCACCCCGGTATTCGCCATTTCCCGGATGGCCGGATGGACGGCCCATGTCATCGAAGAGCACTTCGGCGACGCCGCCCCCAAGCCGGTTCTCTATCGGCCAGAATCCGAGTACATCGGCGATTATTGCGGGCCCAGCGAATGTGCCTTTGTCTCCATGGACCGGCGATGAATCTTGATGGCAAAGTAAAAAGTCCACCTGCGGCGTTGCGCGGCATTCTTCGCCTGCCTGTGCGTTGCACGCAGACAGGTCATTGCGGCGTAGCTGTAAGTACGCCTCATTCCTCAGAATTTGCGCGCCTTGCATCTGGAACTTTTTACTTTGCCATCCCAATTTCGACTCTTTACGAGTTCATCAATCTTGATGGCTTCGTAAAAAAGATCGGGGCTTGACGGGGGTGTGTATATAGTGTTAATAATTATTATTGAATCTCCCCGCTGCACGCAACGGGGAATGCGCTCGCTGTTGCGGTTCACTGAAAGACCGCCCGAAGCGGTCGTCCGGCGCAGTCGTTACCGAATGGAAAGACACATTGAAAACACCGTCATCGAACCCTATGTCCGCCGATTCCCCGGATGCCTTTTCGGCTTCTGAAGGAGAGCCCCCTCCGATTCGGATGACCCGACAACGACGGGTTATCCTGGAGGTACTCGAAAAAATGCATTCTCACCCCAGTGCGGATGAACTTTATATGGAGGTTCGAAAGCGGCTTCCCCGCATCAGCCTGGGAACGGTATACCGAAATCTGGAAATTTTATCCGAGATGGGGAAGATCCAAAAGTTGGAGACCGGGGGGAGTGTCAAGCGCTTTGATTGGAATCCGTCCAAACATTATCATATCCGGTGTGTCGCATGCGGCCGCATCGACGATGCCCCCATCGCCCCGTTGAATCAAATCGAAGACGATCTTTACGGGGCCACCGTCTTTACCATCACGGGACATCGTCTTGAATTCACGGGTTTTTGTCCCGAGTGTTCAAAGAAAAATCAATTGCCCCCCACCTCAGTGGACGTTCAGGGCATCCCTTAACCAGACCCTGACCTCCCGGGTGAGGGAATAAACACCCCGGTTGAACCCGATGCTCTCCAAGAATCGTTTTTTGATCGGCGACGGCATGCGGATTTTGGCAAGCTCCCGGGCTTCTTCGGAATTCCTTCGGATCAGATAAATCACCGGTTCCTTTTCCCAGGTGTTGATGACAAAATAGGTAGCGACGTCGTCTTTGGACCGGATCACGTAATTTCCCCGGGTCCAATTGTTCCCCCACTCCAGGTACAACCGTACCGCTTCCTCATGGGTCATATCCCAATCAATGGCATTGATCAGATCGGTATCCTTGGCAATGTCTTCCAATTCCATCATTTTTTATCCTTCCGTTGGTTCAGGCCTTCTCAGCCAAACACATGGTGTCGGAAAAATATGCAAACCATATGCCACCTGTCACAAAAGGGCTCCCTTCAACCCGCACGGCCTGTTCTACGATGCTTCCTTCGGATATTCCCCAAAAAATGTATCATGATACATTTTTGTTTCATATAAAACCGGATACATCTTTTATTTAACGATTTCAGTTCAAACTTTGATGCGTTGGGATATCATCGGCATTTTATGTCTCAAAACAGATGCGCCTGTAAAACAAAAAGCCTTCACCGGAAATAAAAATCCTGTCGGAAAATTGAACCCTTTTTTCTTTTTTCCCGCCGCCCTTCATCCTCCCGGTATCCTACCCTTTTCCCCTTTGCCGGAGATCCTGCGTATCCATCGGTTTTGGATACACAAGACGCGCTTGGACGGCGGCATCCCGAAACTTGGCATCAAGATTGCTTCTTTACACGGCATGTTTTCATTTAACTTTCCTGAATTCCTGGACAACGCCGCCGGTGCAACCCCTGCACTCCGGCGTTGTTCTTTTTCCGGGACGGTTTCTTTGTGAAACCCTGTGATCATAATATCAAAGAAACGTTTCGCTTGACGGAACGGATGATCCGTCTCGCCGACAAGGGGGACGTGGAACGGGAGGATGTGGGGTGCGGAATTTTGTACGGGGTTTTACGGGATGCGGCATACAAGTTGAAAAAACTCGCGGAGAAAGAACGTCAAACCCACATCCAAAAAGGGTGGTGGAAGGAAGATCCCCTTGACCTTCCCGGAAAACACATGCACATCACAAAAGGAGGTGAATACGTGACACAGTTGAAAGGCTCCCAAACTGAAAAAAACCTTTTAACGGCGTTTGCAGGAGAATCCCAGGCCAGGAACCGGTACACCTACTTTTCCGGTCAGGCCCGAAAGGAAGGATACGTCCAAATCGCCGACATTTTTTCAGAAACCGCCGACCAGGAAAAAGAGCATGCCAAGCGCTTTTTCAAGTTTTTGGAAGGCGGTGAAGTCACCGTTTCCGGGGCATTCCCCGCCGGGAGCATCGGCACCACCCTGGAAAACCTGAATGCGGCGTCCGACGGCGAACATCACGAACACACGGAAATGTACCCCGGTTTCGCGAAAACCGCCCGGGAAGAAGGATTCGACGCTATCGCTTCCGTTTTCGAAGCCGTATCCGTGGCGGAAAAACAACACGAGAAACGCTACCGGGACTTGGCCGGCAACATCGAAAGGGGAACGGTGTTCAAAAGAGATGATGCGGCGACCTGGAGATGCCGCAACTGCGGATACCTGCATCATGGCGACCAAGCACCGGAAATGTGTCCCGCGTGTGCCCACCCCCGGGCGCACTTTGAACTTTTAGGCGAAAACTGGTAACATCGGTTTCGTCCGAAACGGTATAACCTTAAACGCTAAAGGAGGCATCATGGCACAACGACTCGAGGTTTACAAATGCGAACTCTGCGGGAATATCGTGGAAGTGCTCCACGGTGGTGAGGGAGAACTCGTATGCTGCGGTCAACCCATGAAACTAATGACGGAAAACACCGTGGACGCCGCCAAGGAAAAACATGTTCCGGTGATGGAAAAGAGCGCCGAAGGGACCAAGGTGAAGGTGGGCAGCGTCCCCCATCCCATGGAAGAAAAACATTATATCGAATGGATTGAAGTCATCGACGGCGGCAAGGTCTACCGGCAGTTTCTCCAGCCGGGTCAGGCTCCCGAAGCCGTCTTCAACGTTCAAGGGGATGCACTGACGGCCCGGGAATATTGTAACATCCACGGGCACTGGAAGGGATAAATCCATGCTCACGGAAAAGCTGGAAACGGCCCTGAACCGCCAACTCAACGCCGAACTCTACAGTGCGTATCTGTACCTGTCCATGTCGGCCTATTTTAAATCCGGGAATCTGGAGGGGTTCGCCCATTGGATGTATATCCAGGCCCAGGAAGAACTCATGCACGCCATGAAGTTTTATGCTTTCATTCAACAACGGGGAGGGCGGGTCACCCTCGAAGCCATCGCGGCGCCCCACACACAATGGGCGTCGCCGGAGGCGGTCTTCGAAAATGTTCTGGCGCACGAACAGAAGGTCACGGGGCTGATCCATCAACTCGTGGAAACCGCCCAATCCGAAAATGACCATGCCACCGGCATTTTTTTGCAGTGGTTCGTCACGGAGCAGGTGGAAGAAGAGGAAAGCGCCAATGCCGTCCTCCAGAAGCTGCGATTCTTGGAAGGGGCCCGAGGTGGTCTCTTCCTGGTGGACCGGGAGATGGGCCAAAGGCCCTTTGCGCCGACAACGCCGGAGGCGGCTTTATAACAAAGGCCAACCAATCGAAGCGGGTCCCGCCTTCGGACGCTTGGAGGGACCCGCTTTTTCGGGAAAGGCCGTAAAGGAGGAAAGGCTCATGAACAGTTGGAAATGCGGCAACTGCGGCTATACCTTCGAAGCCGAACAACCGCCCAATGAATGCCCATCATGCAAACAGACATGTGAATTCTTGAACAACACGTGCTATACGCCCGATTGTGCGCCCCAGGGAATCGACACGCGAATCGGGAAGAAGGAATAAACCGGTAATGCCGAAAGCCCTCATCGTCTATGTATCTCGGACGGGAGATACCGAGGAAATCGGGAATCTCATCGCGGAAGGGTTGCGCATATCGGGCGTGGATGCTACTGTTCTGGACGCCAGGGCCATTCAAAAAGCATCCGAACTGGAAGCATACGATGCCCTTGTTTTCGGATCGCCCACGTACCACGGGGATATGATGCAACCAATGAAAACATTCCTGTTCATGGCTGAAAAGGCCGCCCTTAAAGGAAAAACCGGGGGCGCTTTCGGTGCCTTTGGCTGGAGCGGGGAAGCGCCTGACCGGATTTATGACACCATGGGACATATCTTCAAGATGAATATGGTGGATCGACCCCTTCGGCTCAAATCGAGTCGCGTCCAAGGCGGTATCAAGGCCGCCCAGGATTATGGAAAAGCGGTGGCGGAAAAATTGAATGCCTAAAAAGCAAGGAGGACAACATGACGACACCCCAGCATTGCC
>CAZQUR010000085.1:0-2632 GCA_964596535.1 uncultured Desulfobacteraceae bacterium
CATCATTTTTCCCCTTCTCCCTTGAGGAAAGGGCTTCATCATTTTTCCCTCTCCCTTGAGGGAGAGGGTAGGGTGAGGGTGAAATGGGCGCTCGTGATGGGGATCCTCCTCTGGTGCACCGCGGCGTCGGGATACGTGCTCCCGGGCCGGGCCGTGCTTCACTACTATGCCAAAAGCCTCGGAGACGAAAAGACCCTGTTGATCCGGCAGGAACTCCACATCCGCACCGAATCCCCCGGCGTGGAGGAACGCATCGTCCCGGAAACGGTCCGGTACCGTTTCCCCGGCGCATTTCGGTCGGAGGCCGTCTTCGGTCCGACCCGGCGCCTTCATCTTCATGTGGATGGAAAAATCCTCACCGTTTTGGACGAAAACATCCTTTCCCCGGGCCGGGATCGATTCGACCGGTACAAGGATCTCCTCCTGTGCCGCAGCCGGGAACAGTTGGAAAGACTCCTTTCCCGGTACGGCATCCAATATGAGATCTGCAGCCTGGGCCGGTTCGAAGATGCCGTGGTCTACGTTCTCGGGACCCGGTACCCGGATACATCCGTCTCCCGGCTGGTCATGGACAAGGAACACTTTTGGCCCCTTCGCTGGATCTTTGTGGAAGGATCGGGGCCGTCAGCAGGGGAAACCCTCGAGATCCGGTACAACAACTGGGCGCAGATCGGATCGGCGTGGTACCCCTGGCGGATCGAATTTTATCAAAACGGGGAATTGGCCCGAACCATCCGGGTCCAATCCCTGGAAGTGAATCCGCCCACGCCCGAAGCGCTCTTCGATATGGCGGCCTTGAAATCAAAGGTGCGCCCGGCACAAAACGTAAACTCCGGCGTCGAAAAAGACGCGCCGGTATCCGACGAGATTCAAAAAACCATTGACGCCTTTAAAAACATGTACAACTAGGCCGCAACCCGAAAGGATTTCAGGACCGCCGGGTGCGTGCACATCAATGCGTTGAGGGGGGATCATGGGAAGTTCGACAAAGTACATCTTTATCACCGGCGGGGTGTTGTCTTCTCTGGGAAAGGGCCTGGCCTCCGCTTCCATCGGCGCGCTCCTGGAAAGCCGCGGCCTTTCGGTGACGCTCCAGAAGCTGGACCCGTACATCAACGTGGATCCCGGCACCATGAATCCCTTCCAGCACGGAGAAGTCTTCGTCACCGACGACGGCGCGGAGACGGACCTGGACCTGGGCCATTACGAGCGGTTCACCCACGCCGGGTTGGGGCGGGACAACAATTTCACCACCGGCAAAATTTACTATTCCGTCATCTCCAAGGAGCGCCGGGGAGAATACCTGGGCGGAACGGTCCAGGTCATCCCCCACATCACCGAAGAGATCAAGCAGAGCATTCGGCTGGTTTCCGACGACGTGGACGTGGTCATCGTGGAGATCGGCGGGACCATCGGAGACATCGAAAGCCTTCCCTTCCTGGAAGCCATCCGGCAGTTCCGGACCGATGCGGGGAAGGAGAACACCCTGTACATCCACCTCACCCTTGTCCCCTTCATCCCCACGGCGGGGGAGGTCAAAACCAAGCCCACCCAGCACAGCGTCAAGGAACTGCGCAGCATCGGGATCCAGCCCGACATCCTGTTGTGCCGCACGGATCGTTTTCTTCCCAAAGAGATCAAGGCCAAGATCGCCCTGTTTTGCGACGTGGACGTGGATGCCGTGATCACCGCCAAGGACGTGGCGTGCATCTACGAGGTCCCGCTCATCTTCCACAGGGAAGGCCTCGACGACAAGATCGTGGAAAAGCTCCACATCTGGACGCGGGCCCCCCGGCTGGAAGCCTGGGATGAGCTGGTTTCCCGGATCAAGACCCCCGAAGAGACGGTGGAGATCGCCATCGTGGGCAAGTACACCAACCTGACCGAGTCGTACAAGAGCCTCAACGAAGCCCTGGGCCACGGCGGCATACCGAACCGGTGCAAAGTCAAACTGAAATTCGTGGACTCGGAGAGCATTTCCCCGGAAAACCTGGAAGAGACATTGAATTCGGCCGGCGGCATCCTTGTGCCCGGGGGATTCGGATCCCGGGGCGTTGAAGGAAAAATCCTGTCCGCCCGGTATGCCCGGGAACACAAGGTTCCCTATTTCGGCATCTGTCTGGGAATGCAGGTGGCGGTCATCGAGTTCGCCCGCCATGTGGCCGGCCTGGAAGGGGCCCACAGCAGCGAGTTCGACCCGGAGACCCCCCACCCGGTCATCGACCTGATGCTGGAATGGTTCGATGAAAAGACCGGGACCCTGCAGCAGCGGGATATCCATTCGGACAAGGGGGGGACCATGCGGTTGGGGGCCTACCCCTGCCGAGTGTCGGAGAAAACGACGGCGTACCGGGCCTATCGCAGTGAAGCGATTTCGGAACGGCACCGGCACCGGTACGAGTTCAACAACGCCTACCGGGAACGCCTGGCGGAACACGGCATGGTCTTTTCCGGAATCTCCCCCAGTGGGGACCTAATGGAGATCATCGAACTCCCGGATCACCCCTGGTTTTTGGGATGCCAGTTCCACCCGGAATTCAAGTCCCGGCCCATGAATCCCCATCCCCTGTTCCGGGATTTCATCAAGGCGTCCCTGGAGAGGACGAAACAAAAGGCGTAACCCGGGGCCCCG
>CAZQUR010000085.1:2732-6718 GCA_964596535.1 uncultured Desulfobacteraceae bacterium
GTTTTTGCAACGACTCCGGGCGTGCTATCCGTGATCCAGCTCTTCGGAAAGCAGGACCGCCTCGGCCACCTGGCGGATCGGTTTCCGGGAGTCCATGCTCCGCTTCTGAAGCCACCGGTAGGCCTCGTCCCCGCTCCTGTTTCTCCGCTTCATCAGGATTTCCTTGGCACGCTCCACCATCTTCCGGGTCTCGAGTTCTTCCTGGATCACCCGGGTCTTGACCATCAGTTCCGTGTTCATGATGGCCACGGCCGCCTGGTTGGCCACCGTGGTGATGAGATACACTTCCGTCTCTGAAAACCGGTGGGGCGCGGCGGTGAAGCAATTGAGCACGCCGATCACCTTTTGTTCCTTGCCCTGCAGCGGGACGCTGAGCATGGAAACCAGCCCCAGCTTCTTGGCCATTTCTTTTTCTTTGAACAGGGGCTCCTCGAGGACGTTTTCCACGATGAGCGGGCGGTTGTGGTTGGCCACGTATCCCACGACCCCTTCGTCCATGCCCAGGGACCGGTCCTTGATGTAATCGGGGTCGATGGCCTGGGTGGTTTTGAGGCGGATCTTTTTCGCCGCGGCGCTTTCATCGATGAGCCACAGGGAGCAGATCTCCACACCGGTGACCTTGGCCGTCACCATCACGATGAGCTTGAGGATGTCTTCCAGGTAGAGTTCCGAGGTAATGGCCCGGCTGATATCCATCAGGCCCTTTAAATACTTTTCATAGGTTTCGGGGATGGTTTTATCCATGGTAGAATCGAGGTCCCTTCAAAACAGATGGCTTCGAAAAGTGAATCGTAACACCGGTTCCGGAAGGGGTCAAGCACTCCGTGGGGCGGTTTCTGCCGCCGGATGGATCTTCAAAAAGGCGGCCGGGTGACTGACCTCCGAATCATTCCCGATGAACTCCCATGCGGATTTCAATGCCCGGGCCAGGGCCGAAAGAGCCATGGGTTCAGGGATTCGGATCATTCAACAGGGGTTTGAGCCACCAGCGGTCGTGCGGCGTGTTCAACAGGGTTTCGGCGACCTGTCTGCCCAGGGGCGTTCGAAGACGCGCGTTGACAAAAGGGATCCACTTGTCGGCGCTTTGATGCCCCGCATCCGCCAGCGCTTTGAGATCGATTAAAAAGGCGAGCTGGTCCGCGTCCCGGGCCAGTTTTGCCTCTTCGGTCTCCCCTGCCTCGAATTCCTTCACCAGGGACGCGAGGCCGTCGCTGAAGGGAAGGTCCCGGACGGCTTCGGACAGGGCGCGCGCATGATCCGCGGTCACGTATTTTTTTTGAACGGTGTTGAGATCCCCGGTCCGGGCTTCCGGGAGATCGTGCACCAGGCACATGTGGACAAGGCGGGAGGCATCGATGTCGGATCTCATCCGGGAAAAAACGTATGCGATGAAGGTGGTGATAAACACGTGCTCGGCCACGGATTCGCTCCCTGCGCCCAGGAACGGGTACCCGGACCGGGGGATTTTTTTCAGCATGGCGGCTTCAAATAAAAGATCGACGATGGCGTCCACGACACGATTTCCTTTTTAATCGGATCTTCATACATTCATCATAATATGATATATAGATTGGGATTTGAATCAAGGATAAATCCTTGACAGGGTTTTGGAGTTCATATAGTAAAATTTTTTTAATACGATACAATATATTGTGTTTTCGGATCTTCGGACACCCATATCGGGATACGGGAACATAAACGACGCAGAGGGGGCTTTCGGGCGCACCTTTTAAACTTCACCGCGCCCGTTACGGGCTGTTTTCCGCCCGGTGCCCCAATACATCCTAGGAGACCGCATGCTGCCTCACGAAATCGACATCATCCACATGATCGCCAACGCCAGTCTCATGGTCCAGTTCGTCCTCTTGGTGCTTTTGTTTTTTTCCATCACCTCGTGGACCATTATTATTCTCAAGTTTCGATTCGTCCGGAAGGCATTCAAGGAGTCGGCGGTCTTCATCGATTATTTCTGGAAAAGCCGGGATTTTTCAGAGGCCTTTACCAAGGCCAAGGCCCTCCAGGCCAGTCCGGTGGCCCGGCTTTTCCGGACCGGATACACGGAGTTGAAAAAAAACATCCCGTCCGGACCGTCCCATGCAGGCGCTTCCGATGCCGCCTCCATAAGATCCCGGACCATGGGTGTCGATAACGTCAAGCGGGCCTTGCGGAGGGGGATCACCACCGAAACCACCCGGATGACCCAGATGGTCCCGTTTCTGGCCACCACCGGGAATACGACCCCTTTTATCGGTCTTTTCGGCACCGTGTGGGGGATCATGGGGTCGTTCCAGGGCATCGGCCTGCGGGGATCCGCCAGCCTTGCCGTGGTGGCCCCGGGGATCGCCGAAGCCCTCGTGGCCACCGCCGGGGGGCTGGCGGTGGCGATCCCGGCGGTCATCGCGTTCAATTATTTTATGCACAAAATTCGGATCCTCGAATCCGAGCTCGATAGTTTTTCGTCGGATTTCTTGAACATCGTGGAGCGCGATCTCATGCGCATGAAAGAGAGAGGGGAATGACCTCAGGCGGCAAAGAAAACGGGCTGTTGGCCGAAATCAACGTGGTTCCGCTGGTGGATGTCATGCTCGTGTTGTTGATTATCTTCATGGTGGCGGCGCCCATGATGATCCACGGGGCCAGTGTGTCGCTTCCCGAGGCGACCCTGGATCCCATCACCGCGGAAAAAGAACCCTTGATGCTCACCATGGATACCCAGCAGCGCATCTACATCAACGACTTCGAAGTCCAGTTCGATTTCCTGCGGGAAAAGCTGGCCAAGATCCTTGAAAACCGAACGGACCGCACGGTCTATCTCCGCGCCGACAAGGAGATTCCGTACGGTCTTGTGGCCCGGGTCATGGCCGAAGCCAAAGGCGCCGGTGTCGAGAAGCTGGGCATGGTGACGGAACCGGTCAAGACAAAGGAGAAAAAATAACGATTCCGGATGAGGCGCGCGTGATTAAGGAACCTGCACATCCTCCCACTTTTTTGCGGGGAGACAGCACCCACCGGCGCCAGTTTCTATGGACCTCCGTGATATCGGCGGTGTGCCACGTGGCGCTTTTCGGGGGGCTCGTTTTTTCTCCGGACCTCACCCCGGCCCGGCGGTGGCCCACGTCGGTGGTGAGTGTCAACCTGGTTTCGTTGCCGGACCTCGGGAAAGGGGCGGCGTTGAATCCGCCGGCCCCGAAAGAAACCCGGGCTCCGGAAGCGAAAAAAGAACCCAGACCGGTTCCCGCAAAAAAGGCGCCCGCCCCGGACCTCAAATCCAAGCCGGACACCGTTTCCCTTGCCACGCAAAAGAAGGAAGCCAAGACATCCTTAAAGAAAAAGACCTACAAGCCCGACACGGCCATTCAAAAGGCCGTTGAGGATGTCCAGGAAAATGTTCGGGAAAAGGCGGAACCCCGGGCGTCCGACCTTTTGGAGAAAGCCTTGGCGGATTTGAAACGGAAAGTCAATGAAGGGCCGCCGGGAACGGGGGGCGGCCAGGGCAATGGCGGCGGGGGGAAGACGGACCTGGATCAGATGGATATCTACAAGGTCGAAATCGCCTATCTGATCCAGCAGAACTGGGCCTTTTCGGAACAGATGGTGGGGGGGCGAAAGGACCTGGAGGCGCGGCTGGTCATTAAAATACTTTCCGACGGCCGGATTACGGATATGTTTTTTGAAACCAAATCCGGGAACGCGTATTTTGACGATTCCGTTTACAAAGCGGTGCAAAAATCGGATCCGCTGCCGCCCCTGCCCGGAGGATACCGGCGCCCCTCTTACATGGTCGGGTTGCGGTTTACACCCTCCGGGTTGAATTAACTGAAATAAATTGAGCGTTTCCAATTCGGCAAAGAAAATAACTAAATATACATGATCGTAAAACCCAAAACGCCCTCTCCCTTGAGGGAGAGGGTTGGGGTGAGGGTGAAAATGTGCCGTATTTTCTTAAGGTTGTTTCCCACCAGGGGAGGGGGAATGGGGTATTTACG
>CAZQUR010000085.1:6818-12149 GCA_964596535.1 uncultured Desulfobacteraceae bacterium
ATATTGCACGAAGCCATCAGGTATCGAACGTTTTTGAAAGGAATAGAATGCGGCGATTGAATCCAGGCCGGGGTATGGTGCGGCTGTTGTTTTTCATGGTCGTGGCGGTGACGGCGTTCCGGGGTGTTGCCGGCGCCGTGGAATACATCGACATCAACAATCCGTTTATCCGAAAGATCCCCATTGCCGTTCCGTTTTTTCAGGCCAAACCCGGCACCGAAGTCCAACCGGAAATCGCCGAAAACGGTGCGGCCCGGCTGGCCGAGACCCTGGAGTTCACCGGGTTTTTCAAGATTCTGGATCGGGCCGGCTTCCTGGAAGACCCCCAGCGCATGGGGATCGAAATCCCCAAAATCCGGTTTGACAGCTGGACCACGGTGGGGGCCGAACTGCTTGTCACAGGCGGGTTCGAGATTTTGGACGGCGCTTTGGCCATTGAACTTCGCCTGTACGATACCTTCAAGGGGCGGATGCTGGTGGGAAAGCGCTATCAGGGGGCCCGGGCGGATCTGAAAAAGATCATCCGCCGGTTCTGCGATGACATCATCTATACCCTGACCGGGCAGCACGGTATTTTCACGAGCCGCATCGCCTTTGTCTCCAACGGCACCGGAAACAAGGAAATCTATACGTGTGATTTTGACGGCAGCGATCCGAAGCAGTTGACGCGAACCAAAGCGATCACCATTTCTCCGGCATGGTCCTCCGACGGCGACTGGATCGCCTATACCTCTTACCTGGGGGGAAAGCCGGATCTTTTCATCAAAAACCTCAAAGACGGGCGAAGCCACCAGGTGACCCGCGAAGGCCTCAACATCACACCGGCCTGGCGGCCCTTCCGGCAAGAGCTTGCGGCGACGCTCTCTTTTACGGGGGATCAGGAAATTTATCTATTGACGGAAACGGGAAAAACCGTTAAGAGGTTGACCCACAATCAGGGGATCGATGTGTCGCCTTCGTGGTCGCCGGACGGAAAAAAGATTGCTTTTGTCTCCAAGCGCGCCGGAACCCCCCAGATTTATATTCAGGATGTGGAATCGAATGTGGTGCAGCGGATCACCTATTACGGCCGCCACAACACGCAGCCGGCGTGGTCGCCTGCCGGCGATCGGATCGCCTATACTTCCATGGAAGGGGGAGAAACGAATATTTTCATCGTGGGTATCGACGGGAAGGCGCCGGTACAGCTCACCCGCAACGCCGGGGATAACGAATCTCCGGCGTGGTCGCCGGACGGCAGCCTGATTGCGTTTTGCTCTTATCGGGAGGGTCCCGCGCGCATTTATGTCATGACGGCGTTCGGCACGGATCAACGGCGGCTGTTGACGCTTTCGGGAGAACAGACCGATCCGGCGTGGTCGCCCCGGAGCCCAAAAGATTAATGGATGATTCAAAAGCGTTTTTGAACATGGAAAAGGAGGATAAAATGAAGAGAAAGTTGTGGATGGTTGCGGCCCTGTTCCTGGTTGTTCCGGGGTTGTTGTTCACCGTTTCCTGCGCCAAAAAGAAAGTGGCCTCCGAGCCGGGCATGATGCAGGAAGAAAGCGAAGCCGCCAAGTCGGCAGCCGAAAAGGCCCGGGAAGAAGAACTGGCCCGCCAGCGGGCCCTGGAAGAACAGCGCCTGAAGGAAGCCGAAGAAGCCAAGCGGAAAAAGATCGCCGAGGAACGGGCCCGTTTCGAAAACGAAGACATTTACTTCGAGTTCGACAGTGCCACCCTCCTTCCCATGGCCCAGGAGATATTGAAACGAAAATCCGAGTACCTCAAAACGAACCCGAACCTGACGGTGATCATCGAGGGCCATTGCGACGAACGCGGCACCCACGAATACAACCTGGCCCTGGGAGACCGCCGGGCCAAGTCCGCCATGCAGTTTTTGATGGATCTGGGTGTTCCGGCCTCCCGCATGGTGGCCATCAGCTACGGGGAAGAGCGGCCGGTGGATCCGGGGAATAGCGAAGAAGCGTGGGCCAAGAATCGACGCGCCCATTTCGTCATCCAATAACGCGGGAAACCGGCCCATGGCCGGTATGGCCCGCCCTTTCATGGGGCTGAAAACGGGCGAAGACCCGCCGCCCGCAACAGCGTATCGGGATTAGAGACGCCGGCCGGCGGCAGACCCCTGCCGCCGGAGTCCCGGCATCCGCCGGCATCGACGCGACAACCGGATATTAAAATACAACCGCCTCCACCCTTTGATGAAGATGAAACCAATCATTTATTTTATCGCCTTTTCTTTTTTATTCTTGGGGTGTGCCGTGCGCGAGGATATCGTCACCCTCGACAGCAACATGGCATCCCTTTATCGCCGGATAACGACGCTCGAACGCGAGAATGCCGAGATGAAAAAGCGCCTGGATCTCCTCAAGCAAACCGAGGAAGGAAAGGCGGAAGATCTCAGGGTTAAAACCGCCGAAATCCAGGCCTCCCTGGATCGCCTTGCCGAAGAGATGCAGGTGCTCCGGGGGAAAACGGAAGAGGCGGAATTTTTGCTCAAGCCCACCGAAACCGCGCAAATGGAGCAGGAAAAGCGGCTGATCCGCCTGGAAAAGGCGGTTCGGGAACAAGAGGAACGGATCGATCGCATCGAAGGCTACCTCAACCTGGAATCCGGGGAGCCCGGGGTTTCCGGTACAGCGCCCTCGGCACCGCCGGCCGTTGAACCGGCCAAACCCCTGGCGGAAAACGAGGCCTACGCCGTGGCCAAACAGGCCTTTGACCGCGGGGAATATGAAAAGTCCCGGATACTGTTCCAGGACTTTCTGGAAAACCATCCGGCGTCCATCCACGCCGACAACGCCCAGTTCTGGATCGGAGAGAGCTACTACCGCGAAAAATGGTATGAGAAAGCGATCCTGGAATACCAGAAAGTCATCGAAAAATATCCCGCCGGAAACAAGGTTCAGGCATCCCTCCTCAAGCAGGGGCTGGCCTTTCAGCAACTGGGAGACAGCGCAAACGCCCGGTTGATACTCAAGGAACTCATCCGCAAATACCCCGACAGCACCGAAGCCAAGATCGCCCGACAAAAGCTGGCGGAGATGCCGTAACCCTTGGAACGGCAAGGAATGGCGGGCTTCCGATGACGACGGTCGTTGGGGTGGATCCGGGGCTGGCGGACACCGGAATCGGGGTGGTTCGGGGGTCTCCGAAACGGATCGATACCTTCTCCTATGCCCATATTCACACGACCCGTCAAATCCCGCTCCCGGAACGATTGCATTCGATTTTTTCCGAACTGGTCCGTATTCTGGACCGGGAAAGGCCGGATCTGATGGTGGTGGAGGATGTCTTCTCCCTGGAAATCTACCCCAAATCGGGCATCACCCTCGGGAAAGTCGCCGGCGCCGTCCTTTTGGCGGGATGCCACCTCCATGTCCCCGTCATGGAAATCCCGGTCCGGGAAGTGAAAAAGACGCTTACCGGAAACGGGAAGGCCACAAAAGATCAGCTCGAGCGGGCCGTCCGGCAATTCGTGAAGGCTGCCGCGCCCATCCGCCCCTATCATGCCTCCGACGCCGTAGCCCTGGCCGTCATCGGTCTCTTGCGTTATCCCGAAAAGCAAAGGGGGTCCCGGCCGTGATCGGTTATCTTAAGGGGGTGCTGCTAAAGAAGGAAGAAGACCGGATTCTCCTTTTGGTGAACCAGGTGGGCTACGAGGTCCTCCTGCCCGCGGTGGTCATGGAAACATTGGCGCCAAGACGGCATGGAGACGAGGTGGCCCTGTATATCTATTTTCAGCAGACCGAAAGGCAGCCCAGGCCTGTCCTGATCGGGTTCAACCTGGAAGCGGAACGGGAATTTTTTCAATATTTCGTCTCCGTGGAGGACATCGGCCCGTCCAAGGCGGTCAAGGCCTTGAACATTCCCATCCGGGACATCGCCCGGGCCATTGAAGCCGGGGACGTGACACGGCTGACGCAGTTAAAGGGAATCGGCAGGCGAACGGCCCAGAAAATCGTGGCCACCCTGAGCGGAAAAATGGAAAAATTCGCCCTCATCCGGAAGCCCGAAGCCGAACCCTCCGTGGCGAATCCGGACTCTGTCAAGCAGGTGCTGGAGGTTTTAACCGGGCAACTCGGGCACAAACCCGCCGAAGCCAAGCGGATGGTGGCCGACGCCCTGAAAAGGAATCCGGGCGCGGACACCCCCGAATCCCTTTTTGAAGAAGTCTACCGCGGGGAGATTTCCCAGTGAAAAAAAAGGCTGAAGACACCGCCGCCGCCACACAGGGGATTGCGTCTCCCGTATGCCTTCCCCAGGATGAGCAGCCCGAGTTCATGTCTTTAAGGCCCCAGCGCCTGTTTGAATACGTGGGCCAGGAAGAGATCGTGGAAGCCTTCAAAATTGCCATCGAAGCGGCGCAGGAACGGGGAGAGCCGGTGGATCACGTCCTGTTGCACGGTCCCCCCGGACTCGGCAAGACCACCCTGGCCCACATCATCGCCAACGAGACTTCCGGAGAGTTGACCGTCAGTTCGGGACCCGCCCTGGAAAAGGGAGGAGATCTCCTCGGGATCCTGACGCACCTGGAGCAGGGGGATGTTTTTTTCATCGACGAGATTCACCGCATCCCCAAGACCGTGGAGGAATTCCTTTACCCGGCCATGGAGGAATTCGCCGTGGACTTTATTTTCGACAAGGGGATTCATGCCCGGAGCCACCGGTACCGTCTCAATCCGTTTACACTAGTGGGGGCCACCACCCGGGTGGGGCTCCTCTCCCCGCCCCTGAGGGATCGGTTCGGTATCTTTCGGAGCCTCGATTTTTACGCCCCCAAGGATCTCGTCCGGATCATCCGGCGCTCGGCGACCATCCTGGAGGTTCCCATCGACGAAGACGGCGCCGCGGAACTGGCGGTCCGGTCCCGGGGGACGCCGCGGATCGCCAACCGGCTGCTGAAACGGGTGAGGGATTACGCCCAGGTGCGGGCGGACGGCGTCATCACCCGTAAGACAGTGGGCGCGGCCCTGGAACTGGAAGGGGTCGATACCGTCGGACTCACCGGACTCGACCGGCGATACCTCAAAACCATTATCGAATTTTACAAAGGGGGACCCGTGGGCATCGACGCCATGGCCGCCACGCTGCAGGAAGAAGCCGATACCCTGGTGGATGTGGTGGAACCCTATCTCTTGAAGATCGGAATGATCATCCGGACGCCCTCGGGGAGGAAGGCCTCGGAAGCGGCGTACAAGCATCTCGGGTTTCGCATTCAACGTCCCTTGTTTCTTTAAAATTCAATACTTCAAAACCTCTCCGTCAATCTTGATGAACTCGTAAAAAGTCGAAATTGGGATGGCAAAGTAAAAAGTTCCAGATGCAAGGCGC
>CAZQUR010000086.1:0-12052 GCA_964596535.1 uncultured Desulfobacteraceae bacterium
GGCATTTCAGGCTGAACAAAAAAGATTTGGCATTACCCTTTTGTTCGGGCTATACTTATCAGGAAATTTGAGATGGAGGGATGCGGTCATGACGGGAAAAGAATTTCTGAATTCCCTGGCCAACGACAAATCCGATACGCTGCAAAGACTGATCACCATCCTGAAGGATACGGGATCACGCTACTGTGTCATCGGAGGACTTGCCGTCAATGCGTACGTCGAGCCCGTGGTCAGCCTGGATGTGGATATTGTGGTGGCGGTGGCCGATATAAAGACCGTCCTGAAGGCCGCCGAAAAACACGGAATGACGGTGGCGCACTTCGAGCACAGTGTCAATCTTCACTCGTCCGGCTCGGATTTGCGGATTCAGATTCAAACGGATCCCCGGTATCAGGATTTCATTCCCGGTGCCAAGATCCGAACGATTTTGGGCTACCCAATGAACGTGGCCGGGTTGGAGGATATATTGCGCGGCAAGATTTGGGCGTTCACGGATACAACCCGCCGGAAAAGCAAACGACAGAAGGACCTGGCCGATATATGGCGCATTGTGGAAGCCTTTCCGGAACTGGAAAAACAGCTCCCCCAGGAATTAAAAGATTCCTTGCAAGGAAAATGACACCCTTCGATTACCGGAAAAAATCCACGGCGTTTTGGAAGAGGCGGATGCCCAGTTCGGGAAGGCCGGAAAGGGGGCGGTTTTCCCGCCGGGCGATTTCTTTCCGAAAGGACCACTGGGGATGGTTGGCGGGAAGGTTGTAGGCTTCCGGGTGGGGCATGAGCCCGAAGACCCGGCCGGTGGGATCACAGATCCCGGCGATGTCCTCCAGGGAGCCGTTGGGGTTTTCGGGGAACTTCCCCCGGGCCGGCGCGCCGTCGGCCAGGACGTAGCGTAAGACCACCTGGTGGTTTTCCACAAGCCGGTTCAGGGTTTCGGGGTCCGCGTAAAACTTGCCCTCCCCGTGGCGGACGGGAAGCTCCAGGTAATCCAGCCCCCGGGTGAAAATGCAAGGGGAATCGGGGTTGACCGCCAGCGTGACCCAGTCGTCCCGGAAGTTGCCGCCGTCGTTTCCGATCAGGGCCACGGAGCGGCGGCGGTAATCGTTTTCCAGCCCGGGCAGAAGCCCCAGGTTGACCAGCGTCTGGAACCCGTTGCAGATCCCGATGACCAGCCCCCCGTTTTGGATGAATTGGATGAGGGCGTCTCCCAGATGAATCCCCATGCGCACCGCCTGGATCACCCCGGCCCCGTGGTCGTCGGCCCAGGAAAACCCGCCGATGAAGGTCATGACCTGATAATCATGGATGGAAACGGCACCGTCGATCAGCGAATTGATGTGGACCCGGTCCGCGCCGGCGCCGGCGCGCCGGAAGGCGTACGCGGTCTCATGATCGCAGTTCAGGCCGTACCCGGTGAGGACCAGCACCTTGACGCGGCTCATATCAATCCTCCGAAAGGGCGTTTCCAGGCCGATTCCAGATCCGAAAGGGCCGCCGAGACCCGGGTCCGGCCGCCGAGTCCGCGGATCTTCACCGCCGGCGCTTCGGTGACGGTCCCGATGCATGCACAGGAAAGCCCTTCAAAAAGGGCTTCAAAGACGCGCTTTTTTTCCGGGGCCACGGTGACGATGAACCGTCCCGCGGATTCGGAAAAAAGGAGAATGTCGTCCCGGGGGGCCTTTTCCGCCGGCACTTTTGAAAGACTCACATCGATTCCCAATCGGCCGGCCAGGGCCGAAAGGGCCAGGTGCACGCCGAGCCCGCCCCGGTAGACGCCGTGCACCGAGGCGGCAAGCCCGCCTGCGACCGCCTTTTCCAGGGCCCGGTACAGGGGAAGCGTTTCTTCGGGGCGCACCCGGGGAACAAAAAGCCCCGTATATCCGAACCGCTCGTAATATTCGGATCCGCCCAGTTCGTTCCGGGTGATGCCGAGTACATAGATTCGGTCCCCGGGGATTTTGAAATCGAGGGTCACGCACCGGTCGATGTCCTCCATGACGCTCACGGCGGAAAACTGGAGCGTGGCAAGCGCCGAAACCTTGTGGGTTTCCCCGTAGGGGCCGGGCAGGTGCCCGTCCACGTACATGCTGTCTTTGCCGGATAGAAGCGGAATCCCGTAGGCCTCGCACATCTCCTTGAGGGCGACGCAGGAACGCACGAGCTGGGCGGCCTTGAATTTGCCGTCCGGGTTGGTCACGGGATCGAACTGGATGTTGGGCCAGCAGAAATTGTCCACCCCGCCCACGTGATCCAGGGTCCCGCCCACGGCCAGGACCCGGCGCACCGCCTCGTCGATGACGCAGGCCGTCATGGCGTGGGCGTCGATCCGGGAATAGGTGGGCAGCAGGGCCTGGGCAAAGGCCAGCCCGGTGGGCGATTCCAGGTCCGGCCGGATCACCGCGGCGTCCCCGGGGACGTCCCGGTGCCGCCCGGCCAGGGGCTTGAGGATGCTCGTCCCCTGGACTTCGTGGTCGTACTGCCGGGCGATCCATTCTTTGGAGGCCATGTTGGGCCGGGCCAGCATGTCCGTCAACAGGGACGAAAGATCCTCGGGTTCCTTCAGGACCGGCTCGAAGAGGCCCCGGTCCTCCGGGGCGACCCACTCGGCGTCGAATTCCCACTGGGGAAACCCGGCGGTCAAGAGATCCAGGTCCACGTAAGCACAGCTTTGGCCGTCATAGGTGATGTGGAGTTTCCCCGAATCGGTGTACCGGCCGATGACCGTGCTTTCCACGGCGTGCTTTCTGGAAAGGGCCATGAACCGGTCCAGGTCGCCGGGACGCACGGCCACGGTCATACGCTCCTGGGATTCGGAGACCCAGATCTCCCACTGGTCCAACCCCGCGTACTTGAGGGGGACCTTTTCCAGCCGGATCTCGCAGCCTCCCGAAAACCGGGCCGACTCCCCCACGGAAGAGGAAAGCCCGCCGCCGCCGTTGTCCGTGATGAACCGGATCAAGCCTTCGTCCCGGGCTTCTAAAAGGAAATCGTGCATCTTTTTCTGGGTGTAGGGATCCCCGATCTGGACGTGGCCCGCCGGGGTATGCTCGGAAAAGGATTCGGAAGAGGCCGTGACCCCGTGGATGCCGTCTTTCCCCACCCGGCCCCCGCACATGATGACCCGGTCCCCCGGGGCGATGGTCTTTTTTTCCGCCGGCGCCCCCTGCACGAGGCGGGGCATGATCCCCAGGGCGGTGACGAAGACCAGGCACTTGCCCATGTACCCGGGATGGAAGAAGACCTGGCCGAAGGGGGTGGGAATCCCGCTTTTGTTGCCGCCGTCCCGGACCCCTTCGATGACCCCGTCCAGGAGGCGCCGGGGGTGGAGCCGGGGCTTGAGTTCGCCGTCGTAGTCGCGGTGCCCCACGCAGAACCCGTAGCTGCCCATGATGAGCCGGGAGCCCTTCCCGGTCCCCATGGGGTCCCGGTAGATCCCCACGATCCCGGTGAGGGCCCCGCCGTAGGCCTCCATGTTGGACGGCGAGTTGTGGGTCTCGCCGGTGATCACGTAATGGTAGTCGGCGTTGAGCCGCCCCACCCCCGCATTGTCCCACAGGACCGACTTGACCCAGGGCTTTTTTTCCATCAGGGCCAGGGTGGGGGCCTCGATGAAGGTTTTAAAGAGGTTGTCCACCACGTCTTTTCGGCCGGCGGAACGATCCCGATACCGGAAGAGGCCCCGGAAGGTGTTGTGGTTGCAATGGTCGGACCGGGCCTGGGAGATGTATTCGATCTCCACGTCCGTGGGATCCGTCAGCCCCACGGCGGCCCGGCGGGCCCGGACCCGTTCATCGGTAAAATAGGCCCGGATGGTGGGGATGTCGGCGGGGTTCAAGGCCAGGTTCCGCTCCCGGCTGATCCGCTCCAGGTCGCCGGCACTTTCGATGGGGATGACGGTGACGGCGGGGGCATGGTCCAGGATTACCTTGGGAAGGATCCATCCGATCCCGGTTACGGGGTCCCAGGTTTCTTTTTGAAAAATCTTCCACTGCTGGATGATGTCGTTGGCCAGAAGCTCGGCGGCGACGCGTTCCGCGTCGGCCCGGGTTAAGTCCGGACCCGAAAGGCAGTACCGCTTGGACGTGTAGACGGCCTGTCCCTCGGAAAAGGGTTTTCCCAGCACGTCTTCCACGGCCTCGGCGGCGGTGGCGCCCGGGTTGTCCCGGACACCGGGGCGGTACCCCACCCAGATGGCCCAGTCAAAGTCCACGGGCAAGGGATCGTAGGAAGAGACCTGGGTCACCGGGTTGGTAAAGACCGCGTCTTTGATCCGGTCCAGTTGGGCCTTTGAAAAATCCGCGTCAAAGGTCAGCACCTGGATCACCCGTACACCGTCCATTCGGATCCCGAAATAATCGAAGGCTTTTTTTCGGACAGCCTCCCCCTCGGGGTCCCTCAGATCGGGTTTCAAGGCGACTTCGAGGCGATGGGGCATGGCTTTTTTCCCTCAGGAAAAGAGGATCCGCGTAATGTCGTTGTAAAAGACGAAGATCATCAGCAGAACCAGCACGAAGATTCCCACCCGCTGTGCCATCTCCCGCATCTTGAGGCTCACCGGTTTCCCCGTGACCGCTTCGATGAAGAAAAACATCAGGTGGCCGCCGTCCAGGACCGGGATGGGAAGGAAATTGATGACCGCCAGGTTGACGCTGATGAGCGCGATGAAGAAGATAAGGGCCTCGGCCCCGGCCTTGGCCTGCTCCCCGGCCATCTGGGCGATCATGATGGGCCCGCCCAGGGTTTTGACGGAAAGGGTCCCCTGGATGAGCTTGACGATGCTCACCACCGTCAGCCTGGCCACGGCATAGGTTTGGACGAAGCTTTCCTTGACGGCGGCAAAAAAGCCGATATCCACCAGGTCGGTCTTTCCGGCCGCCACGATGCCGATGGTGTAGCGCTCGATGGTATCTCCGAAAATGGTGGGGGATTCGGTGAGTTGCGGGGTCACCGACAGGTCGACCCGGGATCCGTGCCGGTCCACCGTGATGCGCAGCCGTTTCCCCTGGCTGGTGGAAATCTTTTCGGCCATGGCCTCCCAGGTCTCCACCCTTTCTCCGTCGATGGCCGCCACCCGGTCCTCGGGCTGGAACCCGGCGGCCGCCGCGGGGGAGTTCGGTGTCACCTGCCCCACCACGGGCCGGAGAATGTACATCCCGGAAACCTGAAAGATAAAAAAGAAGATGATCACGGCCAGCAGCAGGTTGAACAGCGGCCCCGCCGCCACGATGAGAATGCGCTTGTAAACGTTTTTGTGGGTAAAGGAGATGGGGATATCTTTTGGATCCAGTTCGGCATCCGGTTCTTCCCCCACCATTTTCACGTATCCCCCCAGGGGGACGGCCGACAGCCGGTACTCGGTGATCCCCACGGTCTTTCCCAATATCTTGGGGCCGAATCCCAGGGAAAACTTTTCCACGCCCACGCCGAAGAGCCGGGCCACCAGAAAATGCCCCAGTTCGTGGAAGAAAATCAGAACCCCGAGCACAACGATAAAGGCAAATACGTTTCCCATGGTTCCTCGATCAATTCCGGGATCCGCCGGAGGCCACGGCCGCCCCGGCGTGCCGGCGGGCCCAGCGGTCCGCCTCCTGGATCTGCGCCAAATCCGGATCCGGGACGACCCGGTGCGCCGAAAGGGTTTTTTCAATGACGGCGGGGATATCCGGAAATCCGATCCTTTCCTCCAGGAAGGCCGCCACCGCCACTTCGTTGGCCGCGTTGAGGACCGCCGGGCCGGTCCCTCCCCTCCGGCAGGCCTCGAAGGCCAGGCCCAGGCAGGGAAACCGGGTGAGATCCGGCTTTTCGAAATTCAGTGTACCGATTTGCTCAAAGGCCGGGGGCGGCTGATTCAGGGGGAGCCGTTCCGGATAGGAAAGGGCGTAGGCGATGGCGCCTTTCATGTCCGGCACGGAAAGCTGGGCCATGACCGCGCCGTCCCGGTAAGCGACCATGGAATGTACCACGCTTTGGGGGTGAATCACCACCTCGATCTTTTCGATGGAAACGCCGAAGAGATGCTGGGCCTCCAGAACCTCCAGGCCCTTGTTCATCAGCGTGGACGAATCGATGCTGATCTTTTTTCCCATGGCCCAGGTGGGATGGTTCAGGGCGTCCATCGGCCGGATATCCGCAAAATCCGCCAGGGGGCGGCGGATAAAAGGGCCGCCCGAGGCCGTGATGATGATCTTTTCCAGGTCTTCCCGGCGCTGGCCCGAAAGGCACTGGAAAATGGCGCTGTGTTCGCTGTCCACGGGCAGGATGCGCACCTTTTTTTCGACGGCCCGTTTCATGACGATATGCCCGGCCATGACCAGGGTCTCCTTGTTGGCCAGGGCCACGTCTTTTCCGGCATCGATGGCCGCCAGGGTGGGCATCAGCCCGGCCGCCCCCACCATGGCCGCCAGGACCATGTCCGCGTCATCGAGGGCGGCGGCGGCCGCATATCCGTCTTCCCCCCATGCGATACGGGTTTTGGACTTGGGTGAAATCCGCTGCTGCAATGCCCGGGCCGCGGCGGCATCCAGGACCACGGCCAACTCGGGGGCGAACGCCTCGATCTGGGAGGCCAGCCGGTCCACGTTGTTCTTGGCCGCCAAAGCCGTCACCCGGAACCGGTCCGGAAACATGCGCACGATGGACAGGGCATTGGTCCCGATGGAACCGGTGGATCCGAGTATGGAAAGACGCTTCATGCCAGAATCCACTCCTTGAACAGATACCCCACCGGCGCCGCAAACAACAGGGCGTCGATGCGGTCGAGCAACCCCCCGTGCCCCGGAAAAATCACTCCCGAGTCCTTGACCCCGGCGGCGCGCTTGAGCATGGACTCGAAGAGGTCCCCCAACTGGGCCGCGATTCCCAATACGATAAAAAAGATACCGGACAACACCCAGGGCGGCCCGGGGAGAAAAACGAGCTTAAACAATACCCCCACCACCAGGTTGGATGCAAGCCCGCCGGCGGCCCCTTCCCGGGTCTTTTTCGGGCTGACGGACGGGCACAGTTTCCGTTTTCCCAGAAAGGTGCCCGTGTAAAGAGCGCCGATATCCCCGGCAAAGACCACGGCAAGGATCATGTAGATCCATAATACACCGTTTTCCCCGTTGCGGATCAGCACCAGGAAAGCCAGGAAGCCGGGGACGTAAAGCACGGCCAGGGCCTGCCGGAAGACCGGCGCCAGCGCCCGTTGTCCGCCGTCGAACCGGGACATAAGGATACATCCCGCGGCCATCAGGTTCAACGCGAGAAAGACCGGGATCAAAGGGGCGCTCCGATAGGCGCCGTATATCAGCAGCGGCCCGGCGCCGTAAGCCAAAAGCCGCAGCGGCCTTTCCAGGGCCGCGGCGCCGGGATCGGCGCCGGTTTCGGCGTGGGCGGTCCCGGGAAACAACAGCCGAAAGGACTCGTGCACACCGAGGACGGAAACCGCCGCCACCACCACGGCAAACCAGACAGGGCCGCCCCGGGAAAGGAGCCACACCAAAAACGGAAGGGCCGTCAGGCCCGTGATCCATCGCATTTTATGCATCGGTTCTTTTTCGTCAGGACGCCGTCTTTCCGAAGCGTCGTTCCCGTTTTTGAAAGTCTTCGAGGATGGCCGTGTACTCGGCTTTTGAAAAATCGGGCCACAGCGTGGGGGTGACAAAAAGCTCCGTGTAGGCGATCTGCCACAGGAGGAAATTGCTGATCCGCATCTCGCCGCTGGTCCGGATGAGCAGATCGGGGTCGGGCATTTCCCGGGTGTAGAGATGTCGGGCCATGAGATCTTCGGTGACGGCGTCCGGGTCGAGGGCGCCGCTTTTGACTTTTTCGGCGATGCGCCGGACCGCCCGAAGGATCTCGGCCCTGCCGCCGTAGCTCAAGGCCAGATTAAGGACCATTTCCGTCTGGTGCGCCGTAGCGGTTTTCACCGCTTCCAGGGTCTCCCGGACATCGGCGGGGAGGCGTTCCACCTGCCCGATGGCGTTGAGGCGGATCCCGTTTTCCAGCATTTCCGGCTGCTCGGATTTCAAAAACCGCTTCAGCAGCCTCATGAGGGCGGCGATCTCCGTATCCGGGCGCTGCCAGTTTTCCGTGGAAAAGGCGTACAGGGTTAAATAGGGGATGCCGAATTCCCGGGTGGCGCGGACCACGGCCCGAACGGTGTCGGCCCCTTTTTCATGCCCCCGGATGCGGTTGAGCATTCGTTTCCGGGCCCACCGGCCGTTGCCGTCCATGATGATGGCCACATGCCGGGGAAGCCTTGATGCATCGAGTGTGGGCGTCTTTCGGGCGGCAGGATCAGAATTCAAGGATCTCCTTTTCTTTTTCCTTGTAGACGGCATCCACCTGTTCGATTTGCTCGTCGGTGATCTTCTGGATCTCGCCCTGGGCCCGGAAGGCGTCGTCTTCGGAGATGTCTCCGTCTTTTTTGAGGCTTTTCACCAGCTCGTTAGAGTCCCGGCGAATATTGCGGATGGCCACCTTGTAGTCTTCGCATACCTTGGAGACCGTCTTGACGAGTTCCTTCCGGCGCTCTTCGGTCAACGGCGGGATGGCGATCCGGATGAGGCGGCCGTCGGAAGAAGGCGTCAGCCCCAGGTCGGACTTGAGGATGGCTTTTTCGATCTCCTTGATCACGGAGGCGTCCCACGGCTGGATGACGATCAACCGGCTTTCGGGGACCGAGAGGGTGGCCACCTGGTTGAGGGGTGTTTTCGTGCCGTAATAATCCACCCGGATCCCGTCCAGAAGAGAAAGGGAGGCCCGGCCGGTGCGAATCCGCATCAACTCGCTTTTCAGGGCCGCCTGGGTTTTGCCCATCCGTTCCTTGGTTTCCTCGAAAATCTCGTCCAGCATCGTCTGTCTCCCCTTTCCGGTGTTTCCGCCGGCCGCTCTTTTCAGGTGATCCGGGTCCCCACCTCTTCCCCGCAGACCACCTTCCGGATGTTGCCTTTCCCTTTGAGGTTGAAAATGATCAGGGGCAGCCGGTTGTCCATGGCCAGGGAAATGGCCGTCATGTCCATGACCCCGAGCTGCTTCTCCAGGACCTCCTGGTAGGTGACCTTCCGGATGAAATGGGCGTCCCGGTGGGACACCGGATCCGCATCGTAAAGACCGTCCACCTTGGTGGCCTTGAGCAGGACTTCGGCGTGGATTTCCTGGGCCCGCAGCACCGCGGCGGTGTCCGTGGTAAAATAGGGATTTCCGGTGCCGGCCGCAAAGATGACGGCCCGCCCCTTTTCCATGTGGCGGATGGCCCGTCTCAGGATAAAGGGTTCCGCCACCTCCGGCATGGAGATGGCCGTGAGGACGCGGGTCTGTATCCCCCGCTTTTCCAGGGCGTCCTGGAGGGCGAGGGAGTTGATGACCGTGGCCAGCATTCCCATCTTGTCCGCCGAGACGCGGTCCATGCCGTGGGCGCTGACGGCGTTGCCCCGGAAGAAATTGCCGCCGCCCACCACCAGGGCGATCTCCACCCCCAAGTCGAAGATGGATCGAACTTCATCGGCCACATAAGTCAGCATGTAGGGGCTGATCCCGAACCCCTGGTCCCCCATCAAGGCCTCGCCGCTCAGCTTGAGGACGATCCGTTTATAATGCGGCATCGGCATCGATTTACTCTTCTCCCAGCTGGTACCGCACGAATCGTCGAATCGTGATGTTCTCGCCGATTTTTGCGATGAGTTCGTTGAGCACGTCCTGCACCGTAAGGTTCGGATCCCGCACGTAGGGCTGGGTCAACAGGCAGTTGTCTTTGAAAAACTTTTTGAGCTTGCCTTCGGCGATCTTTTCCGCCACCGGGTCCGGTTTTCCCAGTTCCGCCGCCTGGGCCTTGTAGATCTCTTTCTCCTTGGCGATGATCTCCTCGGGGACGTCTTCCGGCCGGACGCTCACCGGGTTGCTGGCGGCCACGTGCATGGCCATGTTCTTGGCAAACTCCTGGAACGCGTCGGTCTTTGCCACGAAATCGGTCTCGCAGTTCACTTCCACCATGACCCCGATCTTCCCGCCCATATGCACATAGGAGCAGATCACGCCGGCCGATGTGGCCCGTCCGGCCCGCTTTTTGGCCGTGGCCAGCCCCTTTTTCCGTAAAAACTCGATGGACTTCTGCAGGTCGCCGCCGCACTGGGTGAGGGCTTCCTTGCAATCCATCATTCCGGCTCCGGTGGCTTCCCGGAGTTCTTTGACCATGGTCGCGCTGATGGTGGACATGTTTATTCTCCTGCTTCTTCTGCTTCGTCGTATACTTCGGGTTCATCGGATTCCGGGGCGGCTTCCGGTTCCACTTCCACCGGGGGCTTTTCGGCGGTCCGTTTGATGATTTCGATGACCGGGCCGTCTTTGCCGTCGGAAATCACTTTCCGTTCTCCCGGCTTCAACTCCGCAGCCGCCGCCGGAATTTCCGATTCGCCTTCTTCGGCTTTGTCGGCCCGGGCCTGGAGCTTCTCCTGGTACATGGCTTTTCCGTCGATACAGGCGTCTGCCATGCGGGAGCTAATGAGCCGGATGGCACGGATGGCATCGTCGTTTCCGGGAATGATATAATCCACCTCTTCCGGATCGCAGTTGGTATCCACAATGGCCACGATGGGAATCCCCAGGCGCCGGCCTTCCCGCACGGCGATGGCCTCGTTTTTTGTATCCACCACGAAGATGGCGCCGGGAAGAGAGGTCATGTTCCGGATGCCGCCCAGGTTGTTGTCCAGCTTCACCCGTTCCTTTTCCAGTTTCAGGCGTTCCTTTTTGGGGAACAAGTTGATGGACCCGTCGTTCATGATGGTGTTCAGATAATTGAGCCGTTCGATGCTCTGTTTGATGGTCTGGAAATTGGTGAGCATCCCCCCCAGCCACCGGTTGTGCACGTAAAACATCTCGCACCGATTGGCCTCTTCGTAGATGGACTCCCGGGCCTGTTTCTTGGTGCCCACGAAAAGCACCGACCGGCCTTCGGAAACCGTATCCGCGATAAAATCATAAGCAGGTTTGAACATGTGGACGGTTTTCTGGAGGTCGATGATGTAGATGCCGTTCCGGGATCCGAAGATGTACGGCTTCATCTTGGGGTTCCACCGCTTGGTCTGGTGGCCGAAATGGACCCCCGCCTCCAGGAGTTCCTTCATTGTCACATACGCCATGGGTTTCTCCTTTTCATTTGGGTTTTTCCTGCGCCGGCTTCCCTCCCGCCTTTGACCTTCCCCGTTGGAAAGCACCCGTAAGCGGGTCCACCGGCGTGCGTGCTTAAAACGAATTTATTTAACAAGATATTATACATTTTGCAAGCTGTTTTTGACGGCAACGTAAAAAACCATTTTTCCCCTCCCCTGGCGGGAGGGGATTATCCGCATTTCCCCTCCCCCGGGGGGAGGGGATTAAGGGGAGGGGGGAACAACCCATAGAAAATACATCCTTTTCTCACCCTCACCCCAACCCTCTCCCTCAAGGGAGAGGGAGATTTCGGGTTTTTACGAAGCCATCAAGCTTGATGAACTGTAAAGTCGAAATTGGGATGGCAACGTAAAAAGCTCCAGATGCAAGGCGCGCAAATTCTGAGGAATGAGGCGTACTTACAGGTACGCCGCAATGACCTGTCTGCGTGCAACGCACAGGCAGGCGAAGAATGCCGCGCAACGCCGCAGATGGACTTTTTACGTTGCCATCAAGCTTACCTGTTGTCCATTTCCCGGCGGGATATAAAATCCCGCCCCACGCTGATCCCCGATTGCGATCCCGTTACCGATTAAGAAGAGCCGGAACCACAACCGCCCAAGCCTCCTTGCCGTTTACTTTTTTTCCAGGCAGACCACCCGGTCATGGCCGCTGTAATCCCGGATAAAAACAGGCTCCCGGTACATTCGGCAGGTCTCAGCCAACGCTTTTACGGCGGGTTTCTGGTCGAATCCGATTTCCATCAGCAAGACACCTCCGGGGGCCAGAAAGGCGGCGGCGTTGAATACAATATGCCGGACGGCGTCGCGCCCGTCCGGTCCTCCGTCCAGGGCCTGCCGGGGTTCAAAGGCGATCTCCGGCTGCAGGCCGGCAATGGCTTGCGAAGGGACATAAGGCGGGT
>CAZQUR010000087.1:0-11438 GCA_964596535.1 uncultured Desulfobacteraceae bacterium
GATACCGAGTTACTTTCGGATAAATCCCCGCCCAAAGACGTGGTGCAACGCTAATCCGTAGGCCCTTTTCGGGCGCCATTTCCATTCAGGAGCCCTGGTTCTCCATTGATATCCGACTTTGATCCTTGCCATGTCCGCGTTTCTGGAATAATAGGAGCCCATGTGGTTCGATCCCAAAAAACGCCGGCAGGCCGCGGATCCTTCCGACAGTCCCGTCACCTGCTTCGGCTACCAGCCCGTTTCCCAGGACGAAAAGGCCCGGCACGTCTGCCGGCATTTCGAGTCCATCGCCCAAAAATACGATTTCATGAACACGCTGTTGTCGTTCGGCATCCATTATCCCTGGAAACGCCTGGCGGTCCGGATGCTGGGGCTGAAAAAGGGGGACCGGGTTGTTGACGTGTGCGCCGGGACAGGGGATCTCGCCCTCATGGCGGCAAAGCGCCTCGGCGGCAACGGGTTCATCGTCCTTTACGACATCAACCGGGCCATGATGGAAGCCGGCCGGGACAAAACCGCCCGCTGCGGGGCGGCTGCGCAAACGGCCTTTGTCCAGGGGGACGCCGAGCGGATGGCGTTTCCGGACGCCTCCTTTGATGCGGCCATGGTGGGATTCGGGATTCGCAACCTGACCCGGCCCCGGGTCGGCTTTTCGGAAATCCACCGGGTCCTCAGGCCCGGAGGGGCCATGGTGTGCCTGGAGTTTTCAAAACCCACCTCCCCGGTGTTCCGGGAGCTTTACGATTTTTATTCCTTTTGGATCATGCCACTTCTGGGCCAGCTTCTGGCGGGATCCCGTAAAGCCTATACCCACCTTCCCGAATCCATCCGGACATGGCCGCTGCCCGGCGAGCTTTCCGAGATGCTTTCGGTGATCGGTTTCAAAGATATCCGGTACCGCCGCCTGACCAACGGGATCGCCGTGATCCACCGGGCCGTCAAAGGGACAGGCCCTCCAGGGAGAGATGCGTTATGATCCTGAATTGGGCCGAACGTCTGGTGGTGAACAACCCGCTGCGGATGGCCATGCAGCGCCTGGAGATGTTTTGGTTTTTGCAGGCGGCGGATCTTCCCGTCCGTCCCCGCATCCTGGAGATCGGGTGCGGCCGGGGGGCCGGGGCCCGGATTCTCCTGAAAAAAATGCATCCCCGGCGCATCGAAGCCCTGGATCTCGATCCGGTCATGGTGCGCACCGCCGCCGGTTTTCTTACATCCAGGGAACGGGAGCGGATATCCCTCCTGGCCGGGGACAGCACGCGCCTGCCCTTTCGCAGCGCTTCCTTTGACGTGGTGTTCGGCTTCGGATTTTTACACCACGTGCCGGACTGGGAATCCGCCGTAAAAGAAACGGCCCGGGTCCTCAAGCCCGGGGGGCGGTACTACATGGAAGAACTGTACCCGCCGTTGTACCTGAATGCCGTCACCCGCCGGGTGCTTTTACACCCCACACAAAACCGGTTCCACAGCCGGGACTTAAAAGCCGCACTTGCCCGGTCCGGGCTTTTCCTGCACGCCTTTCTCGAATCGCGCTTTCTGGGAATCCTGGGGGTGGCCGTCAGGTGATCAGGTTCACCGCCGCCACCGCCAGGAGCGCGAGGGGATAATAGCTGGCGGCATTGAAAAGACGCATGGCGTCTTTGTCCCGCCGGTTTTTCCGGAGGCGCACCGCCGGCCAGATGAGCAGGATGCCCCCCAGGGCGGCGATCAAAAGATACATGGGAAAGATGAAATCCGCCGGGGAGGCGGCGAACAGCAGGAGGGTCAGGAAAACGGCCGTCCCCACGGATACCAGGATCATGCGGCCGGATTTTTCCGGGCCGAAGGCGATGGGCACGGTCTTGGCGCCGAGACGCCGGTCTTCTTCCACGTCGGTCCAGTCGTTGGGGATGTTCTGCCCCCCGATTTCCCAGAAAAAGACGCACAGAAAGACCAGGACCAGGAAAAGCCCGGACGGCTCCGGGTCCACGGCAATAACGGCGGCGAGGGGGCCGGCGGTCTTGACGAGCCCGTTGATAAGCGCCCGGTAGGGCGTGATGCGCCACAGGAGGCAATACAGGATTTCCAAAAAACACGCGGCGAAAAAGATCAGCAAACACACGGGATTCAACGCCCAGGCCCCCAGCAGCGCCGCCGTCCCCCATCCGCCGGTCCACAGGAGCCCTTCTTTCAGGCTCAACAGGCCCTGGGCCAGGGGATGGCGGACCATGACGGCGTCCAGGTCCCTTTGCCTTGACCCCGCATCTTCGGAGTGCATCTTTTTCCGGTCGCTCCGGTAGTCCACCAGATCGTTGAGGGCGTACACGGCGGTGTAGCCTGCAAAGGCGGTGACCAGTCCCAAAAGGGTCACCCAAAAAGAAGGGAACGTTCCCAGAACCAGCAGGGCCGCCAGGGCCGGAGAGGCCATGTCGATGAGCCCGTGGGGGGTCCGGGAAAGGGCGAAAAACAGCCTGGCGCGGTCCCGGTTCCAGCGTCGGGGGAGTCCTCTTTCCGGGGTGTTCACTCCGGCTCCTTGTCATTGAGAAGCCGATTCAGTTCCGCTTCCGGTAAAAGGCCGGCTTCCATTGCCGTTTCCCGGACGGTTTTCCCGGAATCATGGGCGGCCTTGGCCAGGGCCGCCGCCCGGTCGTAACCGATGCGGGGGACCAAAAGGGTGGCCAGGGCCAGGCTCTTTTCAATGTTGGCACTGCAGACATCCGCGTTGGCCGTGATGCCGTCGATGCATTTTTCGGCAAAGACCCGGGACGCCGCGGCCAGCAGGGAAATGGATTCGATAAGGTTGTCGGCGATGACCGGCAGGGCGAGGTTCAGCTCCAGGACGCCGCCGGTCCCGCCCAGCGTCACGACGGTGTCGTTTCCGATCACCTGCATGGCCGCCTGGATGACGGACTCGCACAGGACCGGGTTCACCTTCCCGGGCATGATCGACGATCCCGGCTGCAGGGCGGGAAGGTTGATCTCCCCGAGACCGCACCGGGGGCCGGACGCCATCCACCGGATGTCGTTGGCGATCTTCATGAAGCTTACGGCCGCCGCCTTCAACGCGCCGCTGGTTTCCACCGCCGCATCCTGGGCCCCCTGGGCTTCGAAGTGATTCGTTGCTTCCACGAACGGCAGCCCCGTCTCCGTCCGGATCCGGGCGATTACGTCCCTTGCAAAACGGGGATGGGCGTTGGCGCCGGTGCCCACGGCGGTGCCGCCCAGGGCCAATTCGCAAAGGGCCGGTAACGCGCCTTGGACGCGACCGATTCCCAGTTCCACCTGGCGGGCGTATCCGGAAAATTCCTGGCCCAGTGTGACGGGAAGCGCGTCCTGGAGATGGGTGCGCCCGATCTTTTTTATCCCGGCAAAAGCACGGGCCTTTTCGGCAAGGGCGCCGTGCAGCCGCCGTAGGCCGGGGACCAGGCGGTCCCGGATCGCCAGGACCGCGGCCACGTGAAGGGCCGTGGGGATGAGATCGTTGCTGGATTGCCCCAGGTTGACATGGTCGTTGGGGTGTACCGGCGACCGCCCCCCTTTTTTCCCGGTCATGATTTCGTTGGCCCGGGACGCCAGCACTTCATTCATGTTCATGTTGGTGGAGGTGCCGGATCCTGTTTGAAAGACATCCACCACGAACTGATCGTCGAACCGGTTTTCGCGCACTTCGGTTGCGGCCCGGATGACGGCGACGGCGACGGCGTCGTCCAGAAGCCCCAGGTCACGGTTCACCGCGGCGGCGTGGGCCTTGATCAGGGCCAGGGCGTGGATCAATTCCCGGGGGAGCGTCCGGCCGCTGACGGGAAAATTGTCTTTGGCGCGCCGGGTCTGGGGCCCGTAGTAAGCGCTTTCCGGGATTTTCACCTCGCCCATGCTGTCGGATTCGATCCGAAACGGCATCTTCTTCCTCCTTAAAATGAGGGGTCGATCGGCCGGTTACCGGTGTATTGTTACAAAAGATGGGGGGAAAAGACAAACAAAAACGGGAAGGCCCGGCATTCACGGGTTGAATGCCGGGCGATCAAGACAGGCAGGTTCAGTCGGTTTTGAAAAGATCCGTGGAAAGGTACCGCTCGCCGGTGCTGGCGAGGATGGTGACGATCCGCTTTCCGGCCGATTCGGGGCGCCGCGCCACCTGCAGGGCGGCCCAGACCGCCGCCCCCGAAGAGATGCCGCACAGGAGCCCCTCTTTTTCCGCCGTTTCCCGGGCCGTGGCAAAGGCGTCTTCGTTGGTGACGGTGACCACGTCGTCGATGACGGATCGGTCCAGGACATCGGGGACGAACCCGGCGCCGATCCCCTGGATCTTATGGGGGCCGGGTTTTCCACCGGACAGGATCGGGGAGGCCGCCGGTTCCACGGCAATGGCCAGAAAAGACGGTTTCCGGGGCTTGATGACCTGGGCGACACCGGTGATGGTCCCGCCCGTGCCCACGCCGGCCACCAGGATATCCACGGTCCCTTCCGTGTCGTTCCAGATCTCTTCCGCCGTGGTTTCCCGGTGAACCTGGGGATTGGCCGGATTCGCGAATTGATCGGGTAGATACGCCCCCTTCGTGGCGGCAACGATCTCCCGGGCCTTCTCGATGGTCCCTTTCATGCCCATGGGCCCCGGCGTGAGGACCAGTTCGGCTCCCAGGTGCGTGAGGAGTTTCCGCCGTTCCATGCTCATGGTCTCGGGCATGGTCAGGCAGAGCCGGTACCCTTTTGCCGCGCACACGAAGGCCAGAGCGATGCCCGTGTTGCCGCTGGTGGGCTCCACGATCAGGGTGTCGGGTTGGATCAGGCCCTTTTTTTCGGCGTCTTCGATCATGGACACGGCGATCCGGTCTTTCACGCTGCTCAGGGGATTGAAGAATTCCAGCTTGGCGATGATTTCGGCATCCACGCCCTCGGCGATACGATTGAGGCGAACCATCGGGGTGCACCCCATGGTTTTCTCGATGCTGTTAAAGACTCTCATGACCCACTCCTTTCATTTGGCGACACCCGAGAAGGCGGCGACGCGGTTTTGGGCATTGTCCGATTTGTAGATGAGCCGGGGTTCTTCCAAAAGGACCTTGTTGTCCGGCGGCACCGACTTCGTGATCCAGACGTTCCCGCCGATGACCGACCGTGCGCCGATCACCGTATCCCCTCCCAGGATGGTGGCGCCGGAGTAGATGATGACGTCGTCTTCGATGGTGGGGTGCCGCTTATGCCCGCGGAGCCGGTTCCCCGCGTCTTTGGGAAGGGAGAGCGCCCCCAGGGTGACCCCCTGGTAGATGCGGACGCGGTCCCCGATTTGCGTGGTTTCACCGATGACCACGCCGGTGCCGTGATCGATGACGAACTCTTCGCCGATGTGGGCCCCCGGGTGGATGTCGATCCCGGTTTGGGAATGGGCGTACTCGGTCATGATCCGGGGAAGGAGGGGGACCCCGGCCTCGAAGAGTACATGGGCGATCCGGTACACCATGGTGGCGAAGATGCCGGGATAAGAAAAGATGATCTCGTCGTGGCTCTTGGACGCCGGATCCCCTTCATAGGTGGCCCGCACGTCCGTGGCCAGGAGTTTGCGGATTCCGGGAACGGCCTCCAGCACGCCCACGGCGATCTGGTGCCCCTGTTCCGCGCATTCGGTGCAGGGCATGTCGTACCGGATGCACTCGTGGCGCACGCTCCGGGTGATCTGCTCGGAGAGGACATCGAACAAAACGGAGACTGACTGGCCCATATTGTATTTCAGGTTGGCCGGATCGAGGCGCCCCCGGCTGAAGTACCCCGGGAAAAGGACTTCCTTCATCCGTTCGATGATCTCGATCACCGATTCCTTGGAGGGAATGGGTTCATAATCGATGTGGGTATAACACTGATCGTCGTGACAGCTTTCGATGATGTGTTCCGCGACTTCCGGAAGCCGCTTCCGGAAGTTGGAAAGCATCTCCATATCGATTCTGCAACTGGGTTCCTCGTGACCGGTCTTTGGATCCATCTGCACTTCTCCTCTTTAAAAGGGGTCTATGACCGCCTTTGTGATCGAAACGCACTGAAATTTTTATTCATAATAGATAAAAATAAAACAAATCCATGGGATTGTCAAAAATATAGCATTTTGATCGGCTAAAAGGGGCTTTTAATGCTCGAAGCCGTCAAAAACATGTCCGGCCAGTTCCGATTGACACCGCGTGGTCCTTCGGATAATTGAAAACCCATGCACCATGACAACCGCCGGCGCCCGCATCCCGGCCATGGGTCATTCCGTAACCGCACCGTGCTTGATCCGTGCACGAAGAACCGGTTTTATTTCTTTCATGCATTGCAAAATGTCCCGGAATTATTGAAATGCCGACGTGGGATGAACAAACCGATATTGTCGTGATCGGCAGCGGGTTGGCCGGACTGGCCGCGGCCATCGAAGCCCGGGAAGCCGGGGCCTCGGTCATTGTGCTGGAAAAAATGGCCGTTACCGGCGGGAACACACGGATCAGCGACGGCGGCCTGGCCGCCCCGGGAAATTTTTTGCAAAAACGCATGGGCATAGAAGATTCTCCGGAATTGTTCCGTGAGGATATGCTGAAAGCCGGAATGGGACTCAATCATCCCGAACTGGTGGCAATCGTGGCCGAAAAGGCCGCGGCGGTCATCGACTGGACCCGGGAAGTGCTGGGCGTGCAATATCTCCAGCGGCTGGACCGTTTCGGAGGACATTCCGCAGCCCGGAGCCTCACGACCCGAAGTCATTCCGGCGTCGATATCATAAAGGCGCAGGAAAAGAAACTCCGCGGACTGGGGGTTGAAATTCGAACGCGCTGCCTGCTGACGGCCCTGCTCACCGACAGCAAGGGTGCGGTTCGCGGAGTGGCATTTCGACCCGGCTATCGGTTCCCGGAAGAAAGCGACCTCCCCGGAAAAACCCTCCGTGCGGCGCGGGCGGTTGTTCTGGCCACCGGCGGGTTCGGCAGTGACGTGGAATTCCGAAAACTCCAGAATCCCAGCCTGAATGAATCCATCGGTTCGACCAATCACCGGGGGGCCACCTCAGAGGGCCTGGCGGCCGCTTTAACGATCGGCGCGGCGCCGATCCATCTCTCCTGGATCCAAACCGGGCCTTGGGCCTGTGCCGATGAAGCCGGCTACGGCAAAGGCTCCCGCTTTGCCTCCTACAGCGTCTATCCCTCCGGCATACTGGTAGACCCCGCGACCGGTCGGCGCATTGTAAACGAATGGGCCGACCGCAGAATCCGCTCCGACGCCATCATCCGGACGGGACGGGCGTGTGTGGGTATCGTGGATGCAGAAGGCGCCCGGCAGGATTCCCGAAGTCTTGAGGTTTGTTTGAAAAGTGAAAAAGTGAAGGGATTCGAAAAACTCGCGGACCTTGCGGTTGCTTACGGGATGCCGTCCGCTGCGCTGATCGAAACCGTCGAGGAATACAATCAAAGGATCACCCAAGGCGGTGCGGATGCATTCGGCAAGCCGCTGCATCGAGGCCTCAGCCCCTTATCCGAACCCCCTTTTTATGCCATACGGCTCTGGCCCAAAGTCCATTACACCTCGGGCGGTGTGGGCATCAATTCCAGGGCCCAGGTATTGGACCTGAAGGGCCGGCTCATTCCGAACCTTTTCGCGGCCGGCGAGGTGTGCGGCGGCATCCACGGTGCCAGCCGTTTGGGGAGTTGTGCCCTCACCGAGTGTCTCGTCTTCGGGCGCATCGCCGGGCAGCAGGCGGCCGTCTCCCCGCGTTCTTAACCCCTGTCGAGTCGGCCTCATTTCTTCTGGCGGGTGGCCAGGGCGTGGGTGATCCGGTCAATGATGATGGCCAGGATGACGATGCAAAGCCCTGCTTCAAAACCGCGCCCCACCTCGATCCGGTTGATGGCCAGCAGCACCTCCATCCCCAGACCCCGGGCCCCGATCATGGAAGCGATCACCACCATGGCGAGCGCCATCATGGTGGTCTGGTTGATGCCTACCATAATGGACGGCCGGGCCAGCGGGAGTTGGACATTGAACAGGATCTGCCACGAATTGGCGCCGAAGGCTTCCGCAGCCTCCACGACGCTCTTGGACACCTCCCGGATCCCCACGTTGGTGAGCCGGATCACCGGCGGCATGGAATAGATGATGGTGGCAAAAAGGGCGGGGACCTTCCCGAGGCCGAAAAGCATCAACGCCGGGATGAGATAAACGAAACTGGGCATGGTCTGCATGGCGTCCAGAATCGGTTTGACGATGGACTCCAAAAGATTGCTCCGCGCCATGGCGATGCCCATGGGAATTCCGAAAACCAGGGACAAAATGACCGCTCCGGTGACCAGGGCAAGGGTCATCATGGACAGATCCCAGTAGCCGAAGGTCCCGATCAGGATCAGCATGCCGGCCATCGCGATGCCGTGCCACCAGCGGCCCATGAGGCGCCATGCCAGGATGCCGATAAAGGCCACCACCACGAACCACGGGACCCATAAAAAAAACCGTTCCAGTTGCAGCAGAAACTTCAGGATCGCATCCCCGACGGCGTCGAAAAAACCGCCCCATGCCGTCAGCACCCAGTCCATGGCCGTGTCGATCCAGTCTGCCAGGGGGATTCTGAATATTTTCGGGAACTCGGTCATGAAGCTATTTGCCGGTGTCCTGGATCATGCTGTTGATAATGGTCCGATGGCGGATGTCTCCTAAGAATTTGCCTTTTTCATCCAGAACGGCGATGGGAAACGGGCTCGACGTGGCCAGGGGAAAGAGTTCTTCCACCGTCATCTCGGGCGTGCAGCGGGGGACATCTTCGATCAACCGGTTCCGGAGGTTTTTCGCACCGTCGGCGATCAGCGCCTCCAGGACCTCGTGCGTGGCCAGGCCCTTGAGCCGACGGTCCTTGGTGATCACGAAGGCGCGTTCCTGGTCGCTTTTGCTCAGAAGGGTTTTGGCCACCTTGGGACCCTGCCAGTCATAGAGCAAAAGCGAGGGTGTCTCCATGATGGTTCCGGCCCGGAGCACCTTTGCAGGCGATGCGTCTTGAACAAAGTCCTGTACGTATTCGTCCGCCGGTGAGGAGATGACATCCTCCGGCGCGTCCACCTGGATGATTTCGCCGTTTCGCATGATGGCGATCCGGTTTCCCAGTTTCAGGGCCTCGTGCAGGTCATGGGTCACAAAGACGATGGTCTTGTGGAGCTGATCCTGGAGCGCCACCAGTTCATCCTGCATTTCACGGCGGATCAAGGGGTCCAATCCGCTGAAGGGTTCGTCCATGAGAAGGATTTCCGGATTGATGGCCAGGGATCGGGCGATCCCGACACGCTGCTGCATGCCGCCGCTTAACGCCCCGGGAAGGGAATCTTCCCACCCCTTGAGCCCCACGGTTTCAATGGCTTTCAGGGCGGCCTCGTATCGGTCTTCCTTTTTGATTCCGCGGACTTTCAGCCCGTACGCCACGTTATCCAGGACCGTGTAATGCGGGAACAGGCCGAATTGCTGAAATACCATTCCGGTGACGGTTCGCCGGAGTCTTCTCAGGTGCTTTTTCTCCAGGCGGCAGACGTCTTGTCCCTTGATCAGGATCTTTCCGGCGGTGGGTTCGATCAACCGGATGAGACATCGGACGAGGGTGGATTTTCCGCTTCCGGAAAGCCCCATCAGCACGAAAAACTCCCCCGGCATCACCTTGAAGGAAATGTTGCGCAATCCCAATATGCATCCGGATTTTTCTTGGATTTCTTCCTTGGAAGCGTCTTTCAGATCGGAATCCATCACGGAATCCGATTCCGCGCCGAAAAGCTTCCACACATTCCGGACTTCAAGGCAGGGTTCCGGGGTGTCGCCGGAATCGTCTGGCATGGATTTCTCCGTTTGAAAATGACGCCGCCCGGATACGGTGTTCCGCCACGGACCGGGCGGCGGTGCACTCCCCTTTTATTTCAGGGCGGCTTTCACTTTCGCCGCAACCTCGGCCGGAACCCACTGCGTCCATACGGAATCATAGGCTTTCAGAAACCATTCTGCCGCATCTTCCGTACTGGCCTTGTTATCCTGCATATAGGCCAAAAATTTGTTGGCCATGGCCTGGGTGGTTTCGTATTTTTTTAAAAATTCGACCACATCCGGCGCCTTTTTGGACAGTTCCGAATTGACGACAATGTTGACGCGGACGGCGGGATAGGCGCATTTGTAGCTTTTTTCCCATATCTTTGGATCGTACGGCGGTTCTTCGAGGGGCGTCATGTCGAGTTTGCCCAGGACCCAGGTGGGTGCCCAATAGTAGCCGAACCAGGGCTCCCCTTTTTTGTAGGCGGCAGCCATGGATCCGTTCAGGGCGGCATCGGATCCCGGGGCGAAAATGTTGTAGGTTTTGTCGAGGCCATAGGCCTTGAATTTTTTTTCGTTGATCTTCTCGCATTCCCATCCGGGGACACAGGTGTAGAACCGTCCCTTGTTCGGATCTTCCGGATCCTTGAACAGTTCCCAGTACTTGGGCATGTCGTAAACGGACTTCAGGTCCGGCGCCATGGGCTTGATCCCCCGTTCGGGATCCCCCTTGATGACATAGGTGGGCACGAGCCATCCCTGCCACGAATCCGGGAAATTGGCGCCCAGGTCCATGACGCTGCCTTCGGCAATGGCCTTGTCGTAGGCTTCCTGCTGGTTTTCCACCCAGCATTCCATGTTGACGTCCACATCCCCCCGCACCAGGCCGGCAAAGAGGGTAATGGTGGCGCCGGGGGTGAACTGGATTTTATACCCGTAGCCGTTTTCAAGAATAAATTTGGCGATGCGGTTGTGTACCTGGGCGCTGTCCCAGTTGAGATCGGCAAAGACAAGAAGATCGCCGGAAGCGGCCGCTGCACGGGTGCCGGTAAAAAACAAAAGGCTTGGGACCAGGACGCACAATACCAATAAAAATGGGAATTTCCGTTCCATAACAACCTCCTTATATTAGGGTTTTTTCTCGAAATTGGAAAAAAGGCGCCGTGCCGTAAAGGCGCATGAACGGAAGAGCGATCAGGGCTGGTGTTTTACTATTGAAATCCTAAACTATTGTCAATCAAATTATTTAAGCCTTAATGTTATGCGTAAAAAGGAATCCGCCATCAATATGCTATGATCCGGAGGTGATTCGTATTCGCAAAAAGGAAAAAGATGCGGCCGCGTCAGCAGGTGGAATGGAAAAGGCCGCCCACGGCGGCGCCTTGTGCCGCCAGGCGGTTATATCGTTCAACGGCGCTCCGGGTCTCTTCAAAGTGATACGGGATCCCGCGCGCTTTCAAAAATGCTTTTGTTTTCGGCGCCAGTTTGAGCCGCAACGCCATTCCGCGGGTCAAGACGAGCACCGTACTTCCCTTGGAAAGGAGCTCCTCAACGTCTTCGGGCGGAATCCCCGGATCGTGGTGGGTGCCGGTCTCGGCCCAATTCCACTCCCGGCCGCCCCCCGGCCAGAGTTTGAAATCCCGCCCTTTCCCGATACCGTCCACCAGCATCTCCCCCCA
>CAZQUR010000088.1:0-1142 GCA_964596535.1 uncultured Desulfobacteraceae bacterium
TTTTGGAACCATGAAATAAGCAAAAATGTCTTTTGCGCGCGGCGTTCGATCCTTTTCGGAAACAAAGCGGCGCAAGCAAAACGGCTTTTTGCGCTTTCATTCCCTTTCCGGATGCGGGTTTTGGCCGGTTTTTTACTGAATCGAAAATCCGGGGGAATGCCTTTTATTTCGAGGACGACTTACAACCCCGCCGCCGCTTTCCGGGCCGCCTCTCCGGTTTGGCCCGCCGGATCCAGTTCCATGGCCTTTTCATAGGCGATCCGGGCCTTTGAAAAATCCCCCACGGCCTTGTAGGCGTTTCCCAGGTCCAGGTGGAGTTCCGGGGCCTTGGGGGCGGACCGGACCGCTTTTTCCAATGCCTCCACGGCCTTGCTTTTTTTACCGAGGACGCCGTAGGTCAGGCCCAGTCCCCGCCAGGCGTTCACGTATTCCGGGTCCTTCTGCAGGGCTTCCCGGTAATAGGATTCGGCCCGGGCATAGTCTTTTTTCTGGTAAAAGGCATACCCCAAATTGGACAAAGGGATCTGGGGGGTGGCGTACAGGTCGTCTTCGAGGGTCTCCTGGAAGACGGGAATGGCGGCGTCCCAGTCTTTCCGGATCAGGTGCAGGACACCGAGGCTGTTTTTGGCCGCCGCATACCCTTCTTTGAGGGCCATGGCGTTTTTGAAATGCTTTTCCGCCAGGTCGAAGCGTTCCTTGGCCATGTAGACCAGGCCCAGGTCGTATTGCAGGTAGGGATCTTCGGGGTTGAGCTTTTCGGCCTTGAGAAACTCGGCCAGGGCCGCCGTGTGTTTTCCCTGCATCATGTAGGATTCCCCCAGATTGCGGGTGGCCGCGGCCTGCCGCATCCGGGCTTCCCGGTTCCCCGAACAGGCCGTCACACCCAAAAACAAAATGAATACCAGCGCGGCTGTCGATAATTTTTTCATATTCCTTTTCCCATCATCTGTTTTTTCAAGCACCCGGACCCCTGAATCCTCGAACCCTCGAACCCTTGGACCCTTGGACCCTCGACCCCTCGAACCCTGGACCCTTTCAACTTCAAACTTCACGCGCACCGCTTGTCCCTTTCCCGGCGGGATATAAAATCCCGCCCTACACGCGTTTTCGATTGCGATCCCGATTTCGATTTCGATTTCGAT
>CAZQUR010000088.1:1242-11093 GCA_964596535.1 uncultured Desulfobacteraceae bacterium
CGATTTCGATTTCGATTTCGATCCCGACTTTTGGAATCTGCTCTTAACCCTTCGAATCCTCGAACCCTCGAACCCTCGACTCCTTGAACCCTTGAATCCTTTTTCACATCCACCCCGCCGCCTCCGGCACCGTAATGACCTGGATTCCCTTTTCCCGCAAAAACTCCAGAGCATCCCCGTCGATCCCGTCATGGGTGATCAAAGTCGATTTTTCATCTTTTGTCAAAACCAAAACCCCGGGAAAGGTCAAGGAGGCTTCCGGTTTTTCCCGGCTGTTTTTTACGGAGAAAGTCGGATTGATCGTCAAACGGCACTGGAGGGTATTCAGCAGAGCGACAAGGCGATCCTTTCTGTCGGCGTTGTCCCTACACTGGAAGACCGGAAGGCCCGCCTCTGTCAAGGCTTGGACGGCGTCCCCTTGAAGATCCCCGAAATCCATCAGCAGCATCTTTCCGGCGGGTAACGTCACCATGTCGGCCCATGCCTTGACCTGGACGCCTCCGTAGGGAAAAAAGACCGACACATCCGGCGTGTAACGATACCCCAGGGCGGAAAGCATCTCCGGGATGACCCTGCGGGGGGAATCCCGGCGGATCCGAATGACCGGCGGGAAGGGTTCGGTTTGGGGGGTGGATGCTTTGGTCTCCGTGAAGCCTTCAAATCCGTCTTTTGGGCCCGGATCGATTTGTTCCACATGAATGCCGTACTTGGAAAGGTACCGGGTCAAGGCCTCCGGAAGCCCGGAGGTGTTGCCGCCGGCAAGGAAGACGGCGGTTTTTCGAAGCGGGTTTTTACCGGAGCCGGGCCGGTGAATCATCCAGCGGGGGAAAAGCGCCACCTCCAGGCCGTTGTCCGAAAAACGAAAGGTTTCCCGGGGAAAAATCCCCGGAATCACCCGGGAAAGGGCATCCAGGACGGTCTCCAGGGGAGCGTCCCTGGAGATGACCAGCGTTCGGGCATCCTTCCAATAGGATCGAATCGCATAGATCATCGCATCGTCGAGTTTTTCCTCGGAAAGAATGACCCGTTTCCCGTCTTTGGTTTCCAGGACGGGAAACCGGGAAAGGTCCAGTTCCAGGTCCGCGCCGTTTTGCGCCGGGAAGAAATAGCGCCCTTTCCGGATGAGCGTGGCATCGATGAGTTCGGCGGCCCTGGAAAAAGGCGTCGGCGGGCCCTTTTTCCCGCCGATTGTTCCATCACCGGGCGTCGCCGGCGCGGCTTCGGCTTTCAGGGTGGTGAAGGTTTCGGCTTCCATCCCGCCGGCGGAAGGATCCAGCACCGCCGTAAACCACGGTTCTTGCCGGATGGAAGGCCGGGGGAGATAGACTTTCTGGCCCGCAAACACCCGGTTGATATCCGAAATACCGGGATTGGCGCGCCGGAAAAGATCAATCCCCGTCCGGTAGGCATCGGTGCCGAACGCCCCGAAGCGCCGTGCCACCAGGACCGAGACACACTCCCCCCTTTTTATGTGATGGGTATCCGAGTGCGCCCGGATGCGTTTTTTGACTTTGGAAATGGTGACAAAGGGGATGGTGACCCGTGCATCCTGCTGCCGGGAAAACTCACCGGCGGGAAGCCTTCGGATGGGGATGAAAAGATGCTGCCCCGGTTCAATCCGGTTGAGATCCCGGATATGGGGGTTCAGCCGTTTAAAAAGATGCAAAAATTCGGTGAAGTTGTCCGCGGCCAACTCCCCTTTTTGCCGGAGGACGGAAAGGACGGCGTCGTCTTTTCCCACAATATAAGGATCGCAAAGCACCGCGCGGCCCCGATCCATTTTCACCACGTAGCTTTTGTATAAAATCGCCCCATGGGTGGAAATTGACGCCCACAACAGCAAAGCGGCCGGCAGAACGATCCGGGAAAGGAAAAACCGAAAACACATCGGTTTCATGGGTCTGGAAACTCTTTGAGATTCAACGCCTTTGCAATCGCATCCGACACGGTGTTGACGAAACCGTCAAGGTCCGCTCCGGTCAAGGGTTTCCCCGGCTCCGGGAGGGCACACCCGCCGGGCTGCATCAATACCGGCGCGTTGACCAGTTCGGGCCGGGTATGCACATTGAATTCCGGCGCCAGGGTGCGGGAAAAGTAGCGTTCCTGGAACCCCGAGAACTTGATGGCGTGTGCCGTGGCGTTCAGTACGGCTGTTTCGTCTTTTTCAACATGGCCGGCCTCGACGGCCCGGATCAGGCCGGCCAGGGATTCCCCGCCGTGGGTGCAGGCGATGTGTCCGTTCCGGTTGGCCAGAAGCTGGCAGTCCATGATCTCCTGCTCGGTGACTTCCACGAAAAAGACCCGCTGGCGTCCGGCGGTTTCATTGAATCGATCCACCAGCCGGATGACCCGGGGCATGGAAACGGGATTTCCGATCATGGCCGCCTGGGCCACGCTGGGCCGCACATCCACGGGGACGAACCGGCGCTTTTTCGGATCCGGTTCCCGGTAGTAGCGGTAGACGGGATCGGCATGTTCGGACTGGACCCCGATAACCTTGGGAAGCGCCTTGAGGATTCCGGTGTCGTAAAATTTCAAAAATCCCGAAAGGACCGCCGTAATATTTCCCGCGTTCCCGACGGGCAGTGCCACAACGACTCGCGAGAGGTCGTAATCAAAGGCCTGGGCGATCTCATAGGCATAAGACTCCTGGCCCAGGATCCGCCAGGCGTTCTTGGAATTGAGCAGCGCCACGGGATACCGTTCGGACAGATGCTCCACGATTTTCATGCAATCGTCGAAGACGCCGGGGATCTCGAAGACCGCGGCCCCGCTTCCCAGGGGCTGGGAGAGCTGCTGGGGGGTTACCTTTTGGTGGGGCAAAATCACCGCGCAACGGACACGGGGCCGCAGATAGGCCGCGTAGAGCGCGGCGGCGGCGGAGGTATCCCCTGTGGAGGCACATACGGCCAGGATGTTTTGTGCATGCCCGTGTTGCACAAGGTAGTTGATGTAACTCAGGGCGCTGGCCATCCCCCGGTCCTTGAACGAGGCGCTCGGATTTTGACCGTCGTTTTTAAAGTAAAAGGGGATCCCGACTTTTTTTTGGAGGACGCTGTTGGCGGCGATCATGGGGGTGTGGCCCTCCCCCAGGTAAATTACGGACTCCAGGGGAAGGATGGGGCCGATGAATTCGTGAAACAGATAGATCCCGGAAAGGGCCGGGATCTTGAGGGCCTTCCGGAAATCGAAAATTTTTTTCCACAAGGCCGCCGGAACCTTTTTGAGCCGGTCGAAGTCCGGGTCTTCGATCATCAGGACCTGGCGGCAGTCCGGGCAGGTGTACAGGAGTTTTTGGATGGGAAAGGTTTTTTGGCATCCCAGGCACCGGTAGATCATCTCCCCCTGGGGCGCGGGGATCAGATGGGGCTGCAGGGCTTCCGGGAAATCGGTCGGTTTCACGGTCGAATCGCCTCCAGGCCGCCCATGTAGGGCCGCAGGACCTCGGGGAGGACCACGGACCCGTCGGCCTGCTGGTTGTTTTCCAAAAGCGCCGCCACGGTTCGACCCACGGCCAGCCCCGATCCGTTGAGGGTGTGGACCAATCGGGTCCCTTTTTGTCCCTTTTTCTTGAACCGGATTTGGGCCCGCCGGGCCTGGAAATCCTCGAAGTTGCTGCAGGAGGAGATCTCCCGGTAGACCCCCTGGGCCGGCATCCAGACTTCGATGTCGTACGTCTTTGCGGCGGAGAATCCCAGGTCTCCGGTGCACAGGGTGACCACGCGATACGGCAGCGCGAGGCGTTGAAGAATCTTTTCCGCATCCGACAAGAGGATTTCCAGCGTCTCGTAGGAGGTCTCCGGCGTCGTGAACCAGACCAGTTCCACCTTGTTGAACTGGTGCTGGCGGATCAGACCCCGGGTATCCTTCCCGTAGGACCCGGCTTCGCTCCGGAAACACGGCGTGTATGCCGTGTACCGGATGGGCAACACATCGGCATCGAGAATCTCTTCCTGGTGAATGTTCGTGACCGGCACCTCGGCGGTGGGAACCAGGTAGTAATCCCATCCTTGCAGCTTGAAAAGATCCTCCGCGAACTTGGGGAGCTGCCCCGTATGGGTCATGGACGCCCGGTTGACGATGAAAGGGGGCAGGACTTCCCGGTAACCGTTTTCCTGGATGTGGATATCCAGCATGAAGCTGATGAGCGCCCGCTCCATCCGTGCGCCGGCGCCGAAATACAGCGGAAACCGGGATCCGGTGATCCGGGACGCCCGTTCAAAATCGAGGATGCCTAAAGTCTCCCCGATCTCCCAATGGGCTTTGGGGGGAAAGGAAAACACCGGGGGGGTCCCGACGGCTTTAAGGACCGGGTTGTCGCTGCTGTCTTTTCCTTCGGGCACGGAATCGTGGGGGGTGTTCGGAATCCCCAGAAGAATCTCGGAAAGGACCGCGTCGGTTTCGGAAAGGACCTTTTCCAACTCCTTGATTTCAGAGGAAACCCCCCGCATCTGTTCCACCAGGGCCGATGGATCCCCGCCGCTTTTCTTCATGGCGGCGACTGTTTCCGAGACCGTATTGCGACGGTGCCGCAAGGCCTCGATCTGTGAAAGGATTTGCCGCCGCCTTTCCTCATGGGTCACGAAGGCGTCCAGGCTTGCCGGCTGTCCCCTCGCGGCCAAGGCGTTTTTGACTTTTGACAAATTCTCCCTGACGAACTTGATTTCCAGCATGTCGATGCCTATTATTATGAATTGGTAATGTCTCAAAAAGACGGAATGACACTGCGTCGATGCCCTACCACGAATGCGCCATTTCGTCAATGATTATTATAAGTTGACATCTCCTTAAAAAACCGTTAGAAACAGGTGCTTATCCCGTCCGGCGGCACCTGGGACACCGGAAACCGCAACCGAGAATCTGCCACACAGACCGGGGGTGAATCGATGGATGAAATCCTCGAGAAAAAGGAATCGATCCGGGAAGAAATTCGGAATCGGGTCAATGCCCTTTCAAAAGAAGAACGACAAACCATGACCGAGGAGATCGAAGCGCGCCTGTTTGGATTTGCCAATTTTTTGGAATCCAAGGTTGTGCTCCTGTACAAGGAAAAGGACCCGGAGGTCCCCACCGGACGGATCATCAAGGAATGCTATCCGCTTCAAAAAGTGGTGGTCTTGCCGGCCTTTAAAAACGAGAAAAAAAAGGTGGTCTTTTTCAAGGTGGATGCACCGGATGCACTCCAGAAAACCGGTCCCCGGGGAGTTCCGGAACCGGATCGGAGCCGGTGCAAGCCCGTTCCCATCGATTTCATCGATATCGCCCTCATTCCCGGCATTGCCTTTGATGAAAAGGGCGGACGGATCGGGACCGGAGACGGATACTACGACAGACTCATCCCCAAATTGCCCATTACGACCCGAAAGGTGGCCCTGGCCCGGGAGACCCAGATGGTTCCCCAGATTCCCATGGAGCCCCACGATCGGTTTGTGGACATCATCATCACCGAAAAGCGGATCATATACAAGATCTGACCCACCCGCAGAGGATGTAATGGTTCTAGAACCGTTTGTTCCTTTTTTCCAAACGCCGCCTTCCTAAGATGTTGCGCATTTGCCCTTCCGGCATGAACTGCTTTTGCGGTTCTTTGGGAGTATTCCGCGATATCGGCTTGACCCCCTGATGGGGTTCTGGTAGCAAACCCTTTGATGAAAGCGGATTCCTTAAAATATCAGCGCCTGCGGGACGATATGGTCAAAACCCAGATCGAAGTCCGGGGGGTTTCGGACCCGGCCGTCCTTGCCGCCATGCGCAAGGTTCCCCGGCACCGCTTTGTGAGTGACGCCCTCAGGGATCAGGCTTACGGCGATTTCCCGCTCCCCATCGGATACGACCAAACCATTTCCCAGCCCTATATCGTGGCGGAAATGACCGAGGCCCTGCAGTTGCACAAAGACGACCGGGTTCTGGAAATCGGGACTGGATCCGGGTACCAGGCGGCCGTGTGCGCCGAAATCGCCTACCGGGTCTATACCATCGAACGGATTCATGCCTTGTATCTCAAGGCCCGGCGTATCTTCGACGAACTCCATTATCACAACATCGTCACCCGGTACTCCGACGGCACGGCGGGATGGAAAGAAGAAAGCCCCTTCGACGCCATCATCGTCACGGCAGGGGCCCCGGAAATCCCCCGGGCACTCGTTGCGCAGTTGGCCATGGAGGGCCGGATGGTGATCCCGGTGGGGGACCGGTTTTCCCAGGAACTCGTCAAACTGGTCCGGGATGAAAAGGGGATCCGTACCACAAGCCTGGGAGGGTGCCGGTTTGTCAAGCTCGTGGGCGAGCATGGATGGAAAGAGGCATGAATGCTCCGCAGGCTCTATGACTGGGTCCTCCATTGGGCCGAAACCCCTTACGGCGCATGGGCCCTTTTTCTTCTGGCGTTTGCCGAGTCTTCCTTTTTTCCCATCCCCCCCGATGTCCTCCTCATCGCTTTGGCCATCGGGGCGCCCCAAAGGGCCCTCCGGTTCGCCTTCATCTGCTCCATCGGATCAGTGCTGGGGGGGTGTCTGGGGTACATCATCGGCTGGCAGTTCATGGCCGCTTTGGGCGAACGGATCGTGGATTTTTACGGTCTGAACGCCAAATGGGAAACCATCCGGGTGCTTTACACGCGCTATGATGCATGGGCCGTGGGCATCGCCGGGTTTACCCCCATTCCCTACAAGGTCTTCACCATCTCGGCCGGGGCCTTCCAAATCCACTTCGGGGTCTTTTTTCTGGCGTCCCTGGTTTCCCGCTCGGCCCGGTTCTTCCTGGTGGGAGGACTGATCTATCGCTTCGGCCCGGCCATCAAGGCCTTCATCGACCGGTATTTCAATGCCCTGGCCGTGGCCTTCACGGTACTCCTCGTCGCCGGGTTTATCCTTGTCAAACAATTTTTTTAAAAGGCGGGCCCTGCCTTTTAGGAGCACTTGGAAAAGCCGCAGGCGTGGCACACCAGGCACCCCTCCTGGTGGGTCATCACACCGCCGCAGTCGGGGCAGACCCCCAACATGGTGTCCCCGGCTTCCAGGTTCGCGTGAGTGACGGCCTTGAGGACCTGGGCGATGGCATCCGGACAGGAGAGGACGATCTTCCCGTTTTGCCAGGCCGGTGACGGGCAGCGGATGCCGATGAGCTGCTTGGCAACCGCCTCCACCTTGACACCGGAGCGCAGGGCCAGGGAGATGAGCCTCCCCGCCGCTTCGATCTGGGAGGACGCGCACCCCCCGGTTTTCCCCATCTGGGCGAAGACCTCGCACATCCCGGCATCATCGGAATTGATGGTGACATACAGCTTCCCGCACCCGGTGGTGATGCGCTGGGTAATCCCGTAAGTCCGTTCGGGCCGGGGCCGGGGCGCCACTTGCTCCGACTCCGCTTTTCGGGTGCCGATATTCAGGACCTGCCGCTCCCGGCTTCCGTACCGGTACAGTGTGACCCCTTTACAGCCGGAGCGGTAGGCCAGGCGGTAAAGGGCGTTGACGTCTTCCCGGGTGGCGTTTTGGGGAAAGTTGACGGTCTTGGACACGGCGTTGTCCGTATACTTTTGAAAGGCCGCCTGAATCCTCACGTGCCATTCCGGTGCGATGTCGTGGGAGGTTTTGAAGAGCTTTTTTACCGCCTCCGGAACGCTGTCCAGATTCTGGATCGATCCTGACGCCACGATCTCGCGCACCAGGGCGTCGGAATAAAAACCTTCCTTCTTGGCGGTCTGGATGAAAATGGGATGGATCTCGTAAAGGGTCTTCCCGTCCAGGACATGCCGCTCATGGGCCACGGCAAAAAGGGGCTCGATGCCGCTGGAGGTCCCCGCGATGATGCTCAGCGTTCCCGTGGGGGCGATGGTGGTGGCGGCGGCGTTTCGCATGTGGGGCGTATCCGGCCCGTCGAAGCGGCTTCCGGCATAGCAGGGAAAATTCCCCCGTTTTTTCGCCAGGACCCCGGAGGCCTTCCGGGATTCCGCCTGAATGAACCCCATCACCGTCTCGGCCGTGGAAACCGCTTCCTCGGAATCGTAGGGGATCCCCAAAAGGATGAGCATGTCGGCAAATCCCATGACACCCAGTCCGATCTTCCGGGTGCCCATGCTCATCTTTTCGATCCGGGAAAGGGGATACCGGTTGACCTCCACCACGTTGTCGAGGAAATGCACCGCCGCATGCACGGTCTTTTTCAACCGGTTGAAACGGATTTTCCCGCCCGTGACCATCCTGGTGAGGTTGATGGAGCCCAGGGTGCACGACTCGTAGGGGAGCAGGGGCTGCTCGCCGCACGGATTGGTGGCTTCCACGACGCCGAGATGCGGTGTCGGGTTGTTCGCGTTGATGCGGTCGATGAAGAGTACCCCCGGCTCCCCGGTTCGCCAGGCCGAGTCCACGATGGTATCAAAGATCCGTTTTGCCGGCACCGACGCCACGGGCTTTCCACTTCTCGGATTCACCAGTTCAAAGGGGGCGTCCTGTTCCAGGGCTTCCATGAATTCCCGGGTCAGTGCCACGGAAATATTGAAATTATTGAGCCGGGACAGATCGTTTTTCGCCGTGACAAAGGCCTCCACGTCGGGGTGATCCACCCTTAGAACACCCATGTTGGCCCCCCGGCGGGTGCCCCCCTGTTTGACGGTCTCGGTGGCCACGTCGAAGACGGTCATGAAGGAAATGGGGCCGCTGGAAATCCCTGCGGTGGAAAGGACCATGTCGTTTTGCGGCCGGATCTTGGAAAAAGAAAATCCGGTGCCCCCTCCGGTCTTATGGATGATGGCCGTATGCTTCAGGGTTTCGAAAATGCTTTCCATGGAATCTTCAATGGGAAGGACAAAACAGGCCGCCAGTTGTCCCAGGCGCCGCCCGGCGTTCATCAACGTGGGGGAGTTGGGCAGAAAATGCAGGTGCGTCATGAGATCCTCGAACACCCGGGCGGTTTTTCCCGCATCGGCGTCGGGATCAAACTTCAGGTCCGCCCGGGCAATGGTATCCGCCACCCGCCGGAACAGGTCCGCCGGGCTTTCAATGGAATTTCCGTCCGCATCTTTCTTCAGATAGCGTTTTTCGAGGACCATCCGGGCGTTCGGCTTCAGCGCCGGGCCTTTTTCCGATTTTCTCATTCGAATTTCACCTTTGATAATGCCTCTTTTGCCCGGGATCAGGGCATTTTCGGAAATTTTTCTTTGAGCCGCCGGTAGACCATGGGGGGGACCATGTCATTGATATCGCCGCCGAATTGGGCCGCTTCCCTGATGATGGAGGAACTGGTGAAGATCCATCGCAGGCCCGTCATTAAAAAGACGGTCTGGATCTCCCGCCTGAGTTTCCGGTTCATCAAGGCCATTTGAAATTCATATTCAAAATCGGACACCGCACGCATCCCCCGGAGGATCGCCTGGGCCTTCATCTGCGCCGCATAGTCGACCAGCAGCCCGCCAAAGGTATCGATTTCCACGTTTGAAAACGGCTCGAGGCTTTCCTTCAACATCTCGATGCGTTCGTCCACCGTGAACAGGGATTTCTTCCCCGGGTTAACCAGGATCGCCACGATGATCTTGTCGAACAGGTTCAAGCCTCGCTCCACGATGTCGATATGGCCGTAGGTGACCGGATCAAAGGAGCCGGGATAAATCGCAAGCCGTTTCATGCAAGTCCCTTTTTTGCGAGAAAAAAACGTTCACCTGTCTTTGATTGTACTTCGAGTCTTCTTCCAAGTCACTTCAACGTGTTGTTTTCGATACCGATCCCGATACCGATTTCAATACCGATACCGGTTTTGACAACGTCTGTCCTTCTAATGTTCTTGTAACCTTGAACCCTCGGACCCTTTTTTCCTTCCAAGTAACTTCTCCCTGCTGCTTTCCGGTAAATCCCCTCAAA
>CAZQUR010000089.1:0-10978 GCA_964596535.1 uncultured Desulfobacteraceae bacterium
TTTTTACGATTCCATGTTTTTGTGTGCGCGCGAAAGCGTTATGTATAAAAAAAGCCGGCGCCTGTCAATCCGGGATTTCCCCCGGGGACGGCATGGAAGAAGGGTCCGGAGAGCTTCGAAACGCCGGAAAAAGAATAAGGAAGAACCCCACGCCCAGAAAACTTCCGAGGGCATCGGCCAGGACATCGCCCAGTTCGGCAGTGCGTGACGCCACGAAGGCCTGATGGATTTCATCGCTCAGGCCGTATAGGGTGGCGGCCGATACGGCCCGCACCGCGGCGGCGGTCTTTTTCATTAAAGGCGCTTTGAAGGCCCTGTAGAACAGCATCCCCAAAACCGCGTAGATGAACAGATGCGCCGCCTTGTCCGAAAAAGGGAACAAGGGATCTTTCACCACCGGGGGAAAGGCGGACTGGAGGAATATGAAAAGGCACCAGAGCCCCACCGGTACCCAGTCGGAAAAGATCCGGCGGGGTCCGCCTGGCTTGGAGGCAATGGGCATTGTCATCAGAGACGCGTCCTTGAAAGGCTCACCACCCCGTGGTGGGGCGCCGCTTCCCGAACAGCACCTCACAAGGGGCGTTTTTGGTCACGTGACGGTTCAGCTTTTTACACCACAGGGCCTGAAAGGTCCGGCAGGACCCGTCCAGGGCGTCCGTTTTGGCAAACTCGGCCTCCGGACACCGCAGGTCGCACCACTGGATCCGATGGGTGGTCACCCCGGCGTTTTCTTTCTTTTTTTTCATGATGTGATTTCGTTATTGGGCAAATGAAATCGAGTCGAGTTTCCGTTCTTTTACATGGGACAGGACCCGGTCGAAAAACCGATCCGGGGCAATCCCGTGGGTGACTTTTCCGTCCAGGGTCCGCACGGAGAAGGTCCCCGCCGCCTTCTCCTTTTCACCGAGGGTCAGGATCAGGGGAATCTGGTTCATCTGGGCTTCCCGGATCTTCTTGTTGAGGCTTTCGGCCCGGTCATCCACTTCACAGCGCAACCCCTTTTCGGCAAGCCGCTTTTGCTGCTCCCGGGCAAAGGAGGCCAGGACGTCGTTAATGGGGAGAAGCGCCGCCTGAACCGGAGCCATCCACAGGGGAAACCGGCCGGCGAAGTGCTCGATGAGGATCCCGAAGAACCGTTCGATGGAGCCGTAGATCGTCCGGTGGATCATGATGGGCCGGTGCTTTTCATTGTCCGGCCCGATGTACGTCAGGTCGAATCGATCCGGAAGGGACATGTCCAGTTGAATGGTGCCGCACTGCCAGGTGCGGCCCAGGGCGTCCTTGATGTGGGCGTCGATCTTGGGCCCGTAAAAGGCCCCGTCCCCTTCGTTCACCATGTAGTCCGCGCCGTAATCCGTAAGGGCCGCCCGCAACCCCTCGGTGGCCTGTTCCCACTGGGCGTCGGTCCCGATGGATTTTTCGGGACGGGTGGAAAGCTCCAAATGAAACCCCAGGCCGAAGGTGCGGTAAATCCGTTCCACCAGGCGGAGCACCCCCAGGATTTCTCCCCGGATCTGATCCGGGGTCATGAAGATATGGGCATCGTCCTGGTGGAAGGCCCGCACCCGGAACAACCCTGAAAGGACCCCGCTCAGTTCATGCCGGTGCACCAGTCCGACTTCGGCCGCCCGGATGGGAAAATCCTTGTAGGAACGGAGCCGGGTCTTGTAGATGAGCATTCCGCCGGGGCAGTTCATGGGCTTGATGGCATATTCGAAATCGTCGATTTTGGAGAAATACATGTTCTCCCGGTAATTTTCCCAGTGCCCGCTGCGCTCCCACAGGATACGGCTGAGCATGATGGGGGTTTTGGTCTCCACGTATCCTGCGGCCGCGTGTTCCTGTCTCCAGTATTCGAGGAGCTGGTTCCAGACCGCCATTCCCTTGGGGTGGAAAAAGGGCATCCCCGGCGCGTCGTCGTGGAAACTGAAAAGATCCAAAAAGGTCCCCAGCTTCCGGTGGTTGCGCTTCTTGGCTTCTTCCAGGAAGAACAGATACTGATCCAAATCCTTTTTGCTGAAAAAGGCGGTGCCGTAAATCCGCTGGAGCTGGGCGTTGTTCTGATCCGCACGCCAGTAGGCCCCGGAAACCTTGGTGAGCTTGAAAGCCTTAACGAACCCCGTATGGGGCACATGGGGACCCCGGCACAGATCCGCGAATTCCCCCTGCTCATACACGCTGATGGTGCCGTCGGGAAGCGCTTCGATCATTTCCTTCTTGTAGGGTTCGTCCCGGTAAAGGGCCATGGCTTCGGCCTTGGAGACCTCCCGGCGGCGGATGGGAATTTTTTCCGCCGTGATCTTTTTCATCTCCGCTTCGATCTTGGGAAAGTCGGTTTCGGAGACCGATTCCATGTCGATGTCGTAATAGAATTCATCCCCCACCACCGGACCGATGGTCAACCGGGCGCCGGGATAGAGGCGCAGGACCGCCTGGGCCATCACGTGGGCGGCGCTGTGCCGGAGGATTTCCAGGGCTTCCGGATCTCTGGTGGTGATGATCCGCACCGTGGCGTCGTGCTCGATTTTTCGGCTCAAATCCAGCGTTGATCCGTTCAACTGGATGACCACACTTTCCCTTGCCAGGGCCTCGGAGATGCTTTTCGCCACTTCAAACCCCGTGGGGGGCGTCTCGAATGCTTTTTTATTTCCGTCCGGAAAGGTCAATTCGATCATCGTTCACCTTCTGTTTATGCCGATACACGCCTGAAAACGCTTCCAGGCTATTTTTCCGTCCATTTGAGCCACAGGACCGCCGCCACGCCCCAGATAGCGTTAAAAAACAAAACAAAGACCGGGGTTAACGCCCCCAGGGAAACGCCTAAAAACCCCTTGTGGGCCACGGCGGGGAAAATGAAAAAAAGCTGGACCAGCGACGGCCCCAGGCTGAAAAGCAGTCCCCTGGGAATTTGTTTGTTTTCCATCAGCGGAAGAAGAAACAAAAAGCCCCATATCCCGCCCCACACCAGCCTCGGGTACAGCCAGGAAGCGGTTAACGCCGGTGCAATGGCCACCCCGAAGTGGGCGGTGATCCCCTTGACCCCGAAAAACCACACCGTCAAGCTGTTGACGAGTCCACCCATGGCACCCGCCGCAAACATCAAACTGAGCCGTTTCATCAACTTTTTCATATCCCACCTGCATTGACAGGGTTGTCGATTACTTTGCCGCAGCCTTTTGAATACGCGGCGCGATCCCGATCATCATCCGGTTGTCCGCCGTGGCGATACTCGAGATGTCCGGGTGGACGGTCATGAACGCACTTCCAACCGGGATGGTCACCGGCTTGAGTGTTTCCATTTCCACCGGGAATTCGCTTTCATTGACAATGGCCATCAACAATGGTGTGAGCAGCTCGTCGGCTTTTTGGGCCGGTCGAATCTGCGGTTTGATGAATAAAATCCGCCGTTTCCGATCATAGGAAAGCGTCGCCGTGCAATTGAACGCCAGATCCACTTCCCCGAATCGCATGACCGCCGGGTATCCGGCGATTTTTCGGGAATACGAGACATCCTTTCCCTGCACGCGGATCCTGAAGGAGACGCTGTTTTTCCCCAGATAGAGTTTTTCAACGGTCCGGACCCACCATTGCCCCGTAAATCCTTCGGTGGGTTCGATTTCCACGGGAAGGGCCTCTTGGATAAGCCTTTCCAGCACCCCCACGGGAACCGTCAGGGTCGCTTCCGGATCGGCGTTTGCCCCGGCGGTAAAAAGGGGCGCGCCGGACATTACAAAAAAGCCGGCAATCAATCCAACAATAACGCGTTTTCTGCTTTTTCCAAGTATCTTCATGTCGCTTGCGGGAAAGGGGAGGGGAACGATTCCTTTCAAGTTTGAAATATCTTTGCCGCCGTGGCGTAATGGGTGCCCAGATCCCGCCGCAGGTCCAGGCGGTTTCCTGTGGAATCTTCCCGGGGGATGACCCGGATCTTTCCGTTGTCAACGGCGGCCAGAAGCTTGTTGCGCAGCCGCTCCGCCACCTGGACCCGGTCCTCCCCGGGGCGGACGGTGGCGTTGGCGTTGAGATAGGCCACCCGGGTGCCGTCGGACTTGAACACCCCTTCTTCCGGGATGTAGGTCATGGCCGACGGAATGACCTGGATCCCTTTCCGTTTGAAGTAGGTAAAATCCATGTCGAGCACCTCCCCTTTGGTGCAGGACCAGGGGTACCCCCGCTGGCCGTCGGGGCCGCCGGGACCCGTGACCAGGGCGATGCAAAGGGCCACCTGATCCTCCCGGACTTCGGGTTCGATGCGATCCAGGGTACCTTCGAGAGCGCCCTGCACCAGCGCGCCCAGGTTTCTGAGCCGCCGGGCGATGGGCTGGGCTTCGGGCTCCCCGAGACGGATATTGATTTCGCACACCCGGATATCCGTGGGCCGGCCGGAGGCATCCAGGGATACGAAGCATCCCGGATAGATGACACAGGGCCTCAGGATCCCTTCGGCCTTCATGGCCCGGATCAGCGGATCGGCGATCCGTTCTCCGGCCATGGCCATCAGTTCCGGGGTTTCCATGGGATGGGGGGATATGGCGCCGACGCCGCCGGTGATGGGGTTGTCCTTGCTGGCCGGGCCCGCGAACCGTTCCGGATAATCCATGGCCGTGGGGAGAATTCGGTAGTGGCCGGCTTTGTCCACGAATATCGTAAAGGAAATCTCCACCCCCGACATCCGGGCTTCGATGAGCAGGGGCCAGGTCCCCTTCTTTCCGAACATCCGGCGGTAATCGTCCTTGTAGTCGCGAATGAGGGTGTCATAAACGTCCCGGATATCCCACGTGTTGAGGAGGATCCGGGCCCCTTTCCCGCCGGCGCTGTACGGGTACTTCAGCACCGCACCGCCGTGGGCATGGATGTAGGAAAGACAGGTGGCCAGTACCTCCGGATACTCTTTTGCATCCACATCCCGCCATTGGGGGGCCACCGGGATTCCGGCTTTTTTGCACAAATACTTGCAGCGGATTTTGTCCCCTTCGATGAAGGCCCCGTCGCGGCTGAGCCCCATGATGCGGTCCGAAAGCCCGGCGGCGTCCAGCATGTCCACGATGCCGTCGAAGAGGAGCGCTTCCGGCATGGGGACCACGGCGTCGATTTCGCTTCGATTCATGGCGTCGATGAGCGCTTCTGCATACTCTTTTGCGGTGTTGCTTCGGGTCGGAACAAAAGCCACCGGCCATTCAAGCCGGCTTGAAAATTCGGGCATCGCCGGTGTCCCCCGGACCACGATGCCCTCGAACGCATCCGGATGGCGCTCGCTTGTGGCCGTGGCGGTGACCAGCGCACACAACACGGTCCTTCCATCGGTTCCTGCAAATGCAATCCGTTTCATGTCTTTTTCCTTTCCGGACCCGCCGGCGCACCCGCGGCGTTTTTTCTGCTTTATCAAAGGAGCACCACCGCGGTCAAACGATAAACGGCGGGGGTTTTATTCCTTGAAATCAAAATCGGTTGCATATATATTCCTGTTGCGACGCATCACTTTTGTTGGGAGAAAGCCGGCGTGTTCCCCGGATTTACACGAATCATCGAAGAACGGATTCAAAAGGCCGTCATGGACGGAGAATTCAAAAACCTTCCGGGCACGGGAAAACCCCTGCGGCTGGAAGACGACCGTCACATTCCCGAAGACTTGCGCCTGGCCCATAAAATTTTGAAAAACGCGGATTGCCTCCCCCCTGAAATCGAGCTGAAAAAAGAAATTCACCACACGGAAGATCTGTTGGCGGGCATTCAAGACGCCCGGGAAAAATACCGCCTGACCAAGAAATTAAATTTTTTGATTCTGAAGCTCAACACCATGCGCAACGCCTCCGCGGAACGCGACATCCCCCAGCACTACACGGAAAAATTGGTGGCGCGGATGGAAAAATCCCACAGAACGTAGACCTTGGATCTTCGCGCATCATGTTTTTTAAACGCGATAAAGAACAAAGCGACATCTTCAAAAGCATCATGGCGGCGCACGTCATCCTGCTCCTTCACGTCTTTCTGATCGCCGGCATCGGGCTCCTCGTCCTTTTCTTCAGCGGTTTCATCCGCTACATGGGATGGATTTTCCTTGTTGGTGCCGCCGTTCTCCTGGCCCTGGGCTATCGGTTTTACCGGCGAATGAAGCAAGAAGGAAAAACCGTTGCCGAGATGATGCGCCCCTCCCTTTTACAAGGGAAACCCGTGGAACTTTCCGTGATGGACGGGCTGATATCCTTCAAAGTCGGGGAATCCCGGGATCGAAAACAGATCGACGCCTCACCGGGAAAACCCAGGGCGCTCTTGAAAGATCCCCATTCCAAACCGATGGAAGAATTGGCGGAACTGGTCCGCCTGTTGGAAAGCGGCCTCATCACCCGGGAAGAATACGATCAGGCCAAAAAGAGCCTTTTTCGTCCCTAGCGGTTCATCCGCGGTCTTTTTACAGGCCAAAAAAACAGGAGCGTGAATCATGAAAAAATTGACCGTGGCCCTGCTTTCCGGGGGAATTTCCTCGGAGCGGGAAGTCTCCCTCAACAGCGGCCGGCAGGTTTATGAGGCCCTGGACAAGGAGAAGTACACCATCGTCCGCTATGATCCCAAGACCGACCTTCCCCGGCTGATGGCCGACGCCCCGACAATCGATGCGGCGCTCGTCATCCTTCACGGACCCTTCGGGGAGGACGGCACCATCCAGGGGCTGCTGGATCTTCTGGATATTCCGTACCAGGGTTCCGGCGTGCTGGGAAGCGCGTTGGCCATGAACAAGCTGGCCGCCAAGCGCCTTTACGAAAAGGCGGGGCTCACGGTGCCCGCCTATTTGGTGGTCACCTCCCGAATGCCGGTGGAACCCCAGTTATGGATCGAGACAATAGGCCTTCCCCTGGTGGTGAAACCCGCCAACGCCGGTTCCAGCGTGGGCATCACCATCGTCAAAACCGCCGATCAACTGCGTGCGGCCCTGGAAGCGGCCTTTGCCCACGACGACACGATCCTTCTGGAAGCCTACATCCAGGGCGTGGAGCTCACCGGCGGGGTTCTGGGAAACGATACCCTGGAGGCCTTTCCGCTGATCGAGATCATTCCCAACACGGATTTCGAATTCTTCGACTACGCGGCCAAATATACGCCGGGCGCCTCCCGGGAGATCTGCCCCGCCCGGATCCCGGAGGATCTGGCCCAAAAGGCCAAAGACGCCGCCATGAAGGCCCACCAGGCCCTCTTCTGCCGGGGATACAGCCGCACCGACATGATCCTGAAAGACCCGGACGTCTATGTCCTGGAAACCAACACCATTCCGGGCATGACGGCCACCAGCCTCCTGCCCCAGGCCGCGGAAAAGGCCGGGCTCTCCTTCACCGTCCTTTTGGACCGGATGATCGAGTTGGCCCTGGAGGATAAGAAACGGCGGGCGGCTTACCAGTCCCTGGCAAGCGTTGCCGCCGAAACCGGTCATTGATGATTCTCAAAACCTTCAAGGATCTCAAGTCCCGTTACGCATCCCTTGCACCGGGAGACGTTTACATCGGGAACCTGCCGGTTGCGTCCCACAAGGCGGCACTCCTTATGGACCTTGCGGAACGGGGGATCCGCTGCATCCCGTCCCCCCTGGCCCGGATCCTCAATGCCTCCAAGACCGCCCAGGCCCAAATCCTTTCCGGCTGGATGCTCCCCGGCACGTGTGTTATTTACCGCCGAGCGGATCTTTTGAAAGCAGCCGGCCGATACCATAAAGACGGTGTGGAGGCGGTGGTCACCAAGCAGGACCGCATGCACTGCGGGCACGGCATCCGCCGGTGGGAATCCATGGAGATCCTTTACAATGTGGTCTCCATGATGCCGGCGGCATACCCCTTCGTGCTGCAGCCGTTTCTTACGCGCTTCACCGATGTCCGGGTCATCCTCGCGGGCGACTTTGTGGAAGCCTATTCCCGGACCAATCCCGGCAATTTCCGGCAGAACCTGGCCGCCGGAGGCAGCCATCGTCCCTTTTCCCTTTCAAAAGAGATGGAGGCGTTTTGCCGCGCCGTCATGGAACGGGGCCGGTTTCCCTATGCCCACGTGGACCTTCAGGTGGTGGATGAAACCGCCGTCTATCTCTCGGAAATTGCGTTGAACGGCGGCATCGCGGGAGCGGACATCGACCGGAAAAGACTGGATCAAAAAAAACAGGCCCTGGTGGAAGCCGCCGCCCGTGCGTCTTCTTCGGAGGGATTATCAGAAAGGACTGACTGCGATGGCTGAAACTTCGAAAAAAACAAAATCCCGTAATCGCCTGCCCCGGGTGGGAATCGTCATGGGAAGCGATTCGGACCTGGCGGTCATGGCCGAAGCGGCTTCGGTGCTCAAGCGCTTCGGAATTCCCTTTCAAATGACGGTGGCCTCGGCCCACCGGAGCCCCCACCGGGCGGCGGCGTTTGCCGCCGAAGCCAGGGATCGGGGCATGGGGGTGATCATCGCCGGGGCCGGGCACGCCGCCCACCTGGCAGGTGTTTTGGCGGCCCACACACCCCTTCCGGTGATCGGCGTCCCCATCGATTCGTCGGCCCTGAAAGGCCTGGACGCCCTCCTTTCCACGGTCCAGATGCCGCCGGGGATCCCCGTGGCCACCATGGCCATCGGAAAATCCGGGGCCCGGAATGCCGGGATTCTGGCGGCCCAGATCCTGGCCCTTGCCGACAAGCGCCTGGCGAAAAAGCTGGTTGCATTCAAAGAAGAAATGACCGCCCAGGTGGAAGAAAAGGCCAAAAAAGTTGAAGTCTCCGGATCGTCTTGACAACCCGCTGCGCATCGATCCCGAAAGTCCCGCGCCGGAGATCTTTTCCAAGGCGGCGGGCGTCCTTTCGGCAGGAGGCGTCATCGTCTTCCCCACCCGGTCCCTGTACGGCCTGGGAGTGGATGCCTTCAACGAAACGGCGGTGGAAAAACTTTTTCGAATCAAGGGAAGGCCTGCCGGAAAACCCGTCCTGGTATTGATTCATGACCTTGGTCAACTCGGTTCCCTGGTCATCGACGTTCCGGAAGCCGCCAGGCATTTGATCCACCGCTTTTGGCCCGGAAGACTGACCCTGGTCTTTCATGCCCGGCCAAGCCTTCCGGAAGGCCTGACCGCCGGAACCGGGAAAATCGGGGTCCGGCTGGCCGGGCACCCCGTGGCCGCACGCCTCGCCGCCGCCTTGGGACGGCCGGTCACCGGCACCTCCGCCAACCGCTCCGGCCGCCCCGGCGCATCTCGGGTCTCCGAGCTGGATCCCGGCATCCGGGATGCCGTGGACCTCATCCTGGATGCCGGCCCCTTGAAAGACGGCGCCGGATCCACGGTCCTTGACGTCACGTGTGATCCCCCCCGGATCCTCCGGGAAGGGGCCGTTTTGGCTTCGGACATCTTTTCCGCCCTGAATCCAAAACCCGGCGAATCGCCGCAATCGCCTTGACAACGCGCTGTTTGCTTTTTATAAGGGATCCTGTGCCGGAGTGGTGAAACTGGTAGACGCGCTGGACTCAAAATCCAGTGGACCTTGGGTCCGTGCCGGTTCGATTCCGGCCTCCGGCACCAGGAAAAGCAAGGGGGTTCGCCGTTGAATCTGCGAACTTCCTTTTTTCGTTTAAAAAACCTTTGATTTAATTCCCAGCAGGTTTTACCGCCTCGATATAGGCCGAGACCACATAATCGGCGATGGCGTCGTCGGAATCCGGATCCCACTGGCGGATGAGTTCCCGGCTTTGTGCCTTGGGGGTGATCCGGATCTTTTCGAACCCGGCGCCGGCGAGCATCACCTGGAGCGCCTCTATTGTGGCGGCACCGCCGATGCAGGAGGCCACCAGGGCCATGTCGTTTCGGATTTCATCGGGAAGTTCCGCCGTCGCCACCACATCCGAAACCGCCAGGCGCCCTCCCGGTTTGAGTACCCGGAAGGCTTCCTTGAAGACCGCGGCCTTGTCCGGGGAAAGATTGATCACGCAGTTGGACAAAATAATGTCCACCGTATTGTCGGCCACGGGGAGATGTTCGATCTCCCCCAGGCGGAATTCGACGTTTTTGACTCTTGCTTTTTCGGCGTTGCCCCGGGCCTTGGAGACCATTTCAGGGGTCATGTCCACCCCGATCACATGCCCGGTCTCCCCCACCTGCCGGGCCGCCAGGAAGGCATCGAATCCGCCGCCGGCACCCAGGTCCAGGACCGTTTCCCCGGGTTTCAGGGAGGCCAGGGCCAGGGGATTTCCGCAGCCCAATCCCATGTTGGCGCCTTCCGGAACGCCGATCAACGCTTCATTCGTATACCCCATCAGTTGGGACAGTTGTTCCGGGCTTACTTCCGGATTCCCGCAGCAGGATGTCCCCGGGTGTCCCGTTAAAAAGTCACCGGGGGTACCACAGCAAGACGGTGCCGGATCTATCCCGCATCCCGTTTTTTTATGGCCGGCGATCCGGCCGTACTTTTCTCGAACGCTTTGGCGTACTTTTTCCGGATCCTGAACAGACATGGGTTCCTCCTTTGGGTGTTCTTCGTTTATCGTTTTTGTTCAAAATGATATGAAGTTTCGAAAAATATCGAAATTCGCGACTGAAAAAAAGCTCCATTCTTTTTACGAAAAAAAGTTTTTCACCGCCTGGAAGGTCTCCGGATCGATGAAGCAGTCGATTTTTTGTCCCCGCCGCTGCATGCGGATCAGCCCGGCCCGGCGCAGTTCCTTGATATGATGGGACAAGGTCGAGGGTACGATCTCCAGATCCTGCCCCAACTCTCCGACACAGGCGCACCCTTTTTCGCAGTGATCCGGGTCGATGTTCATGATCGTTCCCGGAGGGCAGCAGGTGACCAGCCGCAAAAAAATCTTCAGCCGATTCGGATTGGAAAGGGCCTTGAAGATTTCCGCGAACCGTTCGATGTTATAATCTCGATTGTTCGACATATTTCGAATAATAGGCGTTCGGACCGGGCGGGTCAAGTGATTTTTTTTCCTTATGGACAAAGACATGGGATTTGTGAAAAAGGAAACAGGTTTTGAA
>CAZQUR010000090.1:0-10841 GCA_964596535.1 uncultured Desulfobacteraceae bacterium
CCCTTGACCCCTTGACCCCTTGACCCCTTGAATCCTTGACCCCTTGACCCCTTGACCCCTTGACCCCTTGACCCCTTGAATCCTTGACCCCTTGACCCCTTGAATCCTTGACCCCTTGAATCCTTGACCCCTTGACCCCTTGAATCCTTTGACCGAAAAAATCAAACTGAAGTCTTCGCCTAAAGGCGAGGGTTTTTCTCCCAATCCCCGAAAGAGACAATAATACTATATTATATGTATTATATAAATATTAATGAAAAAAGGGTTGCGTTTCCGCCCGGCTTTTGTTATCTGTCTTCGATACGGTTTTTGAAACAGGAGATGAGACCTTTGCAACACGCCCCTTTTTGCAAAGGTCTCGAGATGGAAAGGAGGGATGGATAAGCAGGACCGTATGGCCTGCCTGAAAGAACAACATCTTAACATGAAAAGGAGGTTTCTATGAGAAAAAGCCTATTTGTCACCATCTTCATGCTCGTCGGTTTTGTGGTCATGATGGGAATTTCCCCGGCGCCCGTTCACGCCCAGGACAAGTTCGTGACCATCGGTACAGGGGGGGTCACGGGGGTCTATTATCCCACCGGCGGCGCCATCTGCCGCCTCGTCAATAAGAATCGAGCCGAGCACGGCATCCGCTGCACCGTGGAAAGCACGGGAGGTTCGGTTTACAACCTGAACGCCATCGCCGCCGGGGAACTGGACATGGGTGTCTGCCAGTCCGACTGGCAGTACCACGCCTACAACGGCACCAGCAAGTTCAAGGAACAGGGTCCGAACAAGGACCTGCGGGCCGTCTTTTCCGTTCACCCGGAGCCGTTCACCGTGGTCGCCCGTGCCGATTCCGGGATCAAGAACTTTGAAGATATCAAAGGGAAGCGCGTCAACATCGGGAATCCCGGTTCAGGACAGCGCGGCACCATGGAAGTCCTGATGGAAGCCTACGGATGGACCAAGGAAACCTTCAAGCTGGCTTCCGAACTCAAGTCCGCCGAACAGTCCCAGGCCCTGTGCGACAACAAAATTGATGCCTTTGTCTTCACCGTGGGGCATCCCAGCGGGTCCATCAAGGAGGCCACCACCACCTGTGACTCGCTGCTCGTGAACGTCATCGGACCGAAGGTGGCGAAACTGGTCGAGGAAAACAGCTACTACCGCGGGGCCACCATTCCGGGCGGCATGTATCGGGGCACCGACCAGGACGTCAAAACCTTCGGCGTCGGGGCCACCTTTGTGTCGTCCGCCAAAGTTCCCGAAGAAATCATCTACAACGTGGTGAAGGCGGTCTTCGAAAATTTCGAAGATTTCAAGAAGCTGCACCCGGCCTTCGGGGTTCTGAAAAAAGAGGAAATGATCAAAGACGGTCTTTCGGCACCGCTTCATCCCGGTGCGCTCAAATACTATAAAGAGGCCGGCTTGATGTAGATGTATCCGAAAAAGTGCGCCGCTTCCGGGCGGCGCACGTTTTCGTTTTTTTGACCGGGACGCTTCCCGCACACCCTGCATTTTATGGCGGGGTTATGGGAAGCGATTTTAAAATGGGCGTATTCTTTACCGGGGAGCCCCGCCTTTCAGGGCGGGAGGGCTCCACCCGTGCGGCGGGAACAACGCCCGTAAACAAGGATGAGATCCGCATATTCCAAGGGCCATCGAGCATGTGGCCGTCCCCCTCATGGTGAAGGACCCCCGTAATGACCGAATCGGCATTGCGCGAGAAATCCGGGATTAACGCCCGGGAGATCGTGGAAGCGGTGGAATCGGGTGCCCGCAATCCCACCGGCGCCATTCCCAAAAACATCCTGTTTTTCGTACCGCTGGCCTGGAGTCTTTTTCAACTCTGGTATGCCTCCCCCCTTCCCTTCATATTCAATATTCTTGTCTTCAACTCCACCGAGGCCCGGGCGATTCATTTGGCCTTCGCCATGTTCCTGGCCTACACGGCTTATCCCACATTTAAATCGTCACCGAAAAACACCATTCCGGTCCAGGACTGGGCCGTGGCACTCTTGGCCGCCTTTTGCGCGGCATATCTCCTTATTTTCTATGAGGGACTTTCCGACCGGCCGGGGAATCCCACCACCCTCGACCTGGTGGTGGGGGTGGCCGGCATGGTTTTTCTCCTGGAGGCCACCCGCCGGGCCCTGGGACCGCCGTTGATGGTGGTAGCCGGCATTTTCATCGTCTATACGTTCGGCGGGGCCTACATGCCCGATGTCATCTCCCACAAGGGGGCCAGCCTGTCCAAGGGAATGTCCCATTACTGGTTGTCCACCGAGGGCGTTTACGGGGTCGCCCTGGGGGTTTCCACCAGCATGGTCTTCATGTTCGTTCTCTTCGGTTCCCTTCTGGAGACCGCCGGCGCCGGGAATTATTTCATCCGGGTGGCGTTTGCCGGCCTGGGGCACCTGCGCGGGGGTCCGGCAAAAGCGGCGGTGGTCGCTTCGGGGATGACCGGCCTGGTTTCCGGATCCTCCATTGCCAACGTGGTCACCACCGGCACCTTCACCATCCCGCTCATGAAAAAGGTCGGATTTCCGGCCGAAAAGGCCGGGGCGGTGGAGGTGGCCGCTTCCACCAACGGGCAGTTGATGCCCCCGGTGATGGGGGCCGCCGCCTTTCTAATGGTGGAATACGTGGGCATTTCCTACATTGATGTCATCAAACACGCCTTTTTGCCGGCCTCCATTTCCTACATCGCCCTGGTCTACCTGGTGCATCTCGAAGCCTGCAAGATGGGACTCAAGGGGCTGCCTAAGCTTGTGACCCGGTCGTTTCCCCAAACGATGCTCATGTTCGTCATGACGATCCTCTTTCTCATCGTCATGGCGGGGGCCACCTATTACGGCATCGGCTGGATCAAGATTGCAACCGGCGGTGCGGCCAAGTACATCGTGGCCGTCATCATCTTCGGGGCCTACCTGCTGCTCATCTGGTATGCCTGCAAGGTGCCCGAGCTGGAGGCCAGCCACAAAATGGAAAAGCTTCCCCCGTTGGGGGCCACCGCCCAGGCCGGCTACTTTTTTCTGCTGCCCATCGTGGTGCTCATGTGGTGCCTGGTGGTGGAGCGCCTTTCTCCGTCGTTGTCCGCCTTCTGGGCCACCGTACTTCTGATCTTCGTCGTGGTGACCCAGCGGCCTCTGAAGGGGGTCTTCCGGAAGGCCACGGGCGACGAGTTTGCCTTCAAGCGGGGACTGGCCGATTTAATCACCGGTATGGTCAGCGGCGCCCGGAACATGATCGGTATCGGCGTGGCCACGGCGGCGGCCGGTATCGTGGTGGGGACGGTGACCCTCACCGGCATCGGCCTGGTCATGACCCAGTTTGTGGAGTTCATTTCCGGCGGAAACCTGATCCTGATCCTGTTTTTTACGGCCGTGATCAGCCTCATGCTCGGGATGGGGCTTCCCACCACGGCCAATTATATCGTGGTATCGACCCTCATGGCCCCGGTCATCGTCAACTTGGGCGCGGAAAACGGGTTGGTCGTGCCGCTGATTGCGGTGCACATGTTCGTCTTTTACTTCGGGATCCTGGCGGACGACACCCCGCCGGTGGGGCTGGCGGCCTTCGCCGCGTCGGGGATTTCAGGGGGGGATCCGATCCGCACCGGGATCCAGGGATTCGGCTACGACATTCGGACGGCGGTATTGCCCTTTCTGTTTATTTTCAACAACGAACTCTTGATGATCGGCATCGGCACGTGGTTTCATTTTATCATCGTGGTGGCGGCGGCCATCCTTGCCATGCTCATGTTCGCCGCCGCAACCCGGGGGTTCTGGCTGACGAAGAGCCGGCTGTGGGAGAGTGCCGCGCTGCTTTTGGTGACCTTTACCCTCCTGCGGCCCGGATTCTGGTGGGACATGGTATATCCGGAGTTTACGAAGGCGCCGCCGGCCCGGCTCGAACAGATCGTGGCGGAAGTATCCCCCGGCACCCAGTTGGCTATGTGGGTCAAGGGGCATAAATTCGACGGCACCGAGTATTCCAAGGTGGTGGTATTACAAGTCGGGGACGCGGCTACCGGAAAAGAACGGCTTTCGACCATGGGCTTTGAAACCCGAACCGAAGCGGGGAAGGTCCTGGTGGATATCGTCTCGTTTGCCAGCCCGGCGGAAAAAGCCGGCATCGATTTCGATCAGGAGATCCTCAACATCCTGGTGCCCAATGACCGCTCCCCGAAACAGATCATGTTTATTCCGGCCATCGTCCTGCTGGCCTTCATCTACTGGCTCCAGCGCGGCCGTTTGAGAAAACAAGCGGCCGCTGCAGCGGCCGCTGCCGGATGAAGGGATACGCATCCGGCAAGACGAAATCCGTCATGAAGGAAGAAAGAGATGAACGATCAACACCCGTCGCCCTTTATGAAAATCCTCGTGCCCGTGGATATCGATCATTCAGAAGCCGCCGCGGCCGTATACCGCAAGGCCGAAGAGATCGCCGCGTGCTGCAAGGCGGAAATACGGCTCCTGACCGTGATGCCGGGGTTCGGTATGCCCATCGTCGCCTCCTTTGTTTCCGAGCAGCTGCAAAAAGAAATCTACGATCAATGCAAAGCCTCCCTGGAAGACTTCATCCAAAAGACGTGTAAAGAAGAAGTAACGTATCACATCCGGATCGGGAAGAATTGGGAGGAGATTCTGAAAGAGGCGGCCGAGTGGGGGGCGGACCTGATTATCGTGTATCATAATCGACACCGGGAAATCAATGAGGTATTCAGCCGCTCCTGTACCCAACGGGTCGCCGATCACGCCGATTGTTCGGTGTTGCGTTTGAGAAATATGCAAGGCTCGTGATCGCTCCATACCCATGTTCCTGATGGAAGGGAAGAAATGATGCGTACCCGAAAGCCTGCAAAAACAACCCGTTTACAGCGTCTTTTTCTCACCGGCCTTGTCGCCGTTGCCTTTGCTGCGTTTCACGGTACGGGCATTCAAGGCGCGTGGGGAAAGGATTTGCTCCTGGGTACCGACGGTCCCGGAACTTTTTCTTATTTTGCGGGGCGTAAGGTTTCGCGGGTCATCAATCGGGAGATCAAAGGGGTGACGTGCACAGGGGTCCCGGCCCCTGATCCGGTGCACATGCTCACCAATCTGAGAACCGGGTCCCTGGATGTCGTCTTGGTGGATTCCCGTACGCTTTTTGACGCCTTTCGGCAAGAGGGGCGTTTTCGATACATGGATATCCCTTTTGATAATCTGCGGATACTCTGTCCGTTGTATGAACTGCCCTTGACATTGGTGGTCAGAAAAGACGCCGGCATCCGTGTACTGGATGATCTGAAGAAAAAGCGGATCAATATCGGCGCCCCGGGATCCGCGAATCGCGGGGCTGCGGATATATTGTTCGCCGCCAAAGGATGGACCCGAAACGATTTTTCCCTTGTGGGGGAATTGCCCGATTCCCAGGGCCAGGATGCCATGGCCTTTTGCCATGGCACGGTCCAGGCGATGGTCACCATCGGGGTGCACCCCAATGCCGCTCTCAAACAGTTGTTGCAGCTTTGCGCCTCGCGCTTCATCCCCATGAATGATGCGGATATTCAACGCCGGGTCGCGTCGCATCCGGCGTATTCCAAAATGGTTATCGACGCGGGGACCTATTCCGGGCAAGGCGACGCAGTGGAAACGTTCGGGATCCAGGGGATGCTGGTGACGACGGAAGAACTGAATGAAACGGTCGCCCTTGGGATCGTAACGGCGTTGTACAACAATTCCGAACGCCTCCGAAGCGCGCATCCGGCCTTGTCCCCGGCGCCCCCCGAAGCGGTCGGGGAATACTCCATGGAAATCCCCTTTCATTCCGGTGCCGCCCGGTATTATCAAACGCATCGATAACAGACGTCCGGTATTATCAATTGATCATTTCCAGTGTGGCAAAAAGATTATCAGCGGCGCACCCCGGCTTGAACGGTGGTTTGTCACAAGGAAACACGGTGATGTCGCTTAGAAGATGTCAGAGGACAAAACGATTGTAAGGCGGCATTTTATCCCGCTTGCGCGAGGACAGGCATGCCGCCGGAAAATGGCGGTCGGTTGCCGGCGGGGTATCAAATCTCACCTTGCAATTTTTTTGAAATGACTGGAACCCACGATGACCCTGAAGACACAGTTAAAAGACATCGATGTGGCAAAAATTTTTTTTACGGATATCAACGGCCGTATCATGAGCCTGTCTTTCAACCTGCAGCGCATTGAAAGCATCCTGGAAAACGGCATCGGATTCGACGGCAGTTCCATCGCCGGGTATGCGCGGGTCGAAAACAGCGACCGGCTGCTGTTTCCGGATCCGTCCAGCTTCAAAAGGCTCCCTTTTGCCGACGGGACCGTTGGATTTTTTGCGGGAAAAATTTACAATGCACCGGAGATACGGTCCCAGGCGGATCCCCGGGCCGTTTTGGAAAAGGTCCTGAACGAAGCCGAGGCGGATCATGGGTATCGATTCACCATCGGTCCGGAACACGAATTTTTCCTCCTGTCAAACGAACGCCGGGAAGCCCCCGTCCATTCCGATGCCGCCGGATATTTTCAGTCCGCTCCCCATGACAAGGGCGAACCGGTCCGGCAGCGCATTGTCGATACCTTGAAAAGATGCGGCATCGAATTCGAAAAGACACACCATGAAGTCACCGCGTCCCAGCACGAAATCAACCTGGAGCCCGCCGCACCCCTGTGGGCCGCCGACAGGACAGTACTGGTCAACCACGTCATCCATACGATTGCTTCTGAAATGGGGTTTCATGCGTCTTTCATGCCCAAACCCTTTGACCACTTCAACCGGAATGCGTTCCATGTGCACCTGTCCATGCAGGATCATAAAGGGAAGAATCTTTTTTACGAAAAAGGCGCCCCTTTTGATCTCAGCCCCCTTGCCCGGCGGTTCATCGGCGGGATATTGGAATACGCCAGGGAAGCCTCCGTCGTCATGGCGTCCACGAACAATTCCTATAAGGCCTATGTCATCGAGCGGGAAGCCCCCGTTATCCGGGGGTGGGGGTACGCCAACCGGAGTTCCATGGTTCGGATTCCCCGCTGCGAGGCGCCCCGGAGCACCCGGATCGAACTGAGGAACCCGGACCCGGCCGGGAATGTTTACCTGCAGGTGGCGGTTTTGATCGCCATGGGGATGCGCGGCATCAAGGAAAAACGGGACTGCGGGAAACCCGATACGGGGAGCACCTATAAAAAAGCGTATCAAAAACGGGTCTACAATCGACGGTTTTTACCCCGGTCCCTGTTCGAAGCCCTCATGGAGGCCGAGCGGAGCCGGTTTCTAAAAGAGGTGCTCGGCGAACGGGTCTTTGAAAACTATATGGCGGTGAAAACCCGGGAATGGGAATTGCACCGCACTTGTGTCACCCCCCTGGAACACCGAATGTATTTGAACGTATAGAAAGGAATGGATCAAATGGAAGCATGGATGGAACAGCTTCAAGAAAGCGTCGATACCCTGGATCGACTCAAAACCATGATCAACGTCACGGCCGAAGAGGAAAACGCCATTGTCGCCTCCAAGACGCGGTGGGGATCCACCCCGTATTTTGTATCCCTGATGGATCGCGACGATCCCGGTTGTCCCATTCGAAAGCAGGTGATTCCTTCCCTGAAGGAAAAAGAAAACGTCCACGGAATCCCCAATTATCTCATTTGGAAGGAAAACCGGGATACCGGAGAGATCCGTCCGGACAGCATCGCCCGGCAATACCATGACCGCATTGCCTTCACCGTCACCGACATGTGCGCCAACTATTGCCGTCATTGCTTTCGAAAAGAACTGGTGGTGGATCGGGATCTGAAACTGCGCATGGATGTGGAGGAAGGCCTCCGGTGGATCACAGAGCATGAAGAAATTCGGGATGTGCTGATCACCGGCGGGGATCCGTTTATCCTTTCGGATGACAAGATCGATTATTTGATCCGCAAGCTCCGTGAAATCCCGCACATTGAAATGATCCGATTCGGCACCCGCACCCCTGTTGTTTTACCCCAGCGGATCACGGCGGGACTCCAACGCGTACTGGAGGGCTTTCATAGAGTGCCCATCTGGGTCAATACCCAGTGCAACCATCCCAGGGAAATCACACAAGAAACGGCCCGGGCGGTCTATGATCTGCTGCGCTGCGGGGTCAACGTGGGCAACCAGGCGGTGTTACTCAAAGGGATCAATGATGACGTCGAAACCTTTAAAGCCCTGCATCAGAAGCTGTTGTCCATCCGCATCCGGCCCTATTATGTCTTTTATTGCGAGCCGGCCCCGGGGATCGACCATTTCCGGACACCGGTGGAAAAGGGCGCCGAACTCATCCGGGACGCCATCCGCGGCCACACCACGGGCCTGGCACAGCCCATGTACGTCATCGCCACCAACATCGGAAAGATTCCGCTGATGCCCGACTACTACATGGTCGACAAAGACGAAAAAGAATATACCTTAAGAAATTATGAGGGAAAATTAACGCGCATGCCGAACATCCCGGAGTAAGTTCCGGGAAAGACGCTCTTTCGGAGGTTCCCGCGCGCGGACCAATATTGATGGAATCGTAAAAACCCGAAATCTCCCTCTCTCTTGAGGGAGATCCTTACTATCATTCCCTCTCTCTTGAGGGAGAGGGTTGGGGTGAGGGTGAAAATAGATTGACAAAGACGTTTTTTGCCTTCAGGGAGGCGAACGATGGAAAAAACAGCAAAAATGATGCTCGGCCTCGAAATGGTCAACACCCTCAACGCCGAAGGATGCCCGGCCTGCGGGAAGAAGTTTTCACTGGGGGATACGGTGGTGCCGGCCTGCGGCGCCTGGGAGGGCGGCACCAAGTATATCCATGAAAACGAAGCGGTATATGATACGAAGACCGGCACGTACGTGGAGCGCCGCTGTTATGAGGCGGGATTGGGATAAAAGATCGGGGGCCGGTCAGTCCCAGACCCCTTCGATCACCGTATCGCATTGGGGACAGCGCCCGGTGTCGAGGGAGTTTTTGTTCACGAAAAACCCCCGCCGATCGATGAGCAGGGCCCTGCATGACGGGCAGAAGGTCTTTTCCCCGTTCCGGCCGGGGACGTTTCCCAGATAAACGTATTTCAAGCCGGCGTCGATGCCGATCTGCCGGGCCCGGGTGAGTGTCTGCACCGGGGTGGCGGGGCGGTCCGTGAGCCGATAGGTGGGATGAAACCGGCTGATGTGCCACGGCGTTCCCGGGCCGAGAGATTTCGCCAGAAAGGCGGCCATTTCCTTTAACTCTCCGGGATCGTCGTTGAGGCCCGGGATCAACAGGGTGGTCACCTCCACGAAGATGCCCTTTTTCTTCATGTGGACCAGGTTTTCTTTGACAGGCTCGAGCCGGGCGCCGCAGTGTTCTTTGTAAAAAGCGTCCCGAAACGCCTTGAGGTCCACGTTGGCCGCGTCCAGGACGGGATGGATCCGGTCCAGGGCTTCCCGGGTCATATATCCGTTGGTGACAAAGACGTTTTTCAGCCCTTTCTCGGCGGCCAGCCGGGCCGTATCGTATGCAAATTCAAAGTAGATGGTGGGTTCCGTGTAGGTGTAGGCGATACTCGCACATCCGGTCTGACGGGCGGCATCCACCACTTCCCGGGGGCTCGTCTTCTTCCCGGGAATCGTCCCTCCCCGCGCTAAAGGCATCTGGGAGATGTCGGCGTTCTGACAAAAATCGCACTTGAAATTGCACCCCGGGGTGGCGATGGAATAGGACAGGGTGCCGGGCAGAAAATGGAAAAGGGGTTTCTTCTCGACGGGATCCGCGTTTCGGGCGATGAGCTTTCCGTAGACCCGGGTTTTCAACACACCGGATTCGTTTTCGCGAACACCGCAGATGCCGCGCTTGCCGTCGCCGATGAGACACCGATGATTGCAAAGGCCGCATTTCACCGATGTTTTATCCGCCGTCTTTTCGTAAAAAAGGGCTTCCATGGATCTTATCCTGCCAGTGGCGTGGCGGTGCGCTTGGGGCCATACTCCAGGGGGAGGGGGCGGGCCCGAAAACGGGGGGACAGGGTCACCGAGACGGCGACAAAGGCCCCGAATGGGCACCGGCGGATCATGGAGGAGGCTTCGATCCGGCTAGCCATCGGCCCTGAGGCAATCGGAAGTTCACATACGGTCCGCCATGATACGGGGACTTTCCCCAAAAGGGAGAAGATCATTCGCTTGATCTCCCAGACACTGAAAAAACGGGCCCGATTGTAAATGCTGGGGGTAAAAATCCCCTGGATGCGGCGTTTCAGGCCTTTGAGGGCATACCGGTTCAATACACCGATCATCACGCGGTTTTTGGCCACCCGGAAGGCTTCTTCGAGGGCCTTTTCAGGGATCTCCACGAACTCGAGGGTAGTGACCAGGCACGCATAATGGAACGCATTATCATCAAAGGGAAGGTCTTCGGCAACCCCCCGGTGCAGATCTCCCCGGTTCCCCAGGGTCTGAGAAGCGACATCGAGCATGTACGGGGAAGGATCGATCCCCGTGACATGGAGGTTCTGCTCCGCAAATAAGGACAGGTGTAATCCGGTGCCGCACCCGATATCGAGAAGGGTTTCTCCGGGAAGGGGCCTGAGCAAGTCAAGGATCACCCGGATTTGATGCTCCAGTGTGGACCGGTTTTTCGGATCCGATACCCACGCCTTGTACGCCCGAGCATCCTGAAAGTCAAAAACATGCCCCATAAGGCGTATCTTACGGAAAACGCGTTCTCATTTCAAGGGGAAAAACCCGATACACCGGGATCAAGACGGCCTATTCCCGGATTTTCATTGACAAGGCAAGGGGAGAATCCGCTAAGATGCGCGATCCGATGACGCCTCCGCACGCAATGACAGCGGTTACCAAAATCG